>CAYVGF010000013.1:0-2886 GCA_964451115.1 uncultured Candidatus Saccharibacteria bacterium
TCTGCTGTCTTAATAACTGAAACTTGGCCGTAGAAAGAATTAAACAGCTGGGCCAAAGACTCTAAATAAGAAACTATAAGATTGGGCGATTTTTTATCAGCGGCTTCCCCGATAATTTCGGGAAAGAAAGCTATTTTTTTTAATAGGCCGAATTCAATTTCTTTTTCAAACTTAAAATCAGACAAAGGCAGCCCTTTTTTAAAGCCTGCTTTTTTCAAAATGGATCTGATTCGGGCGTGGGTGTACTGAAGGTAAGCGGAACTGCTGCCTTCAAAATTAATCATCTTTTGCCAGTCAAAATTGATATCCTTCGTTCGGAACTGCCTTAAATCATTGTAAAAGATGGCGCCAATCCCGATTAAATCGGCTAGTTTTTTTCTTCGGCTTTCCGGCAAATTAGATTTTTGGGCTAAAATTTTTCCAGCCTCTTCAACCGACTTCTGGATTAAAAGCTCCAAGCTGACGGTAGTGCCGCGGCGGGTAGACATCTTCTTGCCTTCAATCCGCACCAAACCAAAATCAATATGCTCCGCCGAATGGCCGTTAAGGTAGCCTAATTTCTCAGCTAAGGCGAAAAGCTGTTGAAAATGAAGCTTCTGTTCAGCGCCTACAACATAGAGCAAAACGTTGGGCCGGTACTTTTTAATTCTAAACTGCAAAGCGGCCAAATCACGAGCCAGATAAAGGGTGGCGCCGTCGCTTTTCCGCAAAATAAACGATGGTACGCCGGGCAGTTCAACAAAAACGGAACTGTCCTTGCTTAACTGGCAAACGCCTTGTTTCAGGCAATTGTCAACTATTTTTTGCGCCTCCCGGGCAAATCTGCTTTCGCCGCTGTAAACGTCAAACTTAATGCCCAGCCGCTTATAAACTCCTTTGAAGTGCTTAACGCTTAAATCCCGGAACTCCCGCCAAAGTTTTTTCAGCTCCCGGTCCCCTTTTTCCAAGGCAAAAAATATTTTGCGCGCTTCTTCTTCAATTTCCGGGTTGTTTTCGGCTCTTCTTTGGAACTCAACATAGAGCTCTTTTAGCTCGTGAATCGGATTCCGGGCAACCTTTCGGCGGTCAGCCCAATTTTGGTAAGCGTAGATAAGTTTGCCAAACTGGGTTCCCCAATCCCCCAGGTAATTTTCCCTGATTACCTTGGCGCCCAAAGCTTCGTAAATCCGCGCCAAAGACTCTCCAATAATAGTTGAACGCAGATGCCCTACTCCCATCGGCTTGGCGATATTGGGCGAGGAGTACTCAATAAATATCCGCTGGCCCTTTAATTTATCGCTATAGCCGTATTCGCCGCCCAAATGGGACACTTGAGCCAACGTTTGTTGGTAAAACTTTTCCTTATTGAGAGTAAGGTTCAGAAACGGGCCAGCGGCAATTGCGGACTCAACCAGCTCATTAATTTTAGCCAACTCTTTGGCAGCGGCTTGCGCTTTCTGAAAATCGCTAAAAACGGCGCTTAAGTCGGCTGGAACGTGGCTTGGCGCCGAATTCAACTTAAAATCGCCGGTGCCGGAAACGGAAATTAAATCCTCTTTTAATCTGCTGATAATGTAATCTTTGGCCTTATTCATAGTTGTTAGGTTAAAACAGGGTTGAGGTTTGGGGATTGGCTGGCTGGGCCAGATGTTTGGCTAAAAGCAGGCTAAACCCTTCCTTTACCTTCTTTAAAGCCAAAAAGCTCTGCTGAAGGCTGATCATCACCGCTGACGACCGCAGAGCGGCAGCCGGATGGTAAATGGGGAAAATAATTTTGCCCTTCAGCCAAAAAATTTTGCCCTGATCCCGAGAAATCTTTGCCTGAGGAATGAAGTAATTCATCGCAAACCGGCCCAAAGGGACAATTATTTTTGGATCAATAATTTGAATCTGGCGCTTAAGGTAAGGCTTATAAGCTTCAATTTCTTCCGGCAAGGGATCGCGGTTGTTTGGCGGCCGCCGTTTGACAATGTTGGTAATGTAGACCTCTTCCCTCTTCCAGCCGTTGGCCAAAATAAGCTTATCTAATAATTTGCCGGCGCGGCCGACAAAAGGACGCTGCAGCTTGTCTTCGTGAAATCCTGGCGCTTCGCCAACGAACATAATTTCAGCCGCAGGATTACCTTCGCCAAAAACCAAATTAGCCGCTTGAAGCGGCAGAGAACTGTCGCTATTCATTGCTTGCTCCAAATCGGAAAGCAGCTTTTTCTTTTCTTCTAAAGCCATAAAAGTTGGACTATTAATTTAAATTCTAACCCAAATCGGCTGATTTTGACAGCGGACCTCACAATTGCGATTAAAAAGTGGTAAAATAAAAAGGCAAATCAAAGGTCGCTTTAAAATTATACATAAAACAAACATGAAACTAAATGCTTCTAAACTTGGCTCCGCCGCGGGAATTCTGTGGGGCGCTTGCCTCCTGGTTATCACCCTGTTTTCTCTTTGGAGCGGGTACGCCCAAGATTTCCTTTACCTTTTAAGCAGCATTTATCCCGGTTATGACATCTCTCTCGGCGGCGCTTTCATCGGCGCTATCTACGGCTTTTTAGACGGCTTTATTGGCCTTTGGCTCTTTGCCAAAATCTACAACTGGCTGCTGGAAAGATAGTTTGATTTTAAAACTGGCTTGAATATTTAAAAATTGAACCTCTTTTTGGAGGTTCAATTTTTAGATGTGGGCGCAGGAGGGACTATTTTAATTTCTAATTTCTAATTTCTAATTTCGAATGCTTACTTGCTTTTTCTACTAGCGGACAAATGAAAGGCATGAAGTTAATGATTGGTGGGCGCAGGAGGGACTATTTTAATTTCTAATTTCTAATTTCTAATTTCGAATGCTTACTTGCTTTTTCTACTAGCGGACAAATGAAAGGCATGAAGTTAATGATTGGTGGGCGCAGGAGGGAT
>CAYVGF010000013.1:2986-13436 GCA_964451115.1 uncultured Candidatus Saccharibacteria bacterium
TGGTGGGCGCAGGAGGGATTGAACCTCCGGCCTCTACCGTGTGAAGGTAGCGCTCTGCCACTGAGCTATGCGCCCTAAATAAACTAAAATAAAATATAAATCAAAAAGCCGCCTTTGACAATCCAAGGCGGCTTTCTGAATAAAATTTAAACCTTTACTTCAGTTCGACAGTCGCGCCGACTTCTTCCAGTTTTTTCTTAATTTCTTCCGCTTCTTCCATTTTCACCCCTTCTTTAATCGGTTTGGGGGCATTATCCACTAAATCTTTAGCCTCCTTTAAGCCTAAGCCGGTAATTTCCTTGACAGCTTTAATCACATTAATCTTTTGGTCGCCCACCGCTTGCAAAACAACATCCGCTTCTGACTTTTCTCCGCCGGCAGCAGCGGCGGCGCCGGCAGCAACTGGCATAGCGGCTGAAACGCCAAACTTTTCTTCTAAGGCTTTAACTAAATCGGCCAGTTCAACTGCTGTCAATTGCTCAATTTTTGAGATGATTTCGTCAAACTTGGGATTCGGCTTTGATTCTTTAGCGGCTGATTGTTCCTCCGCTTTGGCTTCTTCTTTGGCTTCTTCCTTCTTTTCTCCATCGGCCTTTGCCGGCTGACTGGCTTTGTCCTCTGCCGGCTGATTGTTTTTTTGGTCTTCTGCCATAGTTTTTAATTGCTAAATTTATTAATTTAATTTTTTTACGAAGCTGCGACCTTTTTGCTTCTTTCAGTTAAAACATAAAGTAAGGCTCTCAACGGCGCCGAAACGGCTCCCACCACCTGCGCCAACAAGGTTTCCTTTGGCGGCAGCTGGCCAAGCTGGCTGATATAGTCTTCTGACAATAATTCTTTTTTCTGAAAATCATAGCCGAAAAATATCTTTCCGTCACCGCTTTGGATAAATTTGTAAACCGGACCGGCCACGTCATACATTTCGCCGTGAACGGCGATAATGCCAAACTGGCCGTTAAACTTCGGGAGAGCAAAGTCTATCCCGTACTGATCTAAAACTCTCTGAATTAACCGGCGTTTAATCACTTTCATTAAAGCGTTAGCTTCCCTGATTTGATCCCGAAACTTAATCATTTCGTTGACCGGAACTTTGTTAAAAGCTAAAACTACCAGCCCGTTAGTCTCTTTCAAGCTGTCGTTAAGCTGGCTGATTATTTTTTCTTTTTCCTTTCGGGTTAACATATTAATTTTACAATTAAAAAAACGGGACCCACCCGTTCGCTTACTTGAATCCTCGGCAGGGCTTATGGATGCCTGCGGTCTTCGGATGGTTTTTAAATAATAACGCATACTAAAATTAAGTCAAGGGGGATAAACGGGACAAATTAAGAGTTAAGCATATGACGGAAAAATTAACAGTTAAGTATATGCTTATATGGGAAGAATTAAGAGTTGAGTATATACCTATAGCGGATATTATTTTTTCTCCATATAGCGAGTATCTTTCCTCCACATAGCGATTATTATCTCCAAATAGTGATTTTTTTATCTCTCCAAAAAAAGCTCAACGGCAAAAGTTAGCAGTTCCAGCCCGGCATAGTATAATGACCGATCGGTCATTATACTATGCCGGCCGCTTCGCATAATTCGCGTAACGCGATTTTACATTGCGCTTTACCTCAGATTTAAAAGAAAAGGACTGGACATAATATTTAACCTGATCCAATCCGCATTTCATTACCGCTTATATTTTTGTGTTAATCGCCTTCCAGCTCCTTTCTCAGCTCTTCCAATAATTTTTTAGCCCTGCTTGAAAGCTTATTTGGAATTTTAGGCTCTAAGGAAATGTAAAGGTCGCCTCGCGTAACCGTGTTTTTACCGACAGTAAATTTAGGCATCCCTTTCCCCGGCACCCTTAAATCTTCTTTAAAATTAAAGCCGCCGGGAACTTTAACGGTAATCTCTTCGCCATCCAAATTTTTAATGGTAAAAGAGCTGCCTAAAACGGCATCTACTAAGTTTATCTCTTTTTTTACAAACAAATCCGGCCCTTTTCTTTTGAATTTGGGGTGAGGTTGGATTTTAACCACCACATACAGATCTCCACTGCCAGCCTTTAATTCCCCAGCTTCTCCCCCGCCTTTAATTTTAATTATCTGGCCGTCTTCCACTCCCGGGTTGAGGTGGATTCTGACCTCTTTTTCGCCTAAAATTCGGCCCTTGCCGCGACAGCGGGAACAAGGCTTATTAGGCAGTTCCCCTCGGCCGTTGCAGTCCGGGCAAGCCTTGATTTGGCTGAATTCGCCAAAAAACGTCCTTTTCCTTTCTTTGATCTCACCCTGGCCTTTGCAAGTTGGGCAAGTTTTGGTGCCGGCAGATTTGTCAAAGCCCAAGCCGCCGCAAGCAGAGCAAGCTATGTACGTTTTAATGATTAAATCCTTGTCAACGCCGGAAAAAGCTTCTTCCAAAGTAATAGTCTGGACCACTTCAATATCCGCTCCCCGATTATAAGTTTTCCGCCGCGGCGCCCCCGCAAAATCAAACTGGCTAAATAAGCTTTCCAAGATGTCGTTAAGGTTGGCGAAATCGCCGGCGCCAGTCCAGTTGAAACCGCCAAAATCAAAGCCTGGCGCGCCAAAACCTTGTTGGTTAAAGCCGCCAGCCGCCCCAAAATCAGCAGTGCCAAAACGGTCGTAAGCAGCCCGTTTGTTTTTATCCGACAAAACTTGATAAGCTTCGTTAATCTCTTTGAATTTGCTTTCATCACCGCCCGGCTTGTCGGGGTGGTACCGGTGCGCCAGCCGCCGATAAGCTTTTTTGATTTCCTCATCCGAAGCGTTTCGGTCAACACCTAAAATTTTATAATAGTCTTTCTTAGCCATCGTTAAAATTAATTTACAGATTTATCTGCACAAAAAAATCAAATAACATAAATCTCCTTTTGGATAGAAACATAAGCGGGATCAAGGTATCCAGCCGTGACTAAAATTTTGAAAATAATAAAACCGAGCCAAGCCAATGGATAATACAGCAGCACCACTATTCCTTCTAAGGCGAAAAACGCTAAAACCGCAAGGCCGATTTTAATTAAAGCCAGTAACGGGTCGCCGAAATTAGAAACCTTATCTTTAATAATATTAAAAGTCAGCTCTCTTACCGACTGGTTGCCATTAAAGCTGGGGCCGAAAATTTTCGTAAAGTAACTTTGAATTGAAGGGGTAATCTGCCTCAAAAGCGCGTCCTGCACCGATTTTGGCAAAGACTGGAACTGGCTTTCCGATCTAATTGACTCATTAACGCTAAAAAGCTGGTTTTTGCTGATTTTAATAATGACATCGCTAACTTTATCGTCAAAAGAAAGCCCCGGCAGCCACACCTGAATTAGAGGAGCGGCAAAGTTTACCGTTTTGTCATAAACTCCCCGAGCCAGATTGGCATTAAAGCCGCCTAACTGGAAAAAATAAAAGTAACCCAAAAAAGTGAAAGCCAAAACCAATCCGAGGGCCGTTTTGGCAATCACTCTTATCGCGGCGTTAACAAACCGAAAGTTAATGTTGTTAGACATTTCATTGTAGCCTCGCCGGCCGCCCCAGATTGCTCCTAAGAAGAAAAGGCCAAAAGCGAACACCACCAGAAAATTGCCGTTAAAAATGAATGAACTGAAATTAAAAGCGCCGATTAAAGCCGAGGCTCCCAGAAAAAAAACAACCAAACTGAAAGGCCGGACAAAAAGAGCTTCCATCACCGCTACTAAAATAAAAAGGCTGCTGAAAATTGCCAACGGCCAAATTCCGCCAGCGCCGGCAAGCAGTTGCCGATAAAAATAAAAAGTGAAAAAGCTAAATACCAGCCCAATAAAGGCAAGGCTCGCTATCTTAATTGTTCTCGTTATTTGGGGATTGTTCATCCTGCTTTGTATTATACATTGATTGGCCTATTTTTTGCAGCGATTGGGACAAAGCTTCAAAAGCCGATTTAATTTCTTCCGCGTTATCCTGTTTTTTAAGCTCTTCCAAACGGGCAATATTTTTTTCAACTTCTTCTTTTATCTCAGCTGGAATTTTGTCTTTGTTGTCATTAAGGGATTTTTGAGCGGTATATATCAGCGCTTCCGAATTGTTTTTCAACTCAACTAATTCTTTTTTACGCCGGTCTTCTTCAGCGTGTTCCGCCGCTTCCTTTTTTAAGCGCTCGATGTCTTCCTTGGATAAATTGGTGGTTGATTCAATTTTTACCGACTGGCTCTTGCCGGTTGCCTTGTCTTTGGCGGAAACATTAAGAATGCCGTTAGCGTCAATATCAAAGGTAACCTCAACCTGCGGCACACCCCGCGGCGCCGGCGGAATGCCGTCTAAAATAAACCGGGCCAAAGTTTTGTTGTCTGCCGCCATTGGGCGTTCGCCTTGCAAAACATGGATTTCAACCGACGGCTGGTTGTCAGCCGCAGTTGAAAAAATCTGAGTTTTAGAGGTTGGAATGGTGGTATTCTTAGGAATCATCGGCGTTGCCACGCCGCCCAAAGTTTCAATGCTCAAAGTCAAAGGCACAACATCCAAGAGCAAAACGTCTTTCACGTCGCCCTGCAAGATGCCAGCTTGGACTGCGGCGCCAATAGCCACCACTTCGTCAGGGTTGATGCCTTTGTGCGGCTCTTTGCCAAATAAATCTTTTACCGCTTTGGCTATTGCCGGCATTCTAGTTTGGCCGCCAACCAAAATAATTTCGTTAATGTCGCCTAACTGGAAACCGGCGCCTTTCGGCGGCTGGGAAGTAACCACTTCTTTAATTAGCGCGATGGACCGCTCAATCAAATCTTTGGTCAGGTCTTCCAGTTTGGCCCGGGTTAGCTTCATCTCAAAGTGCTTCGGCCCGTTTTCATCAGAAGTAATGTAAGGAAGATTGATATCGGTTTCATTAGCGGTGGAAAGTTCGTGTTTGGCCCTTTCCGCCGCTTCTTTAAGCCTTTGCATTGCCAGCGAATCTTTGGTCAGATCAATACCTTCGGCTTTCTTGTACTCGCTAACCAAATGTTCAATAATCCGCCGGTCAAAATCGTCGCCGCCTAAATGGGTGTCGCCGCCGGTTGCTTTAACTTCCACCGTGTTGTCGCCGACTTCCAGAACCGAAACGTCAAATGTGCCGCCGCCAAAATCGTAAACTACAATTTTCTCATCCTTCTTTTTGTTTAAACCGTACGCCAAAGCAGCGGCAGTCGGCTCGTTTAAGATCCGTTTGACTTCAAATCCGGCTATTTCTCCCGCTTGCTTAGTTGCCTGCCGCTGGCTATCGTCAAAGTAAGCCGGAACGGTAATCACTGCTTCTTTAATCGGTTCGCCCAGCTTGGCTTCCGCGTCTATTTTTAGTTTTTGCAAAACCATCGCCGATATTTCTTCCGGCTTATACCATTTGTCGCCCATCTTAACTTCCACTCCGCCGTTGCCGGCTTCTCTGGTTTCATAAGCCAAGTGCTTAATGTCTTCTTGAACCTCTTCATCTTTGAAGCGGCGGCCAATAAACCTTTTAACCGAAGAGATTGTGTTTTTAGGGTTTACTACCGCCTGCCTTTTGGCCAACTGGCCAACCAGCCTTTCGCCGGCTTTAGAGATGGCTACCACTGAAGGGGTGGTCCGATTGCCTTCGTGGTTTTCCAAAATTTTCGGTTCTCCGCCTTCCATCACGGCCATCGCGGAGTTAGTTGTACCTAAATCAATGCCTAATATTTTTGCCATAATTTTAATAAATAACTTAATTTAACCGACTGCTATTGTTATTTTTATTCCGCAATCCTAACCTTTGCCGCCCTCAAAACCTTGTCCTGCAAAAGATAACCGGCTTCTACTTCCTCAACAATTGTGCCTGGCGATTGGCCGGAACCTTTAACCGCGCCAATTGCCTCATGGAGGCGGGGATCAAACTTGTCGCCGGGCTTAACCAGAATCGGCTGCAAACCGTGTTTTTTGAGAGAATCGGCCAACTGGTTCTTAATCAAATAAATGCCTTTCTTGTTGATTGACTCCCCTTCCGCGCTGACCAGGCTCAGATCCAAGCTGTCCAGCACGCCAACCAAATCCTTCATTAAAACCTCCTGCTGCAGCCTCAAAAAAGAATTAAACCTTTCCTGCTCGCTGTTTTTGTAATTGATAAAATCAGCCTTTGCCCTTTTCCAACCGGCCAAATATTCGTCCCTTTGCTTTCGGCATTCCGCCAGTTCTTTTTCCAACGCCGCCGATGGTTGCCGGTTTTGGCTGTCAGCGCTTGAATCTTTAATCTGGCCGCCGTTTTGGGAATTGTTAACTGTGTTTTGAGTCATATTATTTAGAAACGCATTTTAATAAACTTTTAATTAGACCTAATGACTTTTTGTAATTCATATGAACGGGGCCTACATTAAACAAATAGAAATGCCGGCCGTCGTAATTAATTCTCGCCACAATAACCGACAGATAGTCGCTAGAGGTAACAGGGCTTTGGCCGATGTAAACTCTTGGCCATTGATTTGATTTTTCCCAACGCCGGGAAACCATCCGCAGTTTCTTGTCTAAAAATTCTATGTCGGAAACAGATCTTAACAGTTCCTCTTTTGCTAAATCCAATTTTCTCAGCAGTTCCACCAAACCGCTGTCTTCAACCAAATCTTCCTGAGGCTCGTAAAAGATATTAAAGCTGGCAAGATAACGGGCAACGCGGTCAGTGAAAACGTCAAATTCTCTTTGTTTGATTAATTTAAGCAGTTTGCGGGCAAAACTGATATACTCTGCCGCCAGCAGTTCCTGGTCGCTAAGGTGCCGGACAAAAAACTGGTAAGCTTTGACTGTCGGCACCCGACCCCCGGAAGGGTGGATCTGGCTCAAAAACCCCAATCTGTCAAGCTTATTCAGTTCCCGCCGAATCATGGCCGGCTTAATGCCAAAATTATAATGGCCAAAAAGCCGATTAGAAGTAATCGGCTCGCCGGTTTCAATAAAGTCGTTAATGCTGTTTTGAAGTATAACCTGAATCCTTTCGTCCATCAGCCTTTATTTTATTTTTAGCAGTCCCAATTGTCAAGCGCTAATCATCCCTAAATTGATTTGCGCCGAAATATTTTTTTGAAAACTCCTTTTGTCGGCTTTGGCGCCGGCGCGTCCAACTCCGGCTTTTTCTCGGTTTTTTCTTTTTCTTTTTCCGCCGGCTTGGATTTTTTGCCTTGTTTGGCCGGCTTAAGCTTCCTTTCCGGCAAAACAAATTTCTTTTTAACAGCCTCGTCTCGCTCCGCCAAAACGATAACTACGTGGCTCATAA
Organism: uncultured Candidatus Saccharibacteria bacterium; assembly: GCA_964451115.1. Lineage (GTDB taxonomy): Bacteria > Patescibacteriota > Minisyncoccia > UBA6257 > GWB1-50-10 > CAYVGF01. The sequence goes on from CAYVGF010000013.1 coordinate 10,208, forward strand.
TCTTATGGATCGGGCTCACCGCTCCCCGCGCCCTCATCATGTACCGTTTGAAGCGAGGGCCTTGATTGACTTGGATTGATTTCACAAACAATTTGTTCCGGTTAAGCTTAAAATTGTTTTCAGCGTTGGCAATTGCCGACCGGAGAAGCTTTAACAGCGGTTCGCTAGCCTTGCGGGGCGAAAGGTACAGTTGGGCCTCCGCTTCGCTAACCGGCAAGCCTCTGATTAAATCGGCTACCAGCCTCATCTTGCGGGGAGTGATTTTCTCATAACGCAAAATAGCCTTTACCTCCGGAGAAGCGTTCTGGCTGTTTTTAGTTTTTGAAGTTTTGACCGAAGTTGCCATGGTTGTTGTAAAATTAATTTATTTCCAATTAACTGCCGCTTTTTCTTTCCAGTTCCCGCTGCATTTTGCCGCCGTGTTTAATGAATTTGCGGGTAAGGGCAAACTCGCCCAACCGGTGGCCAATCATCTCCTCCCTGATTTTGACCTCCACAAAATCCTTGCCGTTGTGGACCAAAAAGGTAAAACCGACCATTTCGGGAGAAATTTCGGAAGCGCGAGCCCAAGTCTTAATTGGTCCGTCTTCCGGCTTTTTCTTTAAAACTTTGGCTAATAATTTTTGGTCAACGTAAGGACCTTTTTTTAAGCTTCTGGACATAGTTTTTATTTTCTCTTTTTCTTAATTCGGCGCTTAATTATAAATTTATTGGACGCTTTGTTTTTCTTTCTCGTTTTGCGGCCGCCGGTAACATTGCCCCAGATGTCTTTCGGCCTTTTAGTTCCCCGCTGGGTCCGGCCTTCGCCGCCGCCGTATTTGTGGTCAACCGGATTCATAGCCGAACCGCGAACCGTCGGCCTGATGCCCAACCACCGGGAGCGTCCGGCCTTGCCAATGATTTTTAGGCTGTGGTCGTCGTTGGCCGCCTGGCCGATAGTGGCCAAAGACTTCCAAGAAACTTTCCTGATCTCGCCCGAGGGCATCTTAAGCTGGGTGTAGCCGTCTTCGTTAGCCAGAATTTGCAGCGCTGAACCGGCTGATCGCCCCAGCTGGCCGCCCCGGCCCGGCGTCAGTTCCACGTTAAAAACTGAGAATCCCACTGGAATATTTTTCAGCAAAGTGCGGTTGCCCGGCTCCAAAGGCGCCGTTTCGGAAGTAATAATTTTATCCCCTGGCTTCATGTTCTTTTCCGCTAAAACATAGCTGTACCGGCCGTCCTGATAGGCAATTCGGGCAATAAAAGTCGTACGATGGGGATCGTACTCTATTGCCTTCACTACCGCCGGGATATCATACCGATTCTGCTTAAAATCAACCAATCTTAGCTTCCGCTTGTGGCCGCCGCCTTTGTGACGCACGGTAATCCGGCCGTGATGGTTGCGGGCAGAGGTATTTTTTCTTCCTGTTGTCAGCCTTTTTAAGGGCTTGATTTTTGTTAACTGGGCTTTGCTCATAAATTTAAACTTGGTAAATGTCTAATTTATCCGGCAGCGAAATCTTAACTATCGCTTTTTTCAAAATGTGCCGGCGGCCAAACCAGCGGCCATACCGTTTGGGCCTGGTTTTCTTCCTCACAATATTGACAGATTCTACCTTAACATTCCACCTTTTTTCAACTTCTTTCTTAATCTCACTTTTGTTGGCATCGGGCAGGACCCAGAATACATACTGGTTATGGTTGACCGACATTAAATGGGATTTTTCGCTGAAAGACGGATGTTTAATAACACTAATCTTATCATAATCGCCGGCCATCACTATTTGGTCTGACTTGGAAGAAGACTTCTTCTGGCTTGATTTTTTCTCTGATGCCTTCTTGGCGCCGCCTTTGCTTTTTTCAGCAGCCGGCGGCTGGGCCTTGGAAGAAGATTTAGGCTCGGTTGGGCTCGGAGAAGAAGTTTCTTTCTTTTTGTCGTCTTTTTTAAAAATGCTTTTAATAGACATGGTTTTATTTTTCGGTTACCGCTTCCGCCTTAGTTTTTGGGTCGGCCTTTTCGGTTGCTGTTTTTTCCGCCTGGCGGTTGAGTTTTTGGTAAAACATCTCAAGCTCGGCAAGGGAATCAGCGCTGATTAAAAGGTATTTATGGTTTAAAAGCGTCCGGACATTGAGATTTGGCGCGCTTAAAGCTCTCACTTTTGGAATATTGCGGACCAAGTTAGTGATGCTCTTGTCTTGCGGGGACTTATAAACCAACAAAGCGGAACTGAATTTCTCGGGCAAAAGAAGCTTTAAAGCGGCGGCCAAAAACTTAGTTTTCGGCGTTTCCAATTTAAAACTGTCAACAAACTTTATCTCTTCATCCCTTAATTTCTGGGACAGTAAAGCCAAAATCGCCTTCCGCTTCATTTTTTTATTAATTCGGCGCTGGCGGTTTTTTTCTAAAGTCGGGCCGAAAGCCACGCCGCCGCCAACCCAGATTGGAGACCGAATTGACCCGTGCCGGGCGCGGCCGGTGCCTTTTTGGCGCCACGGCTTGCGGCCGCCGCCTCTTACTTCGCTCCGATCTTTGGTTTTTGCCGTCTGGCGGTAAGCGTTGCTTTGTTCAACGTACCAAACCTGCCGGACCAGCTCCGGGTTCCACTCAACTTCAAACACTTCCCGCGGCAGTTCAATCTCCCTTACCTTCTTATTGTTTAAATCAAAAACGTCAGCTTTCATAGTTTTATTTTTAGTTAACTGGCTCCTTCTTGACCCTGATTTTGACTATCGTCCGCTTCATTCCCGGCACTGCTCCTTTCAGGAGCAAAATCCCTTTTTCTTTGTCAACAGCGGCAACTTTCAGGTTTTTAGTGGTTACCCGCGCGTGTCCCATGTGGCCCGGCATTTTTTTACCGGGAATTACCCTTTGGGGGGCGGTAGCGCCGATAGATCCGGGCGCCCGCAGCCTGTCTTTTTGGCCGTGGCTCTTAGGACCGCCGGCAAAGCCGTGGCGTTTGACCACTCCCTGAAAGCCCCGGCCCTTACTGTAGCCGATAACATCAACAATGTCATTTTCTTGAAACAAAGAAAAAGCTTCCTTGTCGTTGTCGGCAAACTTAAGCTCCGTCACCGGCACTACTTTGTCGTCTTTCCAGATCTGGGTCATTCGGACTTTTTTAAATTTTATCTCCGGCAGTTTATTGGTCATAATCGCATTTAGGCAAAAAACAATTCCGCTTTAGCGGTTAAGCACCATTTTAGATAAAAAATGGCATTAAGTCAAATATTTTAGCGCTTTAACCTTGAA
>CAYVGF010000014.1:0-3003 GCA_964451115.1 uncultured Candidatus Saccharibacteria bacterium
GCGCCAATGATGATTCTTGCCGTTATCGGGCTGATTATCGGCGGCATACCGGCAGTGATGCTCTACAAAAAGCAAAAAACCGACATCAATGTCCGCGGCGCGTTTTGGCACGTAATGGAAACCGTTGTCGGTTCGGCTGTGGTGCTGATAGCGGCTCTTTTGATGCGGTACGCTGGGTGGGAACAAGCCGACGCGATTTTAGGCATGCTGCTTGCACCGGTTTTAATCGCGGCTGCCTGGGGCATCGTCAAAACCGCCACTTATTCCCTTTTAGACTTTACCCCGAAAGAGCTGGATTTAGTCAAAATTAAGGAGGAAATAGAAAAAATCGCCGGCGTTGAGTTTGCTCACCATATTCACGCCTGGACTATCGGCATCAACAAAGATATGTTTTCCGCCCACGTAAAAATCTCCGACCAAGCTGACGCCCAAGAAATTTTGGAGCGCATCACGGCTATCTTAAAAGAAAAATATAATATCTACCTTCCTACTATTCAGGTGGAAAGAAAAAGCCTCTTCCTGAAAGAAGCCAAAGAGATTGAGTTCAGTTAACCGCTGCATTGATTGTCGGGGTTTAATTTTATATCATCTTATTAATCGGCTAAAACAGCTTTAAATTGATATGGTGTTCTGGTTAATTGTTTTTATTATTTCCCTAATCGTCTTGGTCAAAGGCGCAGATTGGCTGATTGAAAAATCGGAAAAAATCGGCTTGTCATTTGGCCTGTCGCCTTTTATTATCGGCGTAATAATTGTGGGTATCGGCACTTCCTTGCCGGAGCTTTTTTCTTCGTCATTTGCCGTCTTTAAAGGAGTGATGGACGTGCCGGTGGCCAACGCTATCGGTTCCAATATCGCCAACATCTTGCTGATTGTCGGCGCTTCCGCGGTGGTAAGCCGCCGGCTGACGGTAACTAAAAACTTGATAGACCTGGACCTGCCTTTGCTGGCGGCGGCAACAATTTTATTTGGCATAACCGCCTGGGACCAGGTAATAACCTTCGGCGAAGCCTTGTTGATGCTCCTTGTCTATGTCGCTTATATCGCCTACACCTTAACGGAAAGGGGTGAGATGCCGGAAAATCATATTGATATGCTGCCTTCAAGGCTGGAAAGGCGAAAAAGCAAATCCGGGCGCCAAAAACCAACCTGGAAAGACTACTTAATGCTGGCGCTGGGCGCCGGCGGCTTGGTTATCGGCGCCGATTATTTGATTGAATCTCTTGTCCAACTGGCAAGCATCTTCCAGATTGCCACCGGCGTTATCGCGGTAACGGCTGTAGCGCTGGGCACCTCTCTGCCTGAACTGTTGGTATCAATTAAAGCCGCCTTGAAGAAAAAGTCAGAGCTCGCTTTAGGTAATATTTTCGGTTCAAACGTTTTCAACATTTTGGTCGTAGTGGGCCTGCCTGGATTGTTTAAAAACCTTACTATTGACAACCAAACATTTTCAGTCGGCTTGCCAATTATGGCTTTGGCAACTTTGCTGTTTGTAATCTCCGGAATCTCCCGAAGGATTCACTTATGGGAAGGGATTTTTTACCTGGGAATTTACGGATTATTTATTGCCAAACTCTTTAATTGGTTTTAACCTTTTAAAATGGCGAAAGGTATTAAGAAAGAGATCAAATGGGTTGTGGGCAGCGCTGTTGGGGTAGCAGTGTTAGTCAGTGTCTTGTTTTTTATCAGCCAAAATAACCAGCCAAATCCGCTGGATTCTTTTGCCCAATGCCTAAATGAAAAAGGAGCGAAGTTTTACGGCGCCTTTTGGTGCCCGCACTGCCAAACCCAAAAAGCGGAGTTTGGCAGCGCCCAAAAATATCTGCCCTACATTGAGTGCTCAACGCCAGACGGCCAAAGCCAGCTGAAAATCTGCCAAGAAGCCGGCATCACCGGCTATCCGACCTGGATCTTCCCGGACGGCAGCCGAATTGAAGGCCGGGCTTCATTTGCCCAACTGTCAAATAAAAGCGGGTGTACTTTGCCCGCGGAAGCCTCAAATTAATGGAGCTGGTTTATGCCATCAACAAATTCCTGGGCGCGGCGGTGGTAGCCGCACAGATATTTATCGTGGCAATTCTGGTGGTACTGGCCGGATCCAGGCGCTGGCCGGAAATTCCTTTTTTTAATTTTTTAGCCCGCAAGGGCGCCGAACTGGCTCTGGCAACGGTCTCTCTGGCCCTGGCTTTCAGCCTGGTTTATTCAAACTTAATCGGTTTTCCGCCCTGCAGCCTGTGTTGGGTTCAGAGGGGATTTTTTGCCTTGATCTTTATTTTCTTGCTCGGGTTCTTTCTGGCCCGCCGCCGGGAAATCATTTTGCGGTCAACTCTTGCCGCCTCGGTTTTAGGAGGGGTAGTAGCCCTTTACCACAACTATATCTATTATACTCAAAGCTCATCAGCGCTCTGCAGCGCGGCTGAAGCCATTGCCTGCGCCCGGCGCTATGTGTTTGAGTTCGATTATATCGGCATTCCAATGATGTCGCTTACCGCTTTCATCTTAATCGGATTGTTTATCAGTTTGAATTTAAGGTTGAAAAAGCGAACTCAAGCAAAACTTGGCTAAAACTTGGAAGCGCTAATTTATTATTGATTTCCCGCTCAAAAATAGTTAATATTCTAAAGGCGGTCCCATCGTCTAGTTGGTTTAGGACGCCACTCTTTCAAGGTGGAAACACGGGTTCGAATCCCGTTGGGACCGCAAATAGTTATGACCTCAAAAACAAATAATAAAGAAAAAATAGTCTGGCGGGCGGCAGAACGCCAGTTTCACAAGAAATCTTTCAATTGGTACCTTTACCTCACCTTGTTTTTCGCCGCTTTGGCCGCTTTGGCCTTAATTCAAAAGAACTTCCTGTTTGCTTTTTTTCTCGCCGCCACCTACGCGCTCTTAATTCATCTGACCAGGCACCGGCCGCCAATTCTAACCTTTTCTCTGGATGATAAAGGCCTTAAAATCGGCCGGGATTCGTTTTATCCTTACGAAGAAATGGAGTGGTTCGCT
>CAYVGF010000014.1:3103-9282 GCA_964451115.1 uncultured Candidatus Saccharibacteria bacterium
TCCAAAATTAAAAAATAAAAACCCCGCTTTGAGCGGGGCGTTAAATTAACTAATTTTTGTGTTGTCATATTTAGCACTTTGCAGAGTTTCCCATGGGAAAACAATGAATTTATCCCGCTTGACTCGGCAGTAAAAATCAACTTCTTTTTCATGGCCTTCCTTGACATAGAGGGTGGCCATTTTAAATTTTGCCGATACGGATTGGCATAAAACTTTTTTGGTGGCGCCGGTATCTAGAATATCGTCTACCACCAAAACCCGCGGAGTAATATCTTCCTCCTTGGTAATTAAAAAAATATCCAAGCGATGGGAGAGCCAAAGAGCCGGTCCCCAGCCGCCGCGAGTGATGCCAAAGACACCTTGAAAATTTTTATCCCGGGCCCAGTCGGCAATTTTCAAAATGTCCTCCAAAAATTCCTCCTCAGTATAAATCTCATAATTTTTCAGCCAATATTTTAATTGGCTCTGGGGAACATTTAAGATTTTCTCCTGCTGAAGTTTTTTTATAAGTTTTTTTACAGCGATTGGGTCAAACTTCAATCTGCCCTCCTTTTTTTGTTGTGAAAAACTACTTTCAAGCTAACCCAAGTTTTAATTATTATCAAGCTTTACACTCAAACTAAATACAAGCTTAACTGAGGTTTTGTTATTCATTATTCATTATTAATCATTATTTTAATTTGGGATAGTATAATGACCGATCGGTCATTATAGTATCCCGAGAAGTTATAGATATAAATAAAATAAAAATAGACAAAATAAAAGAAATGAGCAACTGATTTTTAGCTGGATTTTACTCAACCGTTACCGACTTTGCCAAATTTCTCGGCTTGTCAACATTAAAGCCAAGCTTGACGCCGACAAAGTAGGCAAACAATTGGAGCGGAATAACCGTAAGGAATGGCTGGAGCGGTTCCGGAGCGGCCGGAATATAGAGCACATCATTGGCCAGGCGGGCAATTTGGCTGTCACCTTCGGTGGCAACGGCAATTACCGGCCCTTTTCGGGATTTAATTTCTTCAATATTGGAATACATCTTCTCGGCAATGCCGTTTTTCGGCACTAAGGCAATGGTGGGAAAGTTTTCGTCAATCATCGCAATTGGGCCATGCTTCATTTCGCCGCCGCCGTAACCCTCAGCGTGGATATAAGAAATTTCCTTTAACTTCAACGCGCCTTCCATAGCTAACGGATAATGGTACCGCCGCCCCAAGAACAAAAAGTTTCGGTAATCTTTGTAGCGAGTTGCTATTTTTTCCACCTGGCGAATCTGGCCTAAAACCGAACTTATTTTTTCCGGCATTTTGGCCAGCTCCCGAATCAGTTTCCAGTCAGCGGCGGTAATTTTTGACCGCAAGCCTTTCAGGTAAAAGGCGATTAAAAACAAAATTGTCAGCTGGGAAATGAAAGCTTTGGTAGAAGCCACTCCGATTTCCGGGCCGGCGTGATTGTAAACCCCGGCGTCGGTCTCACGAGCAATGCTGGAGCCGACAACATTGACAATGCCCAAAGTCAGCAGTTTGTGCTTCTTGGCCTTTTTAACTGAGGCTAGCGTGTCGGCCGTTTCGCCGGACTGGGAAATAGCCAAAACCGCGGTATGAGGATCAAAAGGTTCCCGGCGGTAGTTAAACTCCGAAGCGCTCCGCACTTCTGTCGGGATGCCGGTTAATTCCTCCAGATAATACTCGCCAATTAAACCGGCGTGATAAGAGGTGCCGCTGGCCACGATTATAATCCTTTTAAGTTTCTTGAGCTTTCTGGTTACACTCTCCAAGCCGCCAAGCTTAATCAATTTCTCTTTCAGTTTGAGGCGGCCCTGATAGGACATCTCAACCGCCTGCGGCTCCTCAAAGATTTCTTTAAGCATAAAGTGGGGGAAGTTCCCTTTTTGGGCCTGCTCCAAGCTCCATTCCAGCTCTCGGACATCCAACGGCGCCGGTTTCCGGTTAAAGTTGGAGATTTTCACCTTGTCCGCCGAAATCTCGGCCACCGCGCCGTCGGCAAGGTAAACAACGCGCCGAGTAATGCCCACGACTGCCGCTGGATCGGAAGCTAAAACATTTTTACCCTTTCCCAGCCCGATAACCAAAGGGCTGGATAAACGGGCGGCGTAAATTTTACCGGGTTCCGATTTAAACAGAACAGCCAGCGCGTAAGCGCCTTCAATAGTTTTCAAGGTTTTGAATAAAGCGGCGCTGATGTCAGGTTCGGTTTTTAAAAACTCTTCAATTAAGTGGGCAATTACCTCGCTGTCAGTATCGGAACGGAACTGGTGGCCTTTGGTTAAAAGGTAATCCCGCAAGTCTTTGTAATTCTCAATTATGCCGTTGTGGACAATGAAAATCTCCCGGCGGCAATCATGATGGGGATGGGCGTTGCGTTTGTTGGGCAAACCATGGGTCGCCCAGCGAGTGTGCCCTAACCCCGCTTGACCGCTGATTTTCCGGCCGGCAACTAAATTCTCCAGCTCCTTAACCTGGCCCTTGGCTTTGATTAATCTTACCGTCCGGCCGCCGCCAATAGCTAAACCCGCCGAATCGTAGCCGCGGTACTCTAAAGCTTTCAAGCCATTTAAAACAAAAGGAAGCGCATCCTCCTTACCAATAAAACCGACTATGCCGCACATATCTCAATTATGAATTAGACGGAAAATAATAACAAGCGGAAGAACCAGGAATTATATTTTCCTTAACCTCTCTGAAAATTAAGAACAAAAAATTATGGGCAATGATTAATTTCAAACCTTATCCGCCTTAAGGCGGATGATCTTGTCTTCAGTTGTTTAACGATAAATAACTGCTAGCTTCAAAGATTAACCGGAAAGATTAAAAATGAAAACGCACGGCGTGCATAAAAACTACAAATATGCACACAGTACATACCAGGATAGTATAATGACCGATCGGTCATTATACTATCCTTTATTGTTTGCAATTAATTATGCCACAAATTTCAATCTATGGAGGTCTCAATCTATGGAGTCAATCTATGGAGGTCCGACCTCCATAGATTGATTTTTTTAACCTTCAGAGATTGATTTTCAACATTTACAAGATTGGTTTTTATTTTTCGGGTGGTTGCTGCTGCTGTTGCTGGCGTGCTGTTGTTGTGCCGTTGCCAATGCGCTGATTCTGGTAAGATTAACAGATAAAGTTAATCAGTTTGTCCGGCACAAAAATAATTTTTTTAACTTCTGCCGGAGTAAGGCTCTTTTTTTGGTTAAGAAAATTAAGGGCCAGTTTCGCAGCTTCGTCCTTACTGATGCCTTTGGGCGCGGCCAACACGCCTTTAAACTTGCCGTTAAGCTGAATAATTAAGTTAAAGGCGGATTCCGTTAAATAGCGGCGGTTAAACCGGGGCCATTTTTGGATATGGATTGATTTCCGGTTTTTTAAAATTTCCCGCCAAATTTCTTCGGTCAGATGCGGCGCGAAAGGCGCCAGCATTTTCAAGAAACTTTCCGCGGCAGCACGGCTGACCTGGCTGGATTTTTCCATTTCCCGAAAAAGCTCCATCAGCGCGCTCAGGGCGGTGTTGTACTGAAGAGACTCTATATCACTGGTTACTTTTTTAATTGTCCGGTGGAGAATTTTTTGCAAATCATCCCGGCGGGCTTCCGCTTTTTGGAACGGCCCGTTGAAGAAATTCCAGACGCGGTCAAAAAACCGGATAATGCCGATAATGCCGGCATCCCGAAAATCGCCGCCTTGTTCAAACGGCGCCAAAAACATCAGGTAAGCGCGCAAAACATCGGCGCCGTATTTCTTAATGTACTCATCAGGATTGACAACGTTGCCTTTTGATTTTGACATCTTGCGGCCTTCTTTGATAATAAGGCCGTTGGCCCGAAACTTCCGAAACGGCTCATCAAAGCTTATCAGTTTCCAGTCCTTAAAGACTTTGGTTATAAACCGCGTGTAGAGCAGGTGCATTACGGCATGCTCGGCGCCGCCAATGTACATATCAACCGGCAGCCATTTTTTGGCTATCTGCCGGCTGAATATCCGCTTATCGTTTCGGCTGTCAAGGTAGCGGTAATAAAACCAAGCGGAATCCAAAAAAGTATCAGAAACATCGGTTTCCCGCCGGGCCGAAGCGCCGCAGCGCGGACACTGCGTTTGGTAAAAGGACTTCACGGTGGCTAGAGGAGATTCCCCTTTGCCCAACGGCTTAAAGTTTTTAACAAACGGCAGCTTTACCGGCAGCTCAGATTCAGGCACGCTGAACCAGCCAGGATTTTCCAGTTCGCCGGGACTGTATTTTTTGAGCAGATCGCGTTTCGGCTTTTCTGTTCTTAATTTTTCTATTTTCTCCCGGCATTGCTGGCAAAAAACCATCGGAATCGGCGGTCCCCAGTACCGCTGGCGGGAAATTAGCCAATCCCGCAGGCGATAATTCACCTTCATTTTGCCGCCAACAAATTTCACAATCTCCTTCCTGGCCGTTTTTGATTTCAAGCCGTTAAACCGGCCGGAGTTAAATAAAATCCCCTCGCCTTCGTAAGGCAGTAACTGTTTGCCCGTTTCCGGCTTGATGACCGGCCTAATTTTAAGGCCATACTTTTGGGCAAACTCAAAGTCCCGTTTGTCGTGGGCCGGCACCGCCATTACCGCGCCGGCGCCGTATGAAGCCAAAACATAATCCGCTGTCCAAACTGGCAATTCATCACCGTTAGCCGGATTAACAGCTTTGACGCCTTTGAGTTCCACGCCGGTTTTAACCTTGCTGACAACCCGGCTATGTTCGGTTTTCTTGCGGGCTTGTTTGATGTATTTTTCAACTTCGCGATAGTTTTTGACGCCCAACCGGTTAGAAACAAGCAAAGAATGTTCTGGCGCCAGAACTAGATAGGTGGCGCCAAAAAGCGTGTCTGGCCGAGTGGTAAAAACGGGAACTGCAAGCTTTGAGTTTTGGATTTTAAACTTAATCACCGCACCGACAGACCGGCCAATCCAGTCCCGCTGGGCTATTTTTACCTTCTCAGCCCAATTCAGGCGCGGAATCGGCTTTAAAAGCTTGTCCGCATACTTGGTAATTCTAAAAAACCATTGCTCCAGATTTTTTTGGACAATCTCGGTATCGCACCGCTCGCAACGGTTGTTAATCACCTGTTCATCAGCTAAAACCGTCCGGCAGTGCGGACACCAGTTTACCGGCGACTGCTTGCGGTAAGCTAAACCGGAATCAAACATCTTTTTAAAAATCCACTGGGTCCATTTGTAATACTGGGGATCATAAGTTTCCACCTTGCGCTCCCAAGCAAAACCGTTGCCGATCATCTCTAACTGCCGGTAGAACCTTTGTTCCGATTTCCGGGCTTGCTTTGCCGGATGAGCGCCGATTTTTAAGGCATAATTCTCGGAATGGATTCCGAATCCGTCAAGGCCGATTGGCTCAAAAACATCATAGCCCTGCATACGTTTAAACCGGCCGTAAACATCCGAACCGGTAAAGGCGTACATATTGCCCACGTGCAGCCCTTCGGCGGACGGGTAAGGAAACATCATGAGGTTGTAGAAAGGTTTTTTGGCGGCTCTGACGCTTGGTTCATAAATCCGCTCCTTCCGCCAAACTGATTGCCATTTCTTTTCTATTTTTTGGTGATGGTATTTTTTCATAAAGGAATTATAATTATAAGCGATAGTAAAAATAATATCTCATCTAGCAATATCTTCAAGTCGTCAAAGCGCCAAACTAACATAACCAAACCATGAAACCTTCACCAGAAAGAATTGATCCGGCCGGCGGCAGAAAAATGGATTCCGGCATAGATTTCAAGCCAATCGCTATTATCAACGCCATTCAAAGAGAGCTTATCAAAAGATGCTGGCAACGCCTAGCGGAAACAGATCGGGCAGCCACCGATATTCAAACAATAGGCATTGACTGGATCAACCGCAACGGGCCGGAAGTGAGAAGAATTATTGACACCAACCCCGACCTGCTGCCGCTTTATCTTTCCCAGCCGGAAAAGGTATTGGCAAAGATTGAAGAACAGCTTGAGAACTGATTCCGCCGCCTAAATAAGATTGGCGGGCGCTGAAACGAAAAATCCCACGTTTTGTGGGATGTTTTTAATTGCTTCTGGGATCGTAATCAATGTAAGGGATCTTTTCATCTCCGAGGTAAATAAATTCAGAATAAACTTTAGCTGTTTTACTCAGAGGCGCTCTGGTGGG
>CAYVGF010000014.1:9382-12673 GCA_964451115.1 uncultured Candidatus Saccharibacteria bacterium
GAACCGTTTAATTTTGGACTAAATACCAAAAACCGCTTTATTGTTTTCCCTGATAGTTTCCGCCAGCCGCTTAGGTTCAACCTGGAGCAACCGGGCAGCCGCCTTATATACTTCAATTACATAACTGGGCTCGTTCCTTTTTCCCCGATAAGGAACGGGAGCCACGTACGGAGCGTCAGTTTCAAACAAGATTCGGTCCCGGGGCAAATATTTCAAAATCTCGTCGTAATCGCTGGCAAAGGTAATAACGCCGCCAAAAGTAAAATAAGCGCCCAGCTCGGCCAGCTGTTTGGCCGTTTCCAAACTGCCCGCAAAAAAATGGGCAACAAACCCGGAAAGCCGGCTGAGGTAGGGCTTAATAATCTCAATTAAATCTAAATAGGCGTCTTCCGATTTTGCCGAAGGTCGGCAGTGGACCATTAAGGGCTTTTTTAACTCTAAGGCCAGCTTGATTTGTTCTTCAAACACTTCTCTCTGCCGCGCTTTGATTTCTTTCTCCTCGGCCGGAAGCCGGAAATAATCCAACCCGCACTCGCCAATGGCAACCACTTTATCGGCTTGGGCCAGGTTCCGGTAATAGCTGTAATCAAATCGTTCTTCCCGGGAAACAAAACCCCGGCCGGCGCCTAATTCTTTTTTGTCATGGTAAGTGGAGTAAGTGTGAATCGGGTGCAGGCCAACGGCGGCGAAAACTTCAGCGTAGTCGGCGGCTAACTTGGCGGCCGCGGCCGAAGTGTCTTTTTGAGTGCCAACATTAACAAGCCCGACACCGCTTTCCAGGGCCCGGCCAATGACTTCTTTCCGATCATTGTCAAACGCCGCAAACTGAACATGAGTGTGAGAATCAAGATAACGCATAATTCCAATAACCGGCTAGATATTGAGTTTTGATTTGTCCATTTTTTCTTTGCTTTCCGCCAAGTAATTGAAAATTTCCTGAATTAAAATAGCAATCGGCACGGCCAGCACGGCGCCGGTCAGGCCCGCCACTTCGCCCCCGGCTAAAAGCGCGATTAAAACGACAACCGGGTGGACATTCATTGATTTTTTCATTAAAAGCGGAATTAAAATGTGGTTTTCCAGCTGTTGGACAATGAAAAACAAGGCGATAACATACATTCCCAAGCTAAAGGAGGTGTTAATTGCGACCAAAAAAGCAATTAAACCGCTCAAAATAGGACCGATTACCGGCACCAGCTCAAACAGCGCCGCAATTAACCCCAACACAATGGCGTATTTTACCCCCAAAAGCCACAAGCCAAGCGTCACCAGCGAGCCCACCGCCAAACTTAAACCTAACTGCGCCACCAGCCAAAGCCGAATTTTTATCTTAAACCGATGAAAAATTTTTATGACCGGCTGCTCGTAAATCTTAGGCAGGATAATTCTTAACATCCTCTCGGTGCCGTTTTTTTCTACCGACAGATAAAAGGAAATTACAATTATAAAAATGGCAAAAACTATTTTGCTGAATATTGCCGAAATGGTGCTGGTAATTGACGAGGCAGTAGAGCCAAACAGCCCTAAAATCTGGTTTAGATTAGTGCTGGCGGTCTGAATTGCCGTCTGAGGCAGGCCGATACCTAAAATTGTGGTTATTATCCTGTTAAACTGGTCTAAAAAGCCGCTGGCCTCCTTGACCAAAACCGGCACAATAAAGTAAATAGAAGCGGAAAGAGTTAAAAAACCCAGCAAAAAAACAAGCAAAGTGCCTAAAATCCGATTAACGCCCCGCCGCTCAAAAAAACTGACCATCGGATCCAGGCCCAGCGAAATAATAATTGCCGAAAACAGCACGCCCCAAGCAGTCCGCGCCAGATAAAAAATTAGAATTACCCCGATAAAAGTCAGGATCTGCCAGAAGATATTCCAGCTGATTTCTATTTGAATTTTTTTCATAGCCGATACTTTTTTAGTATAGCATTAAATTTATTTTTGGCTACCGGGCCAACTGCCGACAAATTCAAAGTTTCAGGCAGAAATATTTCCCGCGCCAACCGAAGAATTTGGTCAGCGGTAACTTGGTTTACTTGCTTAATCACCTCGGCCGGAGATTTAATTTTCAAACCGGTGGCAATTTGCTCGTTATAAAACATGCCGAGACTGTCGGTTTTCTCCAAACTCAACATCAACATCCCGCTCAAATAGTTTTTGGCCCTTACCAATTCTTCCGGCTTCGGCTTTTCTTTGGCCAGCCGGGCGAATTCTTCTAAAATTGCCTCCAAAACTTCCGGCGCTTTTTGGTTCTTAACACCGGCACTGGCGGTAATGGTTCCGCAGTCAGAAAATAAATCGGCGCTGGCCGAAACGTAATAAGCGGCTCCCAACTCGTCTCTAACCCGCTTAAACAAGCGCGAACCCATGCCGTTGCCCAAAACCGCCGCCAACACTTTGGCCGGATAAAGCCTTTTATCAAAAACGCTAAACGCCCGAAAACCGACAATTAAATGGGTCTGGTCAGTCGGCTTTTTATAAACCAGCGACTGGGGCCGGGTTTGACGCTCTTTAACCGGCGGCAGTTTGGCGGGAACGCCTTTGGCTAGCTGAGAAAGGTCGCGAGAGATAATGTTTTTAGCCCGGGAAGGGCTAAAGTTGCCCGCTAAAAGCACAAAACTGTTGCGGGCGGTATAATAACGCTTCCGAAAGGCAAATAATTGCTTTTGGGTCAGGCGGCTGACTGTTTCTTTAGTGCCGGCAATATCCCATCCTGCCGGCTGGTCGCCGTAGAGCAGCTCTAAAAACAACCTTTCTACTTTGGCCTGAGGCAAATCTTCATACATGTTAATCTCTTCAATAATAACGCCTTTTTCCTTTTCTACTTCTTCGGGCCGGTAGATCGGGTGAACATACATATCCGAAGCAATCTCCACCGCCTGGTTAAAAAACTGCGGCTGAGCTTTGACATAAAACAGAGTCCGCTCCTGGCTGGTAGAAGCATTATAACTGGCGCCCAAACCGTCCAGTTCATAAGCAATCTGCCCGGGTTGAGGACGATTTTTAGTGCCTTTAAAGGCTAGGTGCTCAACAAAATGGGAAATTCCATTAAGAGATTTCTTTTCGTGCTTGGAGCCGACTTTGGCCGTAAGTATAATTGTTGCCGACGGCGCTGAAGGCACGCGGACAAAAAATATTTTTAAGCCGTTTTTAAGAGTGAGTGATTGAAGTTTAGGCATACATTAAAAATTTCTAACAGCAATGGTTGTTATTATATCTAAAGTTGGGCTAAAAGCAATTGACGCTAAAAAGCCGCTTGGCAGCGGCTTTTTAACAACCTGCTTTTACCCTCTTTAC
>CAYVGF010000015.1:0-11311 GCA_964451115.1 uncultured Candidatus Saccharibacteria bacterium
TTATTCCCAAAGAAATAATAGAAATTGGCAACAAGCTTCAGTCAGCCGGCTTCCAGGCATATTTAGTCGGCGGCTGCGTTAGGGACCTTCTTATCGGCCGAGCCCCGAAAGACTGGGACATTGCCACCAATGCCAAGCCGGAAGAAATCCAGAACATATTTCCCGATAGCGTCTACGAAAACAAATTTGGCACGGTCATCGTCAAAACCGACAGCGAAACGCCAGAATTGAAAACTGCGGAAGTGACAACTTTCCGGATTGAAGCCGAATACTCCGATCAGCGCCATCCCGATAAAATTGAGTTTGCTAAAACTATTGAGGAAGATCTAGGCCGCCGCGATTTCACTGTCAACGCCATGGCCATCAGTTTGAAATCTGAAATAAATTCAAAATTAGAAATTAAAAATTCGGAATTGATTGTTGATCCTTTTAATGGCCAAGACGACCTAAAAAATAAACTAATCAGAACCGTTGGCGGCCCCAACCAAAGATTTAAAGAAGACGCCTTAAGAATGATGAGAGCGGCTCGCTTTGCAGTTGAGTTAAGTGTTGGCAACGCCAACTGGCGAATAGAAAAAGAAACCGCCCAAGCTATAAAAAAGATGGCGGCCGATATTAGCAATATCTCCAAAGAAAGAGTCAGGGACGAGTTAGTAAAAATAATAATGACTAAAAACGCCGCCGCTGGCATCAACCTGCTGGAACAACTCGGTTTGCTGCAATTTATTATCCCGGAACTTCGGGAAGGGATTAACTGCGGCCAAAACAAGCACCACATCTACACCGTCTGGGAGCATAATTTAAGAGCCTTGCAATACACTGCAGAAAAAAATTATACCCTGCCAGTAAGATTGGCGGCTCTGTTCCATGACATCGGTAAACCGCGAACAAAAAAAGGCGAAGGAGCTAACTCAACCTTTTATCACCATGAATATGTTGGGGCAAAAATGACTAAGGAAATCATGGAAAGATTGCGGTTTCCAAAAGACCTCACAAAAAAAGTAACTCACTTGGTTAAAAACCATCTGTTTTACTACAATGTCGGCGAAGTAACTGAAAGCGGAGTAAGAAGATTTATTCGCCGGGTTGGCTTGGAAAATATTGACGACCTAATCAAAGTCCGCGAAGCCGACCGAATCGGCTCTGGAGTGCCAAAAGCGATTCCTTACAAACTGCGGCATCTGTTGTTTATGATTGAAAAGGTCCGGCATGACCCTATCTCTCCCAAAATGCTGGCAATCAACGGCGATGAAATAATGGCGGCAACCGGCCTCCAACCCGGCCCAAGAGTTGGTTGGATTTTGAATATTTTATTAGACAAAGTGCTTGATGATCCGGCTAAAAACAAAAAAGAAGAACTTAAAGGAATCGCCAAAGAACTTGTCCGTCTTTCAGACGAAGAGCTTAAAAAGATGGTAGAATCAGCCAAACTCAAGAAGGAAGAACTGGAATCAAAAGCGGAAGAGCAAATGAAAAAAAATTATCATGTCTAACTCCAAAGCCAGGTTTTTAAAGGTTTTTAATCAGTTTCTTTTTGGCCTCCATGCCGCTATTATTCCTTCCAGTTTGCTGGCCAGCTTTTTGGTTTCGCCACCAATAGTTTTTGCGGGAATTGCTGTACACCGTCTGCATATAAAGCTGTTTGGCGGATGCGTCATCACTAAGATCCAACAAAAAACCAAAGGTTTGGCTAAAAGCAGGAAATTCACCGAAGAACTGTGGTTTAAAATCTTCCACCGCCGGCCTTCAAAGCAGGGGTTGGAAATCTTAAATCAAGCCAGTTGGGTCTTGCCCTTGGCGATCGCATTCATTAGAATACTAACATAGCGGGACATAGTATAGTGGCAGTACGTCCCGCTAATTATCGGGGGCTGGTGTAATGGCAACATACACGATTCGGGTTCGTGTGACTAGCGGTTCGAGTCCGCTGCCCCCGACAATAAAAGCGGGATAGTCTGGGTTCTATTCCCAGTGTCCC
The DNA here is from genome assembly GCA_964451115.1 of uncultured Candidatus Saccharibacteria bacterium. Classification (GTDB taxonomy): domain Bacteria; phylum Patescibacteriota; class Minisyncoccia; order UBA6257; family GWB1-50-10; genus CAYVGF01. The sequence goes on from CAYVGF010000015.1 coordinate 1,979, forward strand.
GACTGTTTAAATACATCGCTTGGAAGGTTTGTGTTTATAAATTACACCCAACCAAAGAAAATCCCCGCTTTTCAGCGGGGTTAAACGTTCAAATTAAGCTTTTTTTATCAAGCTCAATAATTTCTTTTATTTTTTTTACAACAATCACTTGCCCATCAATCTCATCTGGGCTCGGAGTAGGTTCCGCTTTCCAGGTATAACACGGAATAAAGATGCCAGTGAACCCGGCTTCCAGCGCCGGCTTAATATCCGAAAAATAAGAGTTGCCCACCGAATAACATCGGCAATCCTTAAAAGATTTTTTAAAAAATCTGAAATCGTCTGGAGTTTTATTCCAGCTGACAATTTTATAACCCAAAACAACTTTATCCAAACCAAGGGCGGCTATCTTTTCTTCTTGTACCTTTTTATCGCCTTTGGTTAATAAAAATAACCAATCCTTTTTCCGCTTCAAATAATTGAAAACCTCAGCCGCTCCCGGCACTAAACCGGCTTTAATGTAATTAGCCGGAGAAAAAATTTCATAACCAATGCGCTTAATCGCTTCAGCGTGCAATTTGCTAAACTCGCCCCAACCTTCTTCGCAAAGTTCTTTATAAAACTTTACAAAGGTTTGGGGGTGGCGCTCAGCCGAATAACCGAACGGTTCTCCGGTTGCCGGATTAATTTCTTTAACCATCTCGTGGGTTAAGTGCTCCAATCTCTGGGCCAGAAACCCAGCAGAAGGAATTCGCTTTTCCCAAATATCAATTAAATACATTATCAGCTTCAAAAAAGCCTGATTATAAATCCATTCGGTCCACATCAAAGTGTCGTCTAAATCAAAAACAAACACTCTGTCCATTGCGTTTCCTCCTTTTTTTAGCATTAGGATCTACCTACAGACAAACACAGAACAGTAATGTTTGTCAAATTAACACGCGGAAAGAGCCGAATCGCAAGCAGTTTAAATTTAAAGTCCAATGGACTGTTCCTTGCCCTTCCTTTTGCTGTTTTCGGGCAATTTTTCAGTTGAAAATTTATTGTTGATAAATATAAACGACGATCGTCGTTTATATTTATCAGTTATAAAAGTAGTTTTTAAAAGTAGTTTTGTTTGAAAACAAAAAGACTCTGACTCAAATAATAAAAAGCTGCTAATAACTTTTTGCTAATAACTCCGCCTTCAATTTGGCTTAGTATAAAGGCCGATCGGTTTTTATATAAGCTAAATTAACGGAATCTGCTGAATGAGGGGCGTATCAGAATTTAGAAAACCTACATCAAAAGATAAATCCCCGCCAGCATTAAAACAATGCCGATAATGCCTTTAATAGTCAGGGCTTCACCTAAAAATAAAGCCGCCATAATAATTGCCAAGGCCACGCTCAACCGGTCAATTGAAGCCACTACTTTCACCTGGCCTATTTTTAAAGCATAAAAATAAGCCAGCCAAGACAAGGCGCCGGCGATGCCGGCTAAAACTATAAATAGCCAAGCTTTGCCGCTAATCTGGCTAAAATCCTGCCACCGGTTGAAACTCAAAGAAACAAAAACTAAAAACAAAGCCATTATTATCGCCCGGATAGTAGTGGCCAAAGTAGAATCCATGCCGGAAACCCCAATTTTGCCGAAAATCGCCACTAAAGCCGCGAAAAACGCGGATAAAAAAGCAAAAAACACGGAACTGTTAAGCATAATTTTATGTTAAATTAACTGCTTTCAATAATTTCCGCCGCCGGACTGCGCTGGGCCAGTTTTTGCAGGTAAGCATAAGCCGACAACGCGGCTTTAACGCCGTCGCCGGCGGAAATGTTGTTTTGTTTGTAAGGATCGTCAGTAATGTCTCCCGCCGCGAAAATGCCAGGATGAGAAGTGGTGCCTTTTTTAGAGTCGGTCTTTACCTGTCCCCAGTTGTCCAGTTCAACTAAATCTTTGACTATTTCACTGTTAGGTACTGATCCTATCTCAACAAAAATGCCGCCCACTTCAAGTTTCTTTTCCTTGCCGGCAGCTTTGTCAAGATAAACCAGGCCTTCCACAAACTGATCGCCCAGCACTTTTTTTATCTCTGCGTTCAAAATAACTTCAACTTTGCCGCTTTGGTTCAGTTTTTCCTGAGTTTCAACATCGCCCTTTAGCGCGTCTCGCCGCTGAAGAATGTAAATGCGGTCAGCATAAGCCGTAAGATCAACCGCCGCTTCTAAGCCGGCGTTGCCGCCGCCAATAACGGCCACCGTCTTGCCTTTAAATAAGGGCGCGTCGCAGGTAGCGCAGTAGCTAACTCCTTTGCCTTCAAACTTGTCTTCTCCCGGCACGCCTAATTTTCGCCGGCGGGCGCCAACCGCCAAAATAACGGCTTTAGCCCGGTACTGGCTCTGGTTGGTGGTAATTAAAAAGTCGCACACCCGCTTTTTGTCAGCGCAAGGAATCTTTTCTACTCTGGTTGCCCTTTCTCCCAGTTTAATGTCTATCTCGTCTTCGTAGTTTCTGACATGGTTTTCCAGTTTTTGGGCCAACTCAACGCCGCTGATGTGCCGCTCGCCAATCCAGTTTTCAATGTCATCCGAAACCACCGACTGGCCGCCAAAAGATTCGGTAATCAAAACCGCTTTTAATTTTTTTCGGGCAACGTAAACCGCCGCCGCTGATCCGGCCGGCCCGCCGCCTAAAATCGCTACTTCATACATATTCATGAAAATTTAATCAACTTTAATTTTCGTTATAGCCAGTATATTATACAACCAATTTTAAGTAAACACTTAATTGATATAATGCAACATGCAGAAAGTATAATGCGCTAGTTTTAACATAAGATGTGAAAGCTGATTTAACGTGCTAATGGGTAAATTTACGCTTTTTATCTGAATTACCCATTTTATATTGACGCTTTTTAATTAAAATATTAACCTATTCTATATGCCCGCCCGTAGCTCAATTGGCAGAGCAGGTGGCTCTTAACCACAAGGTTGAAGGTTCAAGTCCTTCCGGGCGGACTAAAACATTTCATGCTACAATTTTCTTCGCCAATCAGCAGTTTGCCGGGAGCCAGTTCCCGATTTTTGCCCAAGCTTAAAAAATTAAAAATTGATACGGTTGGCGACCTGCTTCTTCATTTCCCCTACCGTTATGAAGATTTTTCCCAACTCGCAAAGATCAAAGACTTAAAGCCTAACCAAAATTTTACAGTTAAAGGAGTTATTAAGCGCGTTGACCTCCGCCGCGCCCGATCCCGAAAGATGGCCTTGACCGAAATAACTCTCAGCGACGAAACCGGAACGGTAAAAGCAATCTGGTTCAATCAGCCCTACCTTAAAAACACGCTGAAAACCGGCAAAGTCATTTATTTATCCGGCAAAACTGCGTTTTATAAGCAAAAAATCGTTTTTTCCAATCCCGCTTACGAACTGAAAACGGCGCAAGAAACAAAACATACCGCCCGCCTCGTTCCAATTTATCCGGAAACAAAAGGGCTGACTTCCCGCGGCTTAAGGTTCTTAATCAAATCGGCTTTAGAAAAAACCGAAACCGAAGAGTTTTTGCCTGCTTCAATTTTAGCCAAAGAAAAACTGCCGGCGATAAGCCAGGCTTTGAACTCTATCCACTTTCCCAACAAACTAACCGAAGCGGCTAAAGCGAAAAAAAGATTTGCTTTTGAAGACTTGTTCCTGCTTCAGCTCGCCAATCTAAAGTTCAAGCAAAAACTCCGCCAATCGCCAGCGTTTCAGCTTAAGTTTAACCTCAGCTGGTTCAAGCAAACCTTAAAAGAACTGCCATTTGAACTGACCCAAAACCAAAAAAACGCCCTTTGGGAGATTATCCAAGACATCCAAAAGCCCTACCCAATGAACCGCCTGCTTCAAGGGGATGTCGGTTCCGGCAAAACCATTGTGGCTCTGCTGGCCGCTTTAATCGCCGCCCAAAACGGATACCAAACCGCTTTTATGGCGCCAACGGAAATTCTTGCCGGCCAGCATTACCAAACCATGATTAAAACCTTTCCTAACTTCAAGCAGGGAATCGTTCTTTTAACCAGCAAAACAACTAATATCTACTACGGCCAGAACCTGAAATCGGCCCTGACTAAAGCCAAGGCGGTTCAATTGATTGCCGCCCAAAAAGCAGCTATTGTTTTCGGCACTCACGCCTTAATCCAGAAACAAATTAAGTTTCCCAAACTCGCTCTGGCAATAGTTGACGAACAGCACCGATTCGGCGTTAGACAAAGAGCAACCCTTGTTCGGCAAACCAAGCTTTCCGGCAAAGTTTCCCCTCATTTCCTCTCAATGTCAGCCACCCCTATTCCCCGCACCTTAAGCTTGACTGTTTTTGGCGATCTGGATTTATCTTTAATAACCGAACCTCCCCGCAACCGAAAGCCGGTAGTTACGGAAATAATTCCACCGGAAGAAAGGCAAAGGGTTTACCAGTTTATAGAAAGTCAGATTAAAGCCGGCCGGCAAGCTTTTGTTATCTGCCCCAGGATTGAACCGGCCACCGCCTCCCTTCTGGAAGCGGAAGGCCGACTGCCAATTCACCTTCCAGAAGAAGAATTAAAAAAATTGGAAGTTAAATCGGTTAAAGAAGAGTTTAAAAAACTGAAAGAAAAGATATTTCCCAAACTCAAAATTGCAATGCTTCACGGCAAAATGACTGCTAAAGAAAAAAATGAGGTTATGGAAAGCTTTGCTAAAGGGAAAACCGATATCTTGGTTTCAACCTCGGTAATAGAAGTGGGAATTGACGTGCCAAATGCCGCAATCATGGTTATTGAAAGCGCTGAACGCTTCGGCTTGGCCCAACTCTACCAGCTTCGGGGCCGGGTCGGCCGCGGCAAACACCAGTCATACTGCTTTCTGTTTGCCGATGCTCACACTGCCAGACTGAAAGCTATTTTAACGGCAAAGAGCGGCTTCGAACTGGCTGAGCTTGACCTTAAATTAAGGGGGCCGGGTGAGTTTTTTGGCGAAAGCCAAACCGGAATGCCTGATCTGGCAATGACAGCTCTCCAGAACCCAAAACTGGTTATTGAAGCTAAAAAAGACGCTGTTTGGCTCTTGAACCAAGATCCAAACTTAAAAGATTATCCTTTGTTAAAAAACAAACTAGACCGCTTCCAAGCCAAAGTTCACTTGGAGTAATTGCCCTGCTGATTTGTTTGTGGTATGTATTAATCAGTTGCTCAAAAAATAAAAAAAGGAGGTAAAAGCCTTGAAAGGAAAAAACTGGTTAGAGTTTGTCAGAAAAAATATCACGCCTTTTTTGGTGATCTTGCTTCTGCTTTCTTCCGCGTCAGTCGTTTTTTTGCTGTTTACCACAGCCCGTCTGCTTGAAAGTAAAGAGATTTTGGAACGGCAACTGAACTTAATACAGACAAAAGCTGACAGCTTAAATAAATTGCTGGATCCCACCGAAACCGTTTGGCTGCCCGACAGCCTGGTTTTCGGCGGCGAAACGGTGCCTTTAAACAATTGGTATGTCAGAAAAAGGATAAAAAACACGGTAAAAATTTTAATTCATCCCGAAACTGATCTGGATTTGAGAATCTTAATTCAAAGAATCAACTATTGGTTTCCTTTTATTGAGCGGGAAATCGCCAAGAAAAATTTACCGCTGGACTTTAAATACTTGTTCGTCCAGGAATCATTTTTAGATATTGAGGCAAAATCTTCTGCTGGAGCGCTCGGCATTACCCAGTTTATGGCAAAAACCGCAAAGAAGTACGGATTAATTGTAGCCCCACCTCTAATTGATGAACGGCTCCTGCCGGAAAAAGCTATCCCTGCCGCCGCTTCTTACTTAAGAGACGCCTTGGTGGAATTTAACGACGTATTTTTAGCCATTGCTTCTTATAACGCCGGCGGCAACGGAATAAAAAGGGCTTTGCGCCGGTACAAAGGAAAAAACCCGAACTTTTTTAACATTAACAAGTTTCCGGATGAAACAATTGATTTTGTCTACAAGATTATCAGCTGGAAAATTATTCTGGAAAACAAAGAAAGATATAAAATCAAACCAGTAACGCCGATTGCCGACAGGGAATATCCGCCTACTGTGTTAGTTGATACAACCATTAAGAAAATTTCCGATGTTAGCCAAGTAGCTTCCTGGTATAATCTTGGTACGCCGGAGTTTCTTGATCTTAATCCTCACATCATGCAAGACATTATCCCGCCGGACAAGTACACTTTCCGGATTCCGCAAAACAAACCCCGATAAAACGGGGTTTTTACTTTGCCTCAACGCCAAACTTATCTAAAAGCAAGCTTAAGATATTTTTTATTTTCCTATCAACCTCCTCTGAAGTCAGAGTATGGTCATCGGCCCGAAATACCACCCTTAAAGTGACGCTCTGCCTTGCGCCGGTTTTGTCAAAATACTCATCAATAAGATCCACATCTTCAATTTCCTTAAGGTCGCTGAGCTGAATCTCCTGAATTAAATCGCCCACCTTGATGCTGCTATCAGCCAGCAAGCTAATGTCCCGAACAACAGCCGGATACAGCGGCAGAGGGCGAAACTCCATATCTTCATTCGCGGCGGCCAGCAAAGAAGCTAGATCAATTTCAGCTAAAGATCGATCCGGCAAATAATACAGATAACCGAGCGTACTGTCCCCTGTTTTGACAGCCATCACTCCTTTTTCTTCTGTCTCTGCAATCAAAAAATCGGCAATCCCTAATGATTCAAACAAAGATTCCAAAACTCCCTTCAATTCAAAAAATCCATTATTGGCTTTTAAGCTGACAGCTAAACCTAAACGGCCGGATTCATAAATTACGCCTTTAACCGCGTTAAACGCTTGGCCGACTTCAAATATCCGCGCGTCATCAAAAAACTTAAGATTGTGGGTTATGTTTCTGTCAAGATGGCAGAGCAGGTCCGGCCTTAGATATTTTTTATCCTCGGCAATTGGGTTGGCAATCTCAACCGCCCAATCGCCTTTTTCCGAATTAAAAGAGGAGTTGTAAACCTCGTCAAACCCGAAACCGGCCAAAATTAACCTCAGTTTGTCTTTAAACTCCACCATCTCCTCGTACTCCGTTGGCATCAAACCGATGAGAGGCGGCTGGGGCGAAATAAATTCATAACCGATCAACCGAACCACTTCTTCCGCCAAATCTTCCTGGTTTTCCAAATCTTGGCGTAAAATAGGAATTTCATAAAATCCTCGGCCGGCCGGCTTAAGGCCAATTTTTTTCAAAACTGAAAAAACCGCCCTTTGGTTAAGGTGGAGGCCCAACAGCCTGCTGATTCGGGTAATATCAGGTTTAATCAAACGAGGTTTGATATTGAAACCGGAGTCCCAAGCGCCAATTATTTTTGCTTCCCGGCCCAGTTCGTTTTTAAGCTCCTTTACCCTATTTAAAGCGGCGGCGGTTAAAGCCGGATGAAGATTGTGGGTAAACCTGCTGGAAGCATCGGTGGTCAGGTTCAAGTGGCGGACAGTTTGGTAAATACTAACGCCGTCAAAGTTAGCCGCCTCAACTAAAATTCTTTTTGTGTCCTTGTTAACCTCCGCCGCTTTGCCGCCTTTAATGCCGGCAATTGCCAACGGCTGTTTGCTATCCGCTATCAGTAAAGTTTGGCTGTCAAGGTTGTAACTATTGCCGTCCAGGGTGGTTATAACCTCGCCTTTTTTGGCAAGCCTAATTTCAACCGACTTTCTGCCGCCTGAAACGGAAATTTTGTCAAAATCAAAAGCATGAAGCGGCTGGCCGGTTTCCAACATTACTAAATTCATCAAATCCACTACGTTGTTAACCGGCTTTAAGCCGCAACTTTTTAACACTGATTTAATCCAAGCCGGAGACTGCTTAACTGAAATATTGTCAAAAACTAAAGCCGAATAGCGGGCAACGCGTTTCGGAGCGCTGATTTTAACCTCTAAGCCGGCAAGCTTAATCGGCCTTAAAATGGTTTTAAGTTTAGGAACAGAACCTTGCTTTAAACCTAAAACGATTGCCAACTCTTTAGCTAAACCGATGTGGGAACCGGCATCTGAATACCGGTTAGGAGAAACTGAAACGTCAATTACATCTCCGCCCAAGTCTTCCGCTTCAAAAACGTGAAGGTTTAATGCGGAAACTACCTTCCTTTTGGCCGGCAGTTCCGGCAGATATTTTTTTAATAAACGGTAAGAAAACTTCATAATCCCTTAACTTAATTGAACTGGCGGACAAACCTTAAATCGCCAGAATAAAACAATCTGATGTCGGGAATGTTGTATTTAATCATCGCTAACCTGTCTAGCCCCATTCCAAAAGCAAATCCGCTGACATTGTCAGGATTGTACCGCGCCGCTTCAAATACTCTGCGGTGGACCATACCGGCGCCCATCACTTCCAGCCAGGACGCTCCGCTTTTACTGCCAAACTTGATATCAACCTCCAGTCCCGGCTCCACAAACGGGAAATAACTGGGCCGAAATCGGAACTTAATTCGCGGCCCAAAAAATTTTTTAAGGAAAGTTTCAATTATAAACTTCAAATTAGCTAAAGATACATCCTGGCCGACCATTAGCCCTTCCACTTGGTAAAAGTTAATCTCGTGGGAAGCGTCGGTTGCCTCATATCTAAACACCCGTCCCGGCACAATAATCTGAAACGGCGGATTATGGGTTTCCATATACCTAATCTGCATCGGGCTGGTGTGAGTCCTAAGCAGCAGACGTTCTTTTTTGGTTTTGGAACCGGGAAGCTTGTAGCCGTCTTTCAGCCAAAAAGTATCCCACATATCCCGGGCTGGATGGTTGGCGGGGATATTTAAAGCGTCAAAATTGTAATATTCAGATTCCACCTCCGGCCCCTCAACAACTGAAAAATTTAAGGAAGTAAATATTTTCCTTATTTCCCGCTCTACTTTGACAAGCGGATGCAGATGGCCTTTTGCTATCTTCTCGCCCGGCTTGGTTAAGTCGTCCTTAATTGCCGCCGAATCTTGTTTGAATTCGCTAAGCCTGTTTTCAATTAAGCTTAAAATCTCCTGCTTAGCCTTATTGGCCAAAGCGCCGATCGTTCGCCTTTTTTCCAGCGGCAGTCCAGCCAGATTCCTTAAGATAACTGTCAATTTTCCCTTGCGGCCTAAAAATTTTATCTTTATCTCCTCTATTTCTTTTAAGGAAACGGCGCTGCTTATTGATTTTAGCGCTTCTTCGGTTAATTTATTTATTTCTTGCTCCATTGCTTTCAATTTTATATCTAAAACAACCCGGAAACAAGACAGAGGGTTGCAATTTAACTTTGTTTTTATATACTATCACTGCGGGGTAGAGCAGTCTGGTAGCTCGCGAGGCTCATAACCTCGAGGTCGTGGGTTCAAATCCCACCCCCGCAACATTTCAATCTGAAAAAA
>CAYVGF010000016.1:0-8315 GCA_964451115.1 uncultured Candidatus Saccharibacteria bacterium
TCGCTGATGAATTTTTTAAGCCCGCTAATTTTTACTCTCTTTTGCTCCATCGTATCCCGGTCCCTGACTGTCACATCTTCATTTTTTAAGCTTTCAAAATCAACAGTAACGCAAAACGGGGTGCCGGCTTCGTCTTGATAACGGTACCGCTTGCCGATGTTGCCCCGATCGTCCCAGTCAATCATGAAGTCATTTTTCAGATCATCATAAATTTTTCGCGCTAGTTTTACCAATTCCGGCTTGTTGGCCAAAAGCGGGAATACCGCCGCTTTGTAAGGAGCAACTTGAGGCCGGAACTTTAAAACTGTCCTTTTATCCCCGTTGGGCAGTTTTTCTTCCTGGTAAGCGTTAGCAATTAAAAACAGTACCGCCCGATCAACGCCGCCGGAGGTTTCAATTGTCCACGGAACAATTTTTTCCTTTGTGTGCGGATCAACAAAGCTTAAATCCTCGCCGGAATGCTTGGCGTGCTGGCTTAAGTCCCAGTCGCCGCGGTTATGGATTCCTTCCAACTCCAGCCACTCGCCGTTGTCAAAATTAAATTCTATGTCCCAAGCCGCCCGAGCGTAATGGGCCCTTTCTTCCGGCTTGTGTTCGGAAAATCTTAACCGCTCTTTGTCCAAACCTAAAGTCAGATACCAGTCCAGCCTTTCTTTTTTCCAGTACTCCATCCATTTTTCGCCTTCTTCTTCGCCGGGCTGGATGTAAAACTGAAGCTCCATTTGTTCAAACTCCCGCGACCGAAAGCTAAGGCGGCCGGGTGTGATTTCGTTGCGGAAAGCCTTGCCGATCTGGGCTACGCCAAAAGGCAAACTAAGGCGAGTGGAGCTGGTAATCTGCTTAAAATTCACATGAACTCCTTGGGTAATTTCGCCCCGCAGGTAAGTTTTAAGCTTCTCGCCTTCCACCGAACCCAAAAAAGTTTCCACCATTAAGTTGAATTGTTTTGGCTGGGTCAGGTCGCCGCCGCAGTCGGGGCAGCTGTCCAGATTTGCCAGATGGTCAGCCCGAAAGCGGTGATGGCACTGGCGGCACTCAACCAGCGGATCCGTAAACGAATCCAAGTGGCCAGATGCCCGCCAAACCTTCGGATTCATAACAATCGCGGCATCAATGCCGACAATATTTTCCCTCTTCTGGACCATTTCCCGCCAAAAAGCGCTTTTAATGTTCCTTTTCAGCTCTGCGCCCAAGGGCCCGTAATCCCAAAAGCCGGCCAAGCCGCCGTAGATTTCGGAACCGGGAAAGATAAAACCGCGCCGCTTGGTTAATGATGTTATTTTTTCCAACAAATTAGCCATTTTTTTATTGTACTATACCGGAAGTTTCTTCAACAGTCTGGTCATCATTTAAGCTGGTGTCAAGCGGGTTGTCATAACCTACCAGGCCGATATTGGCAAAATCGTCGCGGGCGGTAATCGTAGTCTGCCCAAGCAGGGGCTCATACTTGCCGATCATATCAATTGTGGGCGTTGCTTCAATTTGAAAAACCGCTTCAATCGGCGGAGTCAGTACACCGCTGTTGGCTTTAATATTGTCTATCTGCCAACTGACCGTCCGGGACTGCTCGTCAAAGGCCGGCTGGGAATCAATATTGCTTTTTACCACGCCGGTAAACTTAACGTTAGGCGGCAGAGTCGCCCTAATCAAAACATCGCTGACGTCATTGGCAAAATTGCTAACCGCCCAATGGACGGTAAACTGGGTCGGTTCGCCAACTGAAGGCGGCAAGCCGCCGTTGTTAATAATGCCGGAATTAGCGTCCCGAAACAGGGCTTTTGCGTCAACTTTAAGCAAGCCGGCCACCTTATTTTCCAGCTCAGTCAAGGCGGTTGTCCTGTCAGCTTCCAAATAATAAGGTACCGAAGGCGAACTTAGCTTCACTCTTAGCTTAAGGGTATAGTTTTTGTCGCCCAAGCGGCCGATAGGAAAAACTTTTTTAAGGTTAACGCTGAGTTTCACTTGGCCGGAGCGGTTAGGTTCAACCAGCGCCAGCTCTGGATTGGTTTTTTGGTCCCAGATAACCGTTTTGCTGCCAAAATCAATCCGCCCGTTAGTGTCTAAAGAGCTAAGGTCAAATAAAGGGCTGATTAGTTCGGCGGAAACGACGGTATTGTTAAGGGCAATGCCGGTCTGATTGAGGTAAGTAATGGTATAGTTAAGGCGGTCGCCCAAACGGGAAACATAATTTTTAACGCCGTTTAAATCTACCCTTAAAGTTATCGGCGAACTGTTAATGGTGAGCTTGCTCTCGCCGGCGGCGATGACATAAGCTTTGCCGCCCAGCTCAGTTGTAATTTTGGCTTTTAAAGGGTAATCAACGCCTACCGATCCTTCTAACCTCGCTTGAATCTTGAGCGACCCTTCCGAGCCGGCATTCAAGCCGCCCAAACGCCAGATATTAGTCAAAACGTCCGGCTCTAAATTAGCTGAAACGTATTTAAATTCGCCGGGATAATCAAGCTTCAAATTTAAGTTCTTAAAATCAAACGGTGACACATTTTTATAGTCAACGTCCAGCTGAAAAATGGAGCCGCCAATAATTTGCTCGGGGCGGCGAAAAGAAAACTCAACAGAATTCTTGCTAACAGTTATTTCTTTTTCCGCCTTAACTTCAAAAACCGTCCGGCCCAGATTGTAACTTAAAACTGCTTTAATTTTAATCGGGGAATCAAGCGGCGCAATAGGCAAAAACCGAATAGTTTTCTTGGCTAAATTTCGGGGACCAACCGGATCCAGCGAAACCGAAATCAAGCTGCCGCCGGGATCGTCCAAACTAACCAGCTTTTCGGCCGGAATCTTAATGACTAGGCGAGGGTTAGATAAAATGCTCTCGGTATTATTGTCCACCTTAAAATCAATCTTAACCGGCACGCCCCGATAGATGTCGCCGGCAGGGGCGTCAATGGCCAGCTGAATGTTGCCGCTGTCATTTTTAAACGCCAGATAGGCGGCAACTCCGCCGGCCATTAAAACTAAAAGCCCCAAGCCAAAAAATAGAGAGGCTAACTTAAAAACTTTCTCTTCACTGGTTTTTTTCTTTTTGCGCCGCATAGGATTACTTAAATTCTAATTAAATGATTGTCTTTAATTTTAATCTTTTGGGCGCATTGCTGGCAAATAAAGTTTTGGTCAGGCAAAAAAAATGAAGCAACAGTTTTCTCCCCGCAAAAGCCGCAGCTGGCCTGCTCTGGATCATAGCCAATGGCCGCTAAGGCTTTAACTAAATCAATTCGGCCCGACCGCAGGCCGCGAACCAGAAAATACCACAGCGGCAGATCAGGCATAATCATCGGGGTTGTTTCCTGAATCAATTTCAAAACTTTGTAGACCTCCTTTAATTTGGAAAAATCCCGCCTGATTTCCGGAAAGGTATCAATCGTAACGGCGTCCGTAACCAAAAACTGGTTTTTCCGAATTAATCTTACTTGAACTAAATTAAGAGGATTGAAATGGGAAATCAATTTTGAGGTGGGTTTGACCGCCCCGATAACTTTGGCTTTCACCAAGCCTAATTCCTTGGTGAAAACCTCAATAAACTTATCGTTATCGTTGGCAATTAAAATCTTAGGCAGGACCAAACCTTTCACCACCAGTTCTTCCATAAGCGCTTAAAATCAGCCTAACAACCAGATGTTAAGCAAATTATCCAAGGCGAAACTGCCGCCGCCGGAAGTCATTAAAACAGCCGCCCCCGCCAAGATTAACCAATCTAAAGCGGTGTCCCGAAAAGGCTTGCCCCAGTTAACTGTGAGTAAAATCACGGCAAACTCAATTAGAATAAACAAAGAAAGCAGCTGGGTAAAAAAGCCTCCCGCCAGCAGCAAACCGCCGAAAAACTCCAAAAAACCGACAGCCGCGCCCCAGAAAATACCGGGTTTAAATCCCATGCCGGCGAAATCATTGCCGGTTTTCTTTAAGTTCTTAACCTTAGGCCAACCGTAAACGACTAAAACCAGGCCTAAAATAAGTCTTAGGAAAAACAAGCCTAAATCTTTAAAAATAAAGAGAAAGTACAACATATCTTATTTATTTCAGATAGCTAAGCAACTGCTTAAAGCCGGCGTAAGAAGTTTCAATAATCAGGGTGTCTCCCGACCAGCCGTAGTTAAAGGAAGCGCCGTTTCGGGAGAATTTGAGATACCGGGCAGCAACGCCGCTTACCGCGCCAGTCTGCCAGATGCCCGGTTCGCCCGGATCAGCCAAGTAAAAATTCTTTATTTCTTCCTTGTTTTTCTCAATTGCCGCAACTGATTCTTTAAGAGCATTTAAGTCGGTGTCAGACTTAGCTTTAACCGCTAAACCAAACCAGGTGCCCTGGTCATTGTTGTAAGTAACATAGGTGGCGTCAGCTTCAAAGTTTTGCGCTAAGTTAGAGTCAAAAATTGAAGAAAAGTTGCCAATTATATCCTGAAACGGAATTACTCTCTCATCACTATTTTTAAAAATAACCTCCCTTAAAGAAGGGACGGAAGAAGAAAATTCCAAAGCTTTTCTCAGCTCGGCCAGATTAACGGCAGACAATTGAACTTCGTTAATCACGTCAGCCGGCTTATTGAGAAGAGAGAGATGGGAAGCTAGGCCGGCCGGCGGCTGGCTTTCGGATTCTGCCGGAGTAGAAGTAGGAGTGCTGGTAGCAGAACTTTCCGGAACATTGCCGGCCTCAGAAGAGGTAGAAACTTTCGGCACTTCATAAACCGGTAGAGTGGGCTGGCCAGCTTCCGGCGTTTCAGCCGCATTGTTCGCCGGCGGATTAGAAACAACGGCCGCCGGCTTTTGGAACATAAAGAAATAAACGGCAATTCCAACACCTAAGAGCAAAACAGCGGCTACAATTCCAATAAACAGCTTCTTTGAACCGGGTTGGGAAGACGGGGAAGGCGGAGCTGGCGGCGGAGCAATCGGCGCTGACGGCGGAGTAGCAGAAACATTTGGCTTGTCGTCCTGGTGAAAAGCTGAGTCCAAGGGAGTAGGGTTTGACAAAGGGTTGAGAGGAGGGGTAGGAGGGCTGTCGGCCCGGTTAGCGCCGATCTCTGGCGCCGGCCCTTGAGGAACGTAAGGCTTGGGCTCAGCGCCGCCCCGATCCTGAATGGACTTTTGATCAGAAGCCATTGTCCGGGCTTCCAAGTCGTTAAGGTTAAGATTTTTATCTTCGTTTGGCATTTTTTTGGTTTAAGTTAATTTAGACCGCCTCTTTTAGGTTATTTTACCATTTCTTATATTATGCCACAAACAGAAATCAATTTTCAGCCAAAAGTGTGGACAATTAATTTTGGCTGCCGCCTTCAACTCCTTTTAAAGTCAGGCCGATTTTGCCAGGCTCCATTTTAATAATCTTAACCCTGACCTTGTCACCTTCTTTGACTACGTCTCTTACTTCTTTGACGTACTCGTCGGACAGCTCAGAGATATGAATCATTCCAGTTTGCCCGCCGCCCAAATCAACAATCGCGCCGAAATCCATTATCTTGATAACGGTGCCTTCCACGATCTCTCCAATTTGGTACTCCTTAATTATTTCATTAATCATCTTAACGGCAGTTGCCGCTTTCTGGCGGTCGGTGGCGGTAATAAAGACCGAACCGTCCTCTTCAATATCAATGTTAACATCGTCGCCGGCGGCGCTGATGATACCGTTGATAGTTTTTCCGCCGGGACCGATAATTTCGCCGATTTTTTCAACCGGAACCTTCAAGTTAAGAATAGTCGGAGCGTAAGGTGAAAGTTCTGAGCGGGCGGCCGGCAAAGTTTTTTTCATAGCCTCAATGATTTTTAAACGCGCCGCCTTTGCTTGAATTAAGCCTGATTCAAATATTTTTTCGTTAATGCCCTTAATTTTGACATCCATCTGAATGGCGTTAATGCCTTCCTCGGTGCCGGCAATTTTAAGGTCCATGTCGCCGTAATGGTCCTCCGGCCCTTGAATGTCGGTAAGCGTCAGCCACCGGTCGTCATCTTGGTGCATTAAGCCAATCGCAATGCCGGCAATGTGTTTTTTAATCGGGACGCCAGCGTCCATCAAGGACAAACAGCCAGCGCAGGTTGTGGCCATTGAACTGGAACCGTTTGAAGAAAGGGTCTCCGCCACAATTCGAATCGTGTAAGGAAATTCTTCCTTGGGCGGAATGAACGGCTTTAACGCCTTGTGAGCTAAAGCGCCGTGGCCGATCTCCCGCCGGCCGGGCCCTCGCGACCGCCCCACTTCTCCGGTAGAGTACTGGGGAAAATTATAATCCAATAGAAATCTTTTGCTGCCGCTGGTTTCAATGGTTTCAATAATTTTAGCGGCGCTGGGAGAATCAAGGGTAGTGACCGCAAAAATTTGGGTATCGCCCCTGATGAAAAGGGCGGAACCATGGTTTCTGTTAAACAAGCCAACTTCCGAATAAAGCGGTCTGACTTCGTCAATCTTTCGGCCGTCCACCCTTACCTTTTCCTTAATCACTTTTTCCTTTACTAAAGACTCTACTTCCTGCTCAAACAGCCAATCCGCCAAAGCCAGATCTGAATCTTCCGCTTTCAAAGTTTCGCTGAGTTTTGCTAAAAGCTCTTTTTTCAGCGTTTCAATGGAACTGTTGCTAAATATCTCTTTTTCTTTGGCTAAGGTAAATTTTTTAACTTCCGCCTTAAGTTCCACGCTTGGTTCGGGAAATGAAATTTCTTCTTTTTCTTTGCCTTCCTGCTTAACGATTGACTCCTGAAACTCAATCAAGCGGTTAATCTCATTTTGGGCAGTTTGAAAAAGGTTTTTGGCAAAATCCTCCTGCATTTCTTTGGCTTCCAGTTCAATCATGTTAATCCTGCCTTTGGGGCCGGCAAAAAAAGCCTTGTAAGGCTCGCCGCCGGTTTCGCCTTTGAGTTCAATGCCGGCGATCGGCCCCTGCCAAGGAATCCGGGAAACGCTAAGAGCGGCTGAAACCGCCAGCATGGAAATCTCTTCCGGTTCGTGAACCCCGTCGTAAGCCAAGATAGTCACCGTAACCTGGACTGGCCGCCTCAAGCGGTGGTCAAAAAGGGGGCGGATGCTGCGGTCGATCAGCCGAGCTGCTAATACCGCCTCGTCAGACGGCCGACCCTCCCGCCGGACATACCGGCTGCCCATAATTTTGCCGACGGCGTAAAACTTCTCTTCATAATCAACGGTTAAAGGGAAATAATCGCTGTTCTGGTCTTCTTTGCCCATAACCACCACCGCCAAAACCGCGGTTTCGCCGTGTTTGCCGATTATCGCCGCGTCAGCCCTTTTTGCCAGATCGGAAATTTCCAGATAGGCCGGCTCGCCGTTAATTTTGGTTTCAAACTTTCTTCGGTTTAAGTTTATCGTCTGCATTGTTTTTTTGTCTTTAATTTAATTATTTATTGTTTTTTGACCTAGATGATCTGGACGGCCGCTTGGGAATCCGCATTAAAGCTTTGGGCAAACTGTCAATCGCGGTGAATTTGTCGGCTGCTTCCTTTAATTTGCTGGAAGTAGTCTTGTCAAAAGCCACCACCTCAACCTGTTTGCCTAAACCAATTTTTAAGTACTCCACCAAGGGCACAAAATCGCCGTCGCCGGTAACCAAAATTGCCGCGTCAAAAGAATCGGCGGTCCGAATCGCGTCAACCACCAGCCCCACATCCCAATCGGCTTTTTTGAAGCCGCTGGGATAAACCTGGAGATCTTTAATTCTTAACTCCAAGCCTGCCTTTTTTAACGCCTCAAAAAAAGAATCTTCGCCTAAGGCGGTGTCGCTTTTGACAACGTAGGCAAAAGCCCGAGTCAGCAGCCTTTTGCCGATTGCCTGCTTTAACAACTCATTAAAATTAACCCGGGCGCTGTAAAGGTGTTTGGCGGAGTGATATATGTTTTGAACGTCAACAAAAACGCCCGCGCGGTGATAAAACTGGTTAGGCATAAACTAGCACCCTTTTATTTGACCTCAAGGCCCTTGTTTTTCGCGGCTTCTAGCTGTTTCAAAAGCTTCCGCCGCTTGTTAACCATCATTAACAAGCCGCGCCTTGAGTGGTAATCCTTAGGGTGCTTTTTAAGGTGTCTAGCCAGCTCTTCTATCCTTTCCGTCAAAATGCCAACTTGAACGCTGGCCGAACCGGTGTCTTTCTCGTGAATCTGGACTTTTTTAATAATATTGCTTTTCTTTCTCTTAGTAATCGCCATTAAGGAAAATAATACAAGAAATTTTATCAAAAATCAAGACTAAAACCATGAATTAAGAATTGCAAACAAAAAGGTTTTAAATCCGCCAACCAGCGAGACGGATCGCAAAAATAATTAAATTTCTCTTGAAACCGGGTTGCAAAAAATAATTCAATGT
>CAYVGF010000016.1:8415-10542 GCA_964451115.1 uncultured Candidatus Saccharibacteria bacterium
GATTATTTAAGAGAAGAGGAGGATTTGCCTAAACTCATGGAAGATGAACACTTGTTGGCTGTTTTGAAGCAATTATCCGATCAAACCGGTGAAGATTTAATCGGTTTTGCGGAAACTAAACTCCAACAAGAGCAGAAACCTTCTCCCGAACCCAAGTCAAAACAAGAAATTAAAGAGCGGTTAGCTGAAATAACTTCCCGACTCAATGAACTTTGGGGCGAAGACTGGACTAGATATTTTGTTTATCAGAACTACTTACAGCATTTAATTGAACAAAACCAATTTGGCGAACCAGTTCTTGAAATCCCTTCGGTTATTGAACTGATGAACAAAATTTACAGCTGGGAAATGAGACACACTGAAACGCCAATCGGCGGAGTTTTAATTGGACCGCCCGGCACCGGAAAAAGCCTGACCCTTGAACACTACTTAGCTAAAAATCCGGAGCATAAAAAGAAAGGGTCGCCCATAATTATTGATATGAGCCAAGAAACAACCGAATTCATTTTGCTTGGGGGCGAGAAAGTTGAAATCGGAGAAGACAAAACAACCCTGGTCAATCATTTACACGACATCTTTGACAAGCGGAAAGAAATTGAAACCAAATTAAACAGCCCAGAATTCACTAAATCTGAGAAAGAAGAATTACTGTCCCAAAAACAATCTTTAGACACTCAAGTTGAAGACTTAATTCATATCCTTTTAGGCAATTATGTTGAGTTTAGGAAAAAGGCGGGAGAAAGTTTGGAAGACGCCGAATTAAAAGTGGAAGATTTTGCTAACGGTCTAGTTGACAAGCAACTGCCGGCAGAAGCCAGGGAAAAACTGGAATCAGAAATTAAAAAAGCTCTCAACACCTGGCAAGCGCTGGAACTGGGCAAGATTATGTACAAAAACGGCTGGCGCGACGGAATCATCTTAAAAGCTTTAAAAGAAGGAAGGGATATTATTATCAACGAATACAATAATTTCAGAATTCCGCCAGATGCCCTGCGCCAATTGTTCCAAACCGCTTATGGCGGCAAATGGTTTTTTGCCGGTACCGGCAAAGAATATCCGGTTTACTCAAGAATTTATTTGACTGCCAACGCCGGTTCCAGCGCCGAACAGTTCTTTTACGACACCGCCCAAGTAACTGCCGCTTTTGAAAGCCGACTGCCAGCGCCGATTGTGGTTAACCTCCCTCCCACCGAAGAAGAGCTCTTGATTGTTCAGGCGTCTTTAAGTGATCTCAACAGGCGTTTCTTGGTTGGTCAGGAAATTGAAACCAAACTTCAAGCCACCGGCGCTTTAAAAGATTATGAGTTTGTCCTTAAATACAACGAGAAAGAATTAATCATTTATCTCTTTAGCCATGTGTTGCCTAAATTAAGGGCCCTAGCCTTGGAAGCGCCAAAAGAAGTCCCTTCCCTAGACTTGCGCCATGTAAATCGTTTTTTGCGAGATCTGATTAATCCATTCAACCGGGAAAGGACAAATATTTCTGTGGAGGAAGCGTTCGTGAACAATTTTATGAAACCGTTTTTAAACAACCCGACCGCTTTTGACGCTTTGGTTGCTAGCGGAATTATTGAAGAAATGTATAAAGTTGGGCTGTTGCATCAAACCAATAATGCTGAAATTAAAAATTTCCTATCTCAAGCTATAGCTTATAAAGACGGCTTAAACTGGGAAGGGGTATCTCAAGAAGCCAAAAGAAACGTTTTGACCAAGATAGAAGAAAAGCTCCAATCTTTTGACCAAGAACTTATTTCCAATTTGAAAAAAATGGACGAAGCCCAGTGGTCAGAGTTCGTTGAAAAAGCCAAAAAAGAAAAGAAGGTGTTTATTCCCAACCCTTATCTTAAGGCGACATTTACCAATACCTTTTCCAAAGAATCTAACCGGCCAGAAGCTGTGGCTTTTTAGTTATTGATTTTTATGCCCGAAAAACTCCCCAACCCAGACAAAATCAAGGAAGAAAAAGAAAGAATCAAGGAAGAGGTCCAGGAGTTCAAAGAGCGGACAGAAGGGTTGAACCCGGAGATATTTGGTGTGCCGGGGGAAGAGGGTTTGGAAGAAGAAAAAGAAGAAATTCCTAAAGAGATGCTATTTGCCTACGAACTGGAAGAGAAGATTGCGGAGTAT
>CAYVGF010000017.1:0-10369 GCA_964451115.1 uncultured Candidatus Saccharibacteria bacterium
ATTTGGAATTTGCCATTTGTTGTTGTGCCCCCCAGAGGATTTGAACCTCTAACTTCAGGTCCGAAGCCTGACGTGATATCCGTTTCACCAAGGGGGCTTTTTGTGTTAATTTCTAATGACTAATTTCTAATTAATTTGAACAATTATCAATTTTCAATTTCCAATAATACTTCATACATAATACTTTTTGCATTATACATTTATCAGGTGGACCCACGGGGAATCGAACCCCGAACTCAGCCATGCGAAGGCTGCGGTATGCCACTTACCTATGGGCCCGGTTACTGGCGGCACGCTGCGCAGGCATGTCAACTGGATTGGCAGCCAGATCAGTTCCATATTACCAAAAAAACTGATTCAAGCAAATAAATTTGACTAATTTTGGCAATTAATTATAATTAAGCAAACACTTAAACATTTTATGGTTATTTCCGCGGACAGCAAAAAATTATCGTTAATGTTCGGAGCCTTAGGCGATGTTAACCGGCTGCTGATTTTTAAAATTTTGCTTAACCGGCAGGGGATTTGCGTTTCAGAACTGGCTGACGAATTAAACATCACGCCGGCTGCCGTATCCCAGCACTTAAAGATTCTTTACCGGCAAGGGCTGGTAGTTAAAAAAAGAATCGGCCAGAAAATGTGTTACGAAGTCAATTTAAGCAACCAAACCGTTGATAAACTGATTAAGTATTTTTTGAGATAAAGGTCGTTTAGCTTAAAACTAATGTAGATATGGCTCAAGTTATAATTTATACCACCCCAACCTGCGCTTACTGCAAAATGGCCAAGGAATTTTTTAAAAAGCACGACGTGGACTACGTTGAGAAAGATGTTGCCGCCGACCAGTCAGCGGCCCAGGAAATGATTCAAAAGTCCGGCCAGATGGGCGTGCCGGTAATCAGTGTTGACGACAATATTGTTATTGGGTTTGACCCGATGAAACTGTCGCAGTTGTTGGGTCTGAACAAGTAAACTAGAATCCAATCTTCAAACCGCTTGCCGCCAAAAGGGAGCGGTTTTTAGTTGCTTGCTGTTTCGGTTGTTTGCCTTGTTAGCTTAGCTTTTTTGTTTAGCTGCCAAAACGCGCTGCCGCCGATTAAATTAACCACTATATCTTTAATAGTATCAAACTTGGACGGTTGGAGGAGAAGTTGGACCTGGAAGGTGTTGTAAAAAAATTTACTCCACAAAAACTCAAATATTTCCCAGCCAATGCCGACAATTAAGACAAACCCCAAGATAAAGCTTAGGGTTGTCCTTTTGTTTATTATTTCCCACTTTTTTCTGGGGTCAATAAAAAAATAAAGCGGAATCTGGGCGACAAAAAAACCGCCCAAGAAATGGACCAAGATATCATAACCTTTAATGCTGCTGTAGAGGGAAAAAATAATTCCAATAAAATGCGCTCCTAGAAGCATTAAAATGGATAAAACCAAAATTTTTTCGTTTTTTTTCATCGTTTGTGTTATAATTAAACCGTATTAGCAAATTAAAGGTCGTTTTTGGATTAAGATTTTAATAGTAGTTTATTAATTAATAATTAGCAAATTTATGGTAGTTCAAGATTGGCTTTCAGTTGTTATCCAGTCCTTGCAAAATCTTTGGTATGAGTTTGTCGGGGTACTGGGCAGTTTAGTTGGCGCTTTGGCAGTTTTCATCGTTGGTTTGATTGTGGCTTCGGTTCTCGCTTCTATTGTGGAAAAAGTTATTGAGTTAATTAAGCTTGACCGATTGCTTGAGAGTTTGGATATTAAAGAATACTTTGAGCGCGCTGGTTTGCCGTTAAACAGCGGCAGATTCTTTGGCCGCCTGACTTATTGGTTTTTAGTTATCGCGTTTGTTCTCGCTGCTTCCGACATTCTTAAATTTGACAATCTCTCCCAGTTTTTGAGAGACGTATTGCTCTATATTCCAAACGTTATTGTTGCGGCATTGATAATGCTTGCCACTTTGATTTTGGCCAGATTTTTGAAGGGATTAGTTAAATCCTCAGTTAAAAGCGCCAAAGTGAAAGGTTATAAGTTTTTAGGTTCGCTAACCTGGTGGGCGGTAATAGTGTTCGGCTTTTTGGCCGCTCTGTCCCAGCTGGGCGTGGCTACTGACTTGATTAATATGTTGGTGGCTGGCTTTGTAGCTATGATTGCTTTAGCTGGCGGCATCGCCTTTGGTTTGGGCGGCAAAGATTATGCCGCTTATCTGCTTTCCCACCTTAAAGACCATCATCACGAAGAATAATCTCAGTTAATCCAGTTAGGCAAAATCCCGCTTATATTGACTTCAAGCGGGATTTTGTTTATCTTTACTTGTATGAAATTTGCGATTATTGAAACCGGCGGCAAGCAGTACAAAGTTTCTGCTGGCCAAAAAATCAAAGTGGAAAAGATTAAGAATGTTAAACCCGGCGAAGAGGTAAAATTTGAAAACGTTTTACTAATTAGTGACGGCAAGGAAGTTAAAATCGGTTCGCCGTATCTTTCAGGAACGGCGGTCTCCGGAAAAGTTTTAGACGTCAGGAAGGATAGCAAAAAAATAGTTTTTCGGTACCATTCAAAAAACCGATACCGCAAAAAGAAGGGCCACCGCCAATGGTTGGCTGAGGTTGAGATCAGCTCCGTTTAATTAAAGCCGCCAAACTGGCGGTTTTTAATTTTCACCGCCGCTAATAAGTACAGCAATTTATATAAAGAACGACCGTCTAAATTTGAAAAATTGGCAAAGATCAGCGGCGGTTTTTCAGCGCGGCTGATAATGTTTCAGGATCGGCAAACTCTATCTCGCCGCCAGTGGGAATACCGCGCCCCAGCCGGCTGGTTTTGGACGCAAGGGGCTCGATTTCCTTGCGGATAATGGCAGCAATGATATCGCTTTTAGTGTTAGGGTTAACGGCGATTATCACTTCTTCAAATTTTTTGCCAGGCAGAGATTTAACGAGGGAGTTAAGGTGTTTGAGCCTTAATTTTTGGCTCTCGTTTAAGTTTTCGCCTTCAAAATCGCCCAAAACCAGATAAGTGCCGGAATAAGAATCGGTTTTTTCAATGGAAAGGATGTCGGTTTCTTTTTCCACAATGGCTAAAATTGATTTATTCCGCCGATTGTCAGAACAAATTGGGCAGAGCTTCTGGGACGTTTCTTTGATAGAGAAGCACCGCGGACACTTATTAAGTTTGCTTAAATTGACGAAAGCTACAGCCAGATTTTTGAAGGTTTGGCGGTCAAGCTTGATTAAATAAAAAGCCAGCCGAGTGGCCAATCGTGGGCCGATTGCCGGCAGTTTTGAAAAAACTTCTATGAACTTTTTGATTTGATCAGGAAGCATTGCGTTAAAATTCTTCTTCAAATTCGTCTATTGATTCTTCCCGGCGGGTATCAATGCTGCGGAAGGTGACTTTCTCGGCATCAAAAGCGAGTTTCACCGTCCCTAAAGGCCCGTTGCGGTGTTTGGCGATGATTATCTCAACAATATTTTGCTCTTCCTCTGGCACATTGAGCCGATCTCGGTCTTTGCGGTAGAGGAACATTACCACATCGGCGTCTTGTTCCAAAGAGCCCGACTCTCTTAGATCGGACAGTCTTGGGATTTTCATCTCCCTTTGCTCAACCGCGCGGGAAAGCTGGGACAGCGCCAAGACTGGCACATTTAATTCCCGGGCTAAAGATTTTAAGCTGCGGGAAATTTCCGTCATTTGTTGAACCATGCTGTTAGAGGCGAAACGGGGCTGAATAAGCTGAATGTAGTCCACGATTAAGAGATCAAGCCCGTGTTCCAGCTGAAGCTTGCGGGCCATTGACCGAACATGCATTATGCTGGGCGAGGCGGTGTCCTCAATAAAGATCTTGGTTTCAGACAGTTCATTCAAAGCTTGTTGGATCATCTGAAACTCGGTTTCGTCGTGAATTCGGCCTGTCCGCAGCCGCCAAAGGGGGATTTGGGATTGGGCAGAGATTAACCGGTCAATGATTTGCTCCGATGACATTTCCAAGGAAAAGATCCCGACTTTATGGCCCTGCAAACCGGCGTGGCGGGCGATATCAAGAGCAAGGGAAGTTTTACCGAAAGAAGGCCGAGCGCCTAAAATAATAAAGTCGGATTTTTGCATGCCGGAGAGGATGGAGTCTAATTTTTCAAAGCCAGTTGGCACCCCCCGCAGTTTATTTTCACCACCGCCTTGATGAAGAGATTCTAACCGTTCATAAGCTTCCGGCAACCCTTCCTTTAAAAGAAGAAACTTTTGGATCTGGGACTTTTGGGAAACGTTAAATATTTTTTGCTCCACCAAATCCAATAAGTTTTCAAAGTCATCCTGAAGAAAAACCGCTTCGTTTATTTCCGATGAAATGTTAATTAAGTCCCGACGGATCTTTTTCTCTCTGACGATTTCAGCGTAATGCTCAATATGGGCGGCGGTAGGCACCTTGTTAATTAATTCGGTGAGATAATCTACTCCGCCGATTTTTGAGAGTTGTTTCTTCTCTCTCAGTAAATTAGTGATAGTTAAAAGGTCAATAGGCTTGTTTTTTTCAAACAAACTTAAAATTGCCGAATAAATCCTTTGATGGGCCGGGTGGTAAAAATCCACCGGTTTCAGAACGTCGGCAATTTTGACAATGGCGTTTTTGTCAATCATTAAGGATCCCAGAACCGAAATTTCCGCTTCTACGTCTTGAGGGGGGAGTTTGGGGTTTATTTTTGCCATAAGTTATTGGGTGGGCTTGATAAAAGGACCTAAAGGCGTGTCCTCTAATTCATATCCTAACATAGTGATTTTCTCTCTCAACTGGTCGGCCTGAATAAACTGTTTATTAGCTCTGTATAACTCTCTTTTTGCAGCAAGGGCCTGTATTTTATCTGGTGTCAAGTAGGTTTCCAGTTTAAAACCGAAAGTTGCTAGCGTTGTTTTTAGAAAATCAGCGGTTTTTTTGGCCTCTTTGGCTGATAAATGCCAAATTTTCGGCTGAAGTTTGTTAATTAAGTTGAAAATTTCCGCCTTGGCTTTTGGGGTGTTGAAGTCGTCGCTCATAGCCCGGTCAATGAATTTCTCAGTTCGGGCAATTAGTTGGGAAATATTGTTTTTAGCTTTGGTTTTTTTCTGGTTTGCGGCAACAAAGTTCATTTTATTGAAGAACTCCAAAATGGCGCTGAAACTTTGTCGCGCTTGGTAAAATCCTTTTTCGTTGTAATCAATTTCCGACCGGTAGTGGTGGGAAAAAATAAACCAACGCAAAAATTGGGGATCGCCGTGTTTGGCAAGAAAGTCGCGGATGGTGATAAAATTGCCCAGACTCTTTGCCATCTTTTGGCCGTTCACCAAGAGAAAGCCCGTGTGCAGCCAGATTTTGACAAACGGCTTTTTGCCGGAAACGGATTCCTGTTGGGCAATTTCGGCTTCGTGGTGGGGGAAGATTAGGTCCCGGGCGCCGCCGTGAAAATCATACTGCGGTCCGAAATATTTCTCGCTGATAGCAGTGTCTTCAATGTGCCAGCCCGGCCGGCCTCGGCCCAGCTCCGTGTTCCAGTAAGGATCGCCCGGTTTCCAGAATTTCCAGAGAACAAAGTCTCCTTTGTTTCTTTTGCCGACACTCTCATCTATTCGGGAAACGGCGTCTTCCGCCTGCTCTACAGTGCGATGGGCAAGCTTGCCGTAGTCTTTAAACTTTGTGATGTCAAAATAATAGCCGTCGTTTTCAATTTTATAAGCCACCCCCTTTTTAACCATCTTTTTTACCTGGGAAATTATTTCTGGAATGTGCTGGGAAGCGGGCGCATACAAATCAACTGAATCAATGTCCAGTTTCTTCATATCCTCAAGGTAAAAGCGGCTGTAATCCGAGGCGATTTTTTTCCAGCTAACATTTCGCTCTTTTGCTCGGGCAATTATTTTATCGTCAATATCGGTGATGTTTTGAAGGTAGAATATCCGCCAGCCTTTTTGGCGAAGGTACTTAACAATCATGTCAAAAGCCAAGTAGGTTCGGGCATGGCCAATGTGAGTATAGTCATAAACCGTTGGCCCGCAGACAAAAAGCTTTTTTTTGCCTTTTTTGGCCACTGTTTCTTTTTTTTGGGACAAGGTGTTAAATATTTTCATTTTATTTAAGAGTATTTAATTGGAAATTTAGAATTAATTCAAGACAAGCTACTTAACCCAGTTAAGGATTATTTTGTTAATGACCGGCGTGGTGGTGTGGGTGTAGTCGCTCTTTAATCTTACCTTGTACCGGAAATAGCGCATATTGGACAAGCGGTTGGAATCAACACAGATTGACTTGTCGGGTCCGGTGGCCGGATTAGCGCTGCCGGTCAATGGGCATTCGGCGCCGTAATAGTCAGTAGTACTGCCGCCGGGCCCTTCAAAGTTCCACGGTCCGCTTGGGCTGTTTGAACCCGCAACTTGGAAATCCACCGAAGTGCCGGCCGGTTGGGTGCCTTGCCAAACAATACTCAGTAAAGTGGCGCCGCCGGGCACGCCGGTGTCAATGATGGGAGAGGTAAGATAGCCGTAAGCCGGAACCGGCCGCCAGCTGGTTTGAAGCTTGTAGTTGGACTGGTTGCAGGAATTGTCATTGGCGCAGTTGAAGCTGATCCAGCCGACGGCGTCGTTCCAGGCGTAGCCGTTAAATACTCCGTTGGCGTCAATTGTAACCCTGAAGTTAGAATAAGCGCAGGTACTGGAAGCGTCCTCAGAAGAAGAGCCGTCGCAATCAACGTCGCCGCACCAGAAATAAATCCAGCCGATACTGTCGTTCCAGCCGCATCCGGAAAGCAAAGTGGAACCGTTATTGTTGGTTACTTTATAGTTGCTGTTGCTGCAAACATCGCCGTTGGGAGTTGAGTTGCAGTTAAATGATATTTCGCCGATGCTGGAGGAGGCATAACCTTCCAGACCGGTGTTGTTGACGATAAAAGTGTCCGGGCTGTAAAAATCCCACCAGCCCGACATATCGTTCCAGGCCCAGTAGTTGTTGGAGTCAGAGTTGGTGCCGGCCTGAACGGACGGATAGACGGAGTAATTGTCCAAAGCGGTGCCGGCAGCGGTTAGCCTAAAATAATAAGGCTGGCCCGTTACGGCGTTGCTGGTAGCTTTAAGGGAGTACTCAATTTCGGTAAATTCAGCGGTGGTTAAGATAATTCCGCTTGTTTGGTTTGAGGTTTCTTTCACTTGCCCGGCTTTAAAGTTAGTGTTGGCGTCTGATAGCCCGCCGGCTACGTTGGTGGTGTTGGCGCCGTCGGTCAAATTGGCGGAATCAGCCATTTCCCAAGCTTCGGTTGAAGCGGTTGCCGGCACTGCCAACCACGGGCCGCCGGTGGAGGTGGCGTACTCCAGCCGGTACTGGACAGCAGGAGAATCAGCCGTGCCTTGGTTGACAACTTCTATCCGCAATCTTTTAATCTGGTTTTTCTGGATAGTGGTTGCCTGATCTTCAGAAGCTGCCCAGCTGGCCGAAGTTTCGGAGCCGTCATCATTCCGCCACCGGTAATGGACTTGGTTTAGATCAGGTGTTGCTTGGTTAACCGTGAAAGTGCCTGACAATGATGAAGAGCAGGCGTTATTAGTATCGCAGGCAAAAACGAAGTAATTATTTGTTCCCACGTCTGAATTAGAAGTAAGATAACTGCAACTGGCGGGCGAAGAAGAAGTGAAGGCAGAAGAACTGCACCAGGCGCCGTTAGTGCAGGCGGTGCCGGTTAAGGAATCGGTTTTACAGACATTGATCTTAATTGAATCGTTGTTGGCGTCGCTCCAGTTAGCGGAGAAAGTTATGTTGTTATCAGCCACAATCGGATCAGGGGAATCAGAAATAGCAGAAATTGCTGGCGCGCTGTTGCCGGCAGTGTTTATGGTAAGAGACGGATAGTTATTGTAGCCGTCAATTGTAACCCCGCCATTTTTAGTTAAACGGAAGTAATAAGTGGCACCGTCCGAGGCAAACTTGGGATCCAAAGGGAAGTCCCACTCTCCTTCCTGGCCGACCGGAATAGCATACGGATTTAAAACGGTCGGATTGGTTTCTTCGTAAGTTTCGGTGATATCCGAACTGGCCAGAAGAGTGCTGCCGATTACGCTGCCGTCAGTAGGACTGGAATTGTTGTAGAACTGCCAGGTGGAAGTGGCGGTTGCGCCGACGTCCGCCCACGGGCCGCCGGTGGAGGTGGCGTACTGAATATTGAGCTGGATGGAAGAAGTTGCGGCAATAGTAGAGGAAGCCGTAATGTTAATCCTTAATCTTACGATAGTGGAAGTAGAGTTAATTGTGGCCAAGGTGTTTTCGGAAGACAAAGCCGATCCGGGTTGGACATTATCCGCGTTGCTGAACCAGCGGTAGTCGTTTTGGATAAAAATGGTTGATCCTTGCGCTTGAGTTTCTTTTTCAAGGAATAAAAACAAATAAGCGGCAATAATAGCAGTTAGCAGCAGTCCGGCAGCCAGCAAAAAACGGCGCGGGATTCGGTTTTGGTTATAAACTTTAATCATTTGAATTAATTGGGACTTTTTTAAATTATACCTTATCAATTTTCAATTTCTATTATTGGTTTGGGAATGGCAATCTTTTGAGTTTTTAAGATATTTGGTGTAAGCTAAGTTATAAGATTTATGGCGCTAACTAACAATAAAAAACCGGCCAGCGGCCGCCGAAGCCGAAATATCTTTGATCCCAAGTCCCAAGAAACATTTAATCTTAGCCGCAGCAAGATTGAGCTGTTTTTGGAGTGTCCGCGGTGTTTTTACATAGATCGGCGGTTAGGCATCGGCCGGCCCGGCGGCTTGCCGTTTACGCTTAACTCAGCGGTTGATTTCTTGTTGAAAAAGGAGTTTGACATTCACCGCGCCAAGCAGTCCCGCCACCCTCTGATGGAGGCTTACGGAATTGAAGCAGTCCCTTTTGATACGGATTTGATTGATGAGTGGCGGAACAACTTCAGAGGCGTCAGGTTTCTCCATAAGCCGACAAATTTAATGATCAGCGGAGCGGTGGACGATGTTTGGGTCAATCCCCAAGGGGAATTGATTGTAGTTGATTACAAGGCAACCAGCACCAACAACGAAATAAGTTTAGACGCCGATTACCGGCAGGGCTTTAAGCGCCAGATGGAAATTTACCAGTGGCTGTTAAGGCGAAATGGATTTAAAGTTTCTGATTTGGGGTATTTTGTTTACGCTAACGGCGACAAAGACAAGGAAGCTTTTGACGGCAAGCTGGAGTTCAAAGTGGATATACTGCCTTATAAAGGAAATGACAACTGGGTAGAGCAGGCGATTTTGGACGCCCACAAGTGCTTGACCGGTGAAATGCCGCCGCCTGAGCCGAGTTGCGAATATTGCGCCTACCGCAAAGCAGCCAGCGAAGTGGAAAGATTCAACTGATTCCAGCCGATCTAAAATGTTATAGTGATAGTATCGCAGGATATTCTATTTTTCCCGTTTGATGGTTTTAAGCAAAAAAAATATTTTCAGCCTTTTAGCGGCAACAGTTGTCATCGGCTCCTTGTTTTTATTTTTTAGTTATTACTCATTTGCCCAAAATCCCAAGGTGCCGCCAGCTAACTTTAAGGTGGCTTTTATCGGGGACAGCGGTGACGGGGCAGGCTTCCAAAAGGTTTTAGATTTGATTAAGAATGAGCAGGCAGATTTAGTTTTACATCAGGGCGATTTTGCTTACGGTGATAAAAATATCAGCAATGCTTGGAGCGGGGGAATTAACTCAATTTTAGGCCCCAATTTTCCTTATTTAGGTTCGGACGGCAATCACGATAATTGGCCCAGTTACATCCCTTTTTTTAAAGGCCGGTTGTCAACCATGGGTTTGGATCCTAATATTTTAACCAACAATGGCGGCAATTACGCTGTGTCTTATCAGGGATTGAAAGTTGTTTTTGTCCGGGAAGGAGGAGATCCTAATTTTATAAAAAACGAACTTCAATCTGACAGTTCTATTTGGAAAATATGCTCTTGGCATTACAACATGAAAACAATGCAAGTTGGAGGTAAGGGCGACCAGATGAGTTGGTTGGATTATGAAAACTGCCGCCAGTACGGCGCTATAATTGCCACTGCCCACGAACATTCCTATGAGCGGACAAAGACTCTTATAAACACTCAGACTCAAACCGTTGACCCTGATTGCCCTGACCCCAATAAGGTATGTGTCGGACCGGAAAAAACTTTTGTTTTTGTTTCTGGAATCGGCGGCAAGAGTATCCGCAAACAAAGAAGGTGCTTGCCAGCTGATTATCCTTACGGTTGCGATGAATGGGCCAAAATTTATACCACAAACCAAAATGCCGCCTACGGTGCCTTGTTTATAGAATTTAATTATAACAACGACCCTTATCAAGCCCGCGGTTACTTTAAAAATATTAATGGCCAGATTA
>CAYVGF010000018.1:0-9963 GCA_964451115.1 uncultured Candidatus Saccharibacteria bacterium
GACTTACGGCATTGAATAACATCTTAAACCCTTCTTCATGAAGGGTTTTTTCTTTAGCCGCTTTTAACGGCTAACTCTTTATTTGTTTTAATTTAAAAGGTTATAATTCAAGTAATGCCAAAACTCCAAAAGACAATAATTTTAATAGGCGATATTGTCATTTTTTATCTTTCGCTGATTCTAACGCTAATTATCAGGTACGGCGCTTACAATTATTACGATAAAATCAACGCCCACTTGGCGCCATTTTCAATTCTACTGCCTTTGTGGCTTTTGGTCTTTTACCTGGCCGACCTGTACCACCACCGGACCGGCGGCGGACTGGCTTTAATCCGCCGAACCTTAAACGCGGTTATAATCAGCTTAGTCGTTTCTGCTGCGGCCTTTTACCTTTTCACCCAAGTTTTTCAGCTTACTCCGAAAACCAACCTCGTTATTTTCGGCGTCTTGATGGCGGGGCTAATTTACGCCTGGCGGTTTTTTATCTTTCGGTTTTTTGCCGTCGGCGCGGAAAAAGTGATAGTTTTAGGCAACTCGCCGGCAGTTGAAGGTTTAATCAACTACCTTCACAACAATCCCCAGATCGGCTACAAAACAGTAAGCTGGTTTAAAGATCTTAAAGACGAAAAGAAGCTGAAAGAGCTAATCCGAAAAGAAGGCGTGGCGCAGATTATAATCCATCCCGAAATTGCCGGCAAACACAAGATAAAGCTGGCCAACTGGATTTTAAGCTACGAGGTGAACCTGACTAATTTTTTTGACTTTTACGAATTAATCTTCGGAAAACTGCCCTTAGATGAACTGGGTGAAAGCTGGATTATAGAAAACATCAACCGCCGGAAGGCGTTCTACGACCCGCTGAGGAATATCATTGATTTCATACTGGCCGCCGCCCTTTTAGTGCTGCTCTCTCCCTTGATAGCGTTAATCGGCCTCCTGGCGGCGGCAACAACCGGCCTGAACCCGATTTTCAAACAGAAGCGAATCGGCAAAGACGGCCAGGCTTTCATTCTTTACAAGTTTCGGACAATGAAAAACTCTGCCGGCCCCTTGTGGACTACTAAAAATGACCCGCGGTTGACAAATTTCGGCAAAATAATAAGATTTGCCCATCTGGACGAACTACCCCAGCTGGTAAACATTATCAAAGGCGACATATCATTTGTCGGACCAAGGCCAGAGAGAGTGGAACTGGCCAAAGAATACCAGAAATTCAAATACTACAACCTGCGCCACTTGATAAAGCCGGGGCTGACCGGCTGGGCCCAGATTAATTACAAGCCAAGCTCTTCTTTGGAAGAAGCGAAAGAAAAACTGTGTTATGACATTTACTATGTTAAAAACCGGTCGCTGGCCCTTGATATCCTGATTATCCTTAAGACAATCAGGTACCT
Source organism: uncultured Candidatus Saccharibacteria bacterium (assembly GCA_964451115.1). GTDB lineage: Bacteria > Patescibacteriota > Minisyncoccia > UBA6257 > GWB1-50-10 > CAYVGF01. The sequence continues at coordinate 1,395 of CAYVGF010000018.1, forward strand.
GTTTGTTAATAACTCTTAAAAACTTATGGCGGATAAAAACCAACCAGGCTGGAAATCAAAGCTGGCCAAGTTAAAAATTTTTTTATTAAAAAACAAGACCAATCGGCAAACTATTGTTAAAAATACTTTCTGGCTTTCGGTGGGGGAAATTGTCTCTCGCTTATTCCGAGCATTATTGATAATTTATGCCGCAAGGGTTTTGGGTACCGCCGGTTACGGTGTTTTTTCTTATGTTTTGGGATTGGCTGGATTTTTCACTGTTTTCATTGATATCGGCATCAGCCCGATTTTAACCCGCAACGTCAGCCAGGATGAAAAAAACGCTTCTAAGTATTTTGCCACCTCTTTTTGGCTGAAATCGGTTTTAATAATTTTGTCGGTTTTTTTAGTAGTGTTTGCCGCCCCTCATTTTTCCCGGCTAACAGAAGCAAACAAGCTGATTCCTTTGGCGGCAATTTTAATAACTTTTGACAACTTGAGGGTATTCTTCTCCGCTTATTTTCGCGGCAAAGAAAAAATGGAAATGGAAGCCCTCTTAACTTCGGTAACAAACCTTACTATTGTGGCCTTTGGCTTTATCGTCCTTGCCATTTCGCCCACCCCTAAATCATTAACCTTAAGTTATGTCCTAAGCGGCGGATCCGGCGCTTTATTGGGCGCCTATTTGTTAAGAAACCAACTTCGCGGCTTATTCAAGAATTTCAGAAAAAATCTGGTTAAAACGATTGTTCAATCGGCTTGGCCTATAGCGCTTACCGGCATTATCGGCACCTTTATGACCAATATTGATGTAATAATGCTGGGAATTTTTCGGACCGCTAGTGATGTTGGATTATACTCCGCCGCCCAGAAAATAATTCAGATGGTCTATATCGTCCCTTCAATCGCTTCCGCCGCCATGTTTCCTCTTTTGGCTAAGGCGGCAAAAGCCAAAGACAGCCCAAAAGTAAGAAAGATAGCCGAAACAGGCATAAAGATACTTTTGACCATATCCATTCCTCTTTTTGCCGGCGGTTTGGTTTTGTCAAAACAAATAATGCAGTTTTTGTACGGAGGAGAATTCGTGGGTGGGGCAATTACTTTAAAGATTCTGCTTTTGAGCCCAGTTTTGATTTATCCCGGCATTTTTATCGGCAACATTATCCTAGCTTTTGACCAGCAAAAAAAGATGCCGTCGATTGTAGTTGCTGGCTCGGTTTCCAATGTTTTATTCAATTTGCTCCTAATCCCCCCTTATGGCATTACGGGCGCCGCCATTGCCACTATCGGTGCCAATGTAATTTATGTGGCTTTAGCTTGGAGATTGGCCAAAAGTATAAACAACTTCTATACAATCAGATACTTAGGGAAAATAATTTCGAGCGCTATTGTTATGGCCGGCGCAGTGGTGCTAATGAAAGCAACTAACATCAACTTGATTTTTATCATCTTGGCAGCAACGGCAATTTACTTCGCTCTACTCTATGCCTTAAAAGAAGATACTTTAAGAGAGCTTAAAACTGCGATTACAAGCTTTAAATCTTGATTTCATAACCAATAACAATTGGCACTACCGGCGATGAAAACGGAGGTTTCAATTTCCTTATTTTTGGTTTTTAATAAGGGTATGAATATTTTTGCGGACAATAAGTGGCAGGCGGGTTTTTTGGATTATTACCGGAGCAAAGATGAATACAGAATAGAAACAATCGCTTGGAAAAACCTAAATAAGATAGAGCGCGCTTACATAGTAAGGCCCAGAAGCATTAAAATGGTCCTAAACTACCTTTTCAGATTTGGCCCTAAGGTAACGCTAAGGAAGATAATCTCCCGACTAAACGAGAAATACCGGAACGAAAAATACATCTCCATAGGGATTGGAAAAATATTAGATGCGCCAAGTGGCGGAATTTTTAAAACGGGAAAGGTTGTTGGCTTTCTCGCCCCTTTTCATCCTCCGGTAGCGGAAAGGATTGTTCTAACCGAAGAGTTTATTGTGGAAATAAACAATTTACCCGAGGAAATCAGTCCAGATGAAAAATTTGTATATTACACAGCCTTAAAAACCGGCATTGAAAATAAGTGGTGGCAAGGAATTGAAGGCTGGAGTGTTTACGCCGGTAAAATTTTAGATGAAGATAAAATTAAAAAAATAAAAGAAGAGATTATAAAAAGTTTAACCGCAATAGACTGGAAAAAATCCCTAAAGCTTGAAAAAAGCAAAAGCGAAGTTAAAGAAATAAAAGCTGATTCGGCTAAAATTAAGCGCCAATTTAAAAACGGAAAAACCGCTTGCCTTTTGGGGTATGGCAACTATGCTAAAACCCAAATCATACCCAACATCAAACAAAACCTTAACTTAGTTGCCGTCCATGAAATAGACCCAACCCAAATTGGACCAGTTTTAAACCGCAATACAAAAATAAAAATCTGGGACACTTCCCCTTACATTAGAAAAGGAGAACAGTACGATGTATTTTTAATAGCCGGTTTTCACCACACCCACGCGCCGTTAGCTATTGAAGCCATTAAAAAAAATGCTTATGCCTTAGTGGAGAAACCAATCGCAGTTGACGGAAACCAGTTAAATGAACTCTTGGACGCCAATAAAAAAAATCCCGGTAAATTATTTGCCGGCTTTCACAAACGATACTCGCCGTTTAACCAGTATTTAAAAAAAGATTTAAGCATTCCAAGCAAACCTTTTAATTATCATTGCGTAGTGTATGAAGAGCCTCAACCTGAATATTACTGGTACAACTGGCCTAATTCTAAGGGACCAATAGTGGCTAACGGCTGCCATTGGATTGATCATTTTCTTTTTTTAAACAATTTCGTTGAAGTTGACAATTACAGCGTCTGGGCCAGCAAAGACGGAAAAACGGTTAATGTGTCCCTGGAACTGAAAAACGGATCAAATTTCACAATGGTTTTGACTGATAAAGGCGGAAGCTCAATCGGCGTCCAAGATTATGTTGAAATCAGAACCCAAAACAAAACTGCCCGAATTATTAACGATTCGCGGTACGAATCAGAAAGTAGTAAAGGAATTATAAGAAAGGTTAAAATTAACAAAGCGAAAAACTACGAGCTAATGTACAAGGCAATTAGTCAAAAAATTGCCAACAACAAAAGTGGAGACTCCCAACAATCATTGAGAGTTTCAACCGAGACTATGCTAAAATTAGAACAAAGGTACCAACAACTAACCAAAAAATAAATAACTATGGCCAACGGAAAACAATATCACTTAAGCGGAAAAAATTGTATTGTAACGGGCGGTTCGGGATTTATCGGCCAAAACTTAGTTAAAAAATTAATCAACGAGGGAGCTAATGTTTGGGTTATTGATAACTTCTCATTTGGCAGTAGTAAAAAAAGCTTAGACAAAAAATCAAACTTAATAGAAGGAGATGTCCGAGATAAATCAATCCTGAACCAGTTGCCTGATATTAAATTTGATTATTATTTCCACTTTGCCGCTCCTTCTTCTATTGTTCTGTTTAATAAAGACTTGGAGCTGTGCCGAGAAATAACCATCCAAGGCTTTTTGAACGCAATAGATTTCTGCCGCTCAAGAAACATTAGGTTAATTTATCCCTCTACCGGCAGCTTGTATTCCGGCGCCAAAGCGCCTCATTCCGAAGAAACAATCCTTAACCTGCCGGCTCTCAATGAATACGCCAAAGTTAAGCTGGAACTGGAAAAAATCCAAAAAGAAAATCCGGAAGTTAGCTCTCTTGGCTTAAGGATATTTGCCGGCTACGGTCCCGGCGAATATCTTAAAGGGGAATTTGCCAGCGTGCCTTATCTGTTTGCCAAAGATATGCTGGAAAATAACTCTCCCGTAATTTTTGGCGACGGCGCCCAAACAAGAGACTTTATATTTATAGAAGATGTTATAGAAGCAATAATAACACTCGCCGAAAATGCAAAAGAACCAATAATCAATATCGGCAGCGGAACCAGTGTTAGCTTCAATCAGATTGTGTCTATTTTAAATAAGCTTCTCAATACCAACATTAAGCCAAAATACATTGAACGGCCGCCAAAATATTTAGAAACTACATTAGCTGACACAGCGCTTTTAAACAAATACTACCGGCCTAAATGGGATATGGAAAAGGGGTTGGCGGAAACAATAAAAGACATTAAAGAGAAGAAGCTGGCGGCTTTTTAAAACTCTGAAATAGCTTTGACAGAGGCTTTAAAATCGGCACCAGCCAGCCGCCCTTCAATTTATTAACTTTCCAAGCCTGATAACACCGATAGTTGGTGGTTAAAATCATCTTGATATTCCGCCAACTCCGATCACTAACTCCACCTACCCTCATTTTGGTAAAGATGACCGGAAAATACCTGGTTTTTATCTGATTAACCTTTATAAACCTTAACATCAGCTCATAGTCAGCGGCTAATTTCAAATTTAAATTATAATAACCATATTTATCAAAAAGCGATTTCCTGGCAAAAAAGGTAACATGGGGCGGCATCCAGCCAAAACGAAATGATCCCTTTTTGTAAGGAGAAGATTTCCAAAATCTCACCACTTTATCAGGATTGTCCCGAGAAACATAAACCAAATCTCCCCAACAAGCATCAAACGGATCCTTTTCCATCGCCCGGGCAATTAGGCTAATAACTTTATGGCTGCCGTAAATATCGTCGGCATGAAGAATACCGACTAAATCGCCGCTGGCCATTTTAATACCTTTGTTTAAAGCGTCAAAAAGACCTTTATCCGGTTCGGAAACCCATCTTGATATCAAGCGCTCGTTACGCTTGATTATTTCAACTGTCCCGTCAGTAGAACCGCCATCAACAACAATATACTCTATATCCGGATAATCTTGGGCAGCAACACTTTTAAAAGTATCTTCAATGGTGTCAGCGCTGTTAAAACAAATGGTAATAATGCTAATTTTCATAATCTTAGCCGCTTTTCTTCATTATGAAATAACTGCCTAAAACCACAACATCCATTTTGGTCCTTAAAAAACAATCCAACGCTTCTTTTGGATTATTGACTATCGGCTCGTTTTCATTAAAGGAGGTGTTAAGAACTATCGGCACACCGGTCAAATCGTGGAACCGGCTAATTAATTGCCAGTATAGAGAATTTTGATCTCGACTTACTGTTTGCAGGCGGGCGGTGCCGTCAGCATGGGTAACAGCCGGAATTTTAAGTCTCTTTTCGGGTTTAACAAAATAAACTTTCTCCATAAAGGGCACGGGATAGGTTTGTTCAAAATAATCGCCAACAAACTCTTCCAAAATAGACGGGGCAAAAGGCCGAAACGGTTCCCGATATTTGATTCTTTTATTCAAAATGTCTTTCATATCTTTTCGCCTTGGGTCGGCTAAAATACTTCGGTTGCCCAAAGCTCTTGGCCCCCATTCACTGCGGCCCTGAAACCAACCCACAACCTTGCCGTCAGCAATAGCTTGGGCAGTCTGCTTCAGGAGATTTGGAGTCTCCAGTTTCTGGACAATCAAACGATTTTTGTCTTGATCATTCATAGTTTTTAAAATGTTTTCTATATCGCTATCGCTATACTCCGGTCCCCAGTAAGCGCGGTTCATGACAAAAGTCCGAGGCCGGGATGAAATTTGGCTCCACAAATAAAAAGCGGCGCCGACGGAAGTGCCGGCATCGTGGGCCGCCGGCGGGATATAAACGTCTTCAAACGGCGTTTGGCTAAAAATCTTCCCGTTGGCTAAACTGTTTTGGGCAGTTCCTCCGGCTAAACATAGGGTTTTAAGGCCTGTAGACGCGTAAGCGGCATTAAGAATGTGGAAAAATCCTTCTTCGTACACTGCCTGCAAAGCGGCGGCAATGTTTTGAAATCTTTCGCTTATCGGTTCATTTTTTTTGCGAGCAGGCCCTAATAAGTTTTCTAATTCCGCCGAAAAAATCTGATCATTCTTGGGTGCGCAGTTGTTCCAGGTCATTCCTGCCCGGCCCTTGTGGTGCTGAAAATACTTAAGATTAAGCCGAAACCGGCCGTTTTTGCCCAAAATCAACAGCTCTCTTAATTTACCAATGTAAGCCGACGGATCGCCAAGCGCGGAAAGTCCCATCACTTTATACTCATCGCCATAACTCCAAAAACCGAGATACTGAGTAACGGCAGTGTAAACCATGCCCAATGAATGAGGAAACTCAACAAAGTCCTTAATCTTCATTTCTGCTCCCTCGCCGCGGCCCCACATGGCACCGACAAAATCACCCATCCCGTCTGTGGAAACCAAAGCGGCTTTTTCAAACGGGGAAACTAAAAAAGCGCTGGCCAAATGAGCTTTATGGTGCTCCACATTTTTAATTTTGCGGGCCAAGTCTGCCTCATCCATTTTAAACTCTTCCGCTAAAAGCGAAGCCAACCCCCGAATCTTGCCCATATTCCTCAACCGGTCAATTACCAGCCCCAGTTTGGGCCGGTGGGCGATTGTAAATAACACCTTGTCAATAAAATGGGCTTTCGGATCCCGCCCTAAAGCAATGTAATCAACGTCTGCCAAACCAATACCCGCATAATCAAGGCAAAATCTAATCGCCTCAGTCGGCAATCCGGCCCAATGCTTTATCCGCCTAATCCTTTCTTCTTCAAGAGCGGCAACTAGTTTGCCATCTTTCAAAAGGCAAGCTGAAGAGTCGCCGTGATACGCATTTAAACCTAGAATATACATACTTTAATCTTTGGATAATTTTTTTTCATAAATTTTAGCATCAACCAAAAACCTATACCACAGGCCTTGTAAAAAGTGAAATACCAGGCCCGGAATGCCGTCTAAAAAACCGAATCGGAAAACGTAGCGGTAGGTAAAATAAAGAAAAGCGCGGCAAAAAAGCGGCAGTTTGTAATAAATCCTGTACTTTGCCACCCGCCTGATTTTCACCTGGCCGCCGCCTAAATTTTTACCCTCATCGGCTTCGGCTTTGGCAATTGCCTTAACCTCCCGATCGGAATAATTGTTGTGTTTGTTAATCCACCAACTAAGTTTGTTGTTGTTTTCGTCAACAAAGTCATTTTTCAGCCGGCCAATTCTTCCATCTAAAATCTCAATATGCTCATCAACCTCCCGTTCTTCGCAACGAGCCTTGCCTTTGCGGAATAATCTCAAAATCCAGGTCGGATAATAGCCGCCGTGACGGATCCAGCGCCCCATAAAAATCACTCTCCTTTTGATGAAAAATCCGCTGATTTCCGGCTCAACTTTAGGCAGAACTTCGGCAATTTCTTTTTTAAGCTCGTCGGTCAGATACTCATCTGCATCCAACCGAAAAATCCAGTCAGTTTTTATCTCTAAATTGTTCAGCGCCCAGTTAAATTGCTTGGCTTGATTCTCAAATTCATGCTGGTAAATTTTGGCTCCGAAATTTTTGGCAATTTCTAAAGTCTTATCCGTTGAAAAAGAATCAACTACAATCACCTCCTCCGCCCAGCCGGCGACGTTTTGCAGAGCCCGCCTAATGTGCAGTTCTTCGTTGTAGGTAAGAATAATGACAGTGAGAGGTAGTTTCATAAATTAAAAATCAAATAATTCTAATTGCTTGTTTTTATTTTTGAGATAATTTTTAACTGCCGACCAGTATTCTTTAGCTGATTCTAAAATGCCTTCCGCTTCGCTTTTTGAGATGAAATCTACCGGCTGGTAAACGGCATTGTTCCTTTTAATCCGATAACGGTCAATCCGATCAATTAAATCTGAAAATTCATCGCCCAACAAAGCGCCGGCAATTAAAAATGTAGTTTTGTGCTGTTCGCCGCCAGTTGGACGATAACCGTTCAGAAACAGAACAACCCGCGAAATCTGCAGCAAGCCGTCATAAGCGGATTTAAAGGCGGTGTCAGCAAAGCCGCCGTTTAAATTATACTCAGCTGCCAAGAAATTTTGGCGGGCGGCGCTTAACAAGCTATTTAAAAAATTGGCCTCAACCGCCTGTGTCTTGAGCTTGCCTTCCTGCAGTAGCTTATTTAATAAATTGTCTAAATTCATTTTCAGCGCCTATGATTAAAATGTATTTTGATAAAATTTCCTGGTGAAAAAATGATTTTTTCAGCTTATCTTTAAACTCATTCCGCGTTGACAGGTGATAATTGATTGGCCGGCTAATTGCTGCCTCAACTTTTTTCAATCTTTTGTGCAGTTCTTTTTCGGCAATGCGGCCAATAACATAAAGATCAATATCCGAATCAGATTTAAAACCGCCTTTTGCATAAGAACCGAACAGGAAAGCGAAATCAATCTCCGCCGTTTTCTCCAGCTTTTTCGCCAAAAGAAAGCTTAAGCCGATTGTTTTGTCAATAATGCTTCTTAAATCCGGCAAAAGCGGATTTTCAGCATTAAGCTTATAATAAACCAAATTAGCTTGCTTGTCTTTAGCTAAAAACCCGCTTTTAACCAACCTTTCCAGTTCCCGCCGGGCAGTGCCGGCTGAGGTTTTAACCAGCCTTGCCACCTCGTTGATGTAAAAAGATTTTTGGGGCGAGTAATTAAACAGCAAGATTATTTTTTGCCGTATTTTTGACTTAGTTATTAAATCTAACATACTCACATCTGAGTATAATTATACTCAAATTATAAATAA
>CAYVGF010000019.1:0-9683 GCA_964451115.1 uncultured Candidatus Saccharibacteria bacterium
AATTGGAAAATAATTCGCGCTGGCTTAGCCGGACTGCTTTTATTTTACTTTACTTTCTTTAAAATTTAAGGTGAAATAATTTCAGAACCTTATAAAACAAAGGAGAGAAGTTGAAGAAGACAATCAGGTGGCTGTTTAACCGCATTAACTGGCTAGCGGTTGTTTTGTCTATTGTGGGCATTGTTTTAAACGCCAATAAGCTGATTTTAGGCTGGCCGGTTTGGATTTTGAGCAATGTCTGCTGGATTGCCTATTCGCTGCCTAAAAAAGACTGGGCTTATGTAATTTTATGGATAGTGTTTTTAATTTTTAATGTTTACGGCTGGTACCAGTGGCTGCATTAAAATCTTGCCAAATGCCGGCTGAAGGGGTATTTTAACGGTAGCTAATTAAAATAAAAAAGGAGCAAAAATGAAATTGTCCGATTTTATATCCGGAAGAAAGAAAAAGAAAAGGAAAAGAGTATTTTTAATTTGCCCCGTTCGGGGAATTACCGACGAAGAAAAGGGAAAAATTGGGCAATACGTAGCCCGGTTGGAAAGAAAAGGCTATGAAGTCTATTGGCCGTTGAGAGACACCGACCAAAACGATCCGGTCGGTTTGCGAATTTGCGAAGACAATTTATGGGCGATTGCAAAAGCCCACGAGGTCCATGTTTGGTGGAGCGGTAAGTCTCAAGGATCATTTTTTGATTTGGGCATGGTGTTTGCTCTCAATACCATACTGGGCGCGGGAAAGAAGGTAGTGCTAGCCAATCCGGAGAGCGTTAAAGAAACGCCAGAGAAAAGCTTCCAGAATTTTTTACTGGCTATCAGCGAAAACCAGGACAAAGAGTAAGCCGCAAGCCAATTTAACCCAACCGCCGAAATCAGGCGGTTTTTTTTAACGCCGGAATTAATTACGTAATAAATCCCGGTATTTATTACGTAATTTTTTATGGTACAATTAACCAAAGTCCCAAATTATAATTAACTTTAATTTAACAACAATATGTCTTTAGCAATAAATGCAACCATTCCCGAAGGAATTGTTATTGCCGCTGACAGCCGGCAATCTTTCCGCAACCGGAAGGGAATGGCCAGAATCGGCAGTGATAACGCCTCAAAGCTTTTTCAGATTAACCGCCGCATCGGCGCAGCCGTAACAGGTTTGGCTTTCCTGCCGGAAGGCGGCGTTATGAAGGGCATCAGCAAGTTTATTGACGAGTTCCGGCGCGAGGTTGAGGTTGAAAAATTAAACGTCAAAGAAGTGGCCGAAAAACTCCATTACCTTTTTGATCGAAAATACAATTATGAGGACCAGTTAAAAAAGATACCGGCGCAGGTTAAGCTGGATCTGGAGAGGCAGGGCTGTGAGATTCTGGAGATTAAAGAAGAATCTAACGCGGTTAAAATCCGGTTTAAAGATCCGGCCGGCCAGCCGAGAGAAATGGTGGCTGGCGTTGACATGATCAATTTTATGGTGGCTGGCTTTAATAAAAACGGCAGCCATGAAGTTTACAGCTGCTACATTCCCGGCGGCATTAAAAAAGAGCGGGATAGCAGCGAAAAAGGCAAGGAGTATGGCGCTTCCTGGATGGGGCAGATTGACGTGGTTTCCCGGATTGTTTTGGGCTTTGACGGCCGAATTTTCAATTTGCCGTTTGCCAGCCAAGCCATTGGGCAGTCAGGCCAGGAAGAAATAAACCGGCAGCTGAGAGGGTTGGAGTATGTGATTCAATGGGGGACAATGACCCTTCAGGATGCGATTGATTTCTGCGCCCTAATGATCCAAACCACTTCGGCTATTCAGCGCTTTTCAGACGGCGTCCAATCGGATCCGGGCGATATGCCGGGCGTCGGCGGGCCGGTTGACGTAGCGGTTATTACGCCCAACAAAGGCTTTGTCTGGGTCAGCAAAAAAAGGCTAAAAGCCGGCGGCGCCGAACTTGACCTTGATAAGGAGCCGGATTTAGGAAAATAATTTTACCCAAGCGCAAATTTTTAAAGCATGCCAAGGCGAAAAATGAAAGATAAAAATATCCGTTCCCTGACTAAAGTTTCAGGCGGCCGGAGTTATGTTGTCACTCTGCCGATTGAGATGGTTCGGCAGTTAAAATGGAGAGAGCGGCAGAAATTGGTAGTCAAAAAACGCGGCCAAAGGATAATTATTGAGGACTGGAAAAAGTAAGGAGGGTAAAGCAATTAAGATTTGACCTGATATACTATGCGGGGGTATAATAGAATTTACTTACCTAATAAGAATTTAAAAAAATTGTGAATAGTAAATTAATCATTAGTTTTATTGCCGTTGGAATCCTAATTTTCGGCTTCTGGCTGTTTTTCAGCGGCAGCGAGAATTCGGAACCCCGCCTTTCCGAAGCGGCGAAAAGCTCTTCCGCCGGCGCCGCGGCATTTGAAAACATTTCACCGGCGGAGCTTTCTAAAATGCTCAACCAAGCTGAAAAGGATTTTACGCTAATCAACGTTCATATTCCTTACGCTGGAGAAATTGAAGGCACGGACAAATTTATCCCGTTTGACAAAATCCAGAACAACTTAGACCAGCTGCCTGATGACAAAACGGCAAAGGTTGTTTTGTACTGCCGAAGCGGGGGAATGAGCGCTGTCGCCGCCCAGAAATTAACTGAGCTGGGATACGCCAATGTTAAAAACCTTTCCGGCGGCATGATTGAGTGGGAAAAGGAAGGTTACCCGTTAAAGCGTGAAATTCAATGATTTTTAGTTTATAATAATCAAACATAAAATAATAAAGTCGGATTCAAAATTTATTTCTAAAAAAACATGGATGAAAACATGGACAAAAACATCTTAAAAGAAAGCGGGCAATTTGCTTCTGCCGGACCGGTTGAGAGCAAAGGGGAGAAAAAGATGAATACCTCCAATGCGCTGATTGCGGTTGTCGCTTTGCTCATTATTATGGCGGGCGTTCAGGTTTTCCAGACCCAAAAGCTTCTGGAAGCCGTATCAACCGGCGCGATTAAAGCCAACGCCCAAACTCAAGGAGGCTCAATCGGCTTACCGAGCCAGGTTGGCGGTTGCGGTTAAACGTATGCGATCCAATAAGACTCAAATAATTTTTGCGTTATTTGCCGCTTTGGCCGTTCTTTATGCTGTAAACATCTTCTTAACCAAAAGCGTTGCCGGCCTTTTGATTGACGAACCGGCAAAGATTTCTTTTGTCATTTTAGAGCCGCCAGCGGAAAAATGCGGCGATTGTTTTGATGCCAATCTTACTATTAAACGGATTGAAAATTCCCATAATGTTGAATACAAAACCAGCAGCTTCCCTTATGGCAGCGCGCTTTCGCAGAAATATATTGAGATGTACGGCATTAAAACCTTGCCGGCAATTGTCGTTTCCGGCGACGTTGGCAGCGAAAAAGTGAAGCCAGCGTGGCAGGCTTTGGGCGGGCAGGAAAAAGACGGACAGATCGTTATTGGAAATATGTTCCCTTACTATGACCTGGAAAGCGGCCAGGTTAAGGGAGTAATAAGCGCGGTTGTTTTAGAAGACAAGACCTGCGAATCTTGTTTTGACGGAAGCCAGTATCTGGAAACCCTAAAGCGGTTTGGCTTGTTTGTCGGCGACGCCAATATCTATGACGTGTCTTCCAAAGAAGGCCGGGCGCTTGTGGAAAAATACGCCGTCAAAAAAGTGCCCGCTCTTATCCTTTCGCCGGCGGCGAACGATTACCCGGGATTTGCCGATTCTTGGCAATCGGTCGGCACTATTGAAAAAGACGGCTGGTTTGTTTTTCGCGAAGTTCAGCAAGTCAGCCCGGAGTACAAGAAGCTTTAAGACAAATTAATTCAAACAAACGTTATGAAAGAAAATAAATTTTTCAGTATTGTTAAAAATACGGCTTTAATCCTTAAACACCGCGCCAGCTTGATTATCTTTTTGGCCGCCCTCCTCTTTTTTATCAGCTTATTCGCGTTTTTTTACGGTTTTATCACAATTCCGGTGCCGGGAGGAGTGTTGGGCTTTTACCGGATGACGCCGCCGACATTTTTTGAAAAATTCTATATGATTTTTTCCGCGGTTGTCTCGGCGCTTATTGCCACCATCACGATTCACTCCGCGAAAATGAAGATGAAAAGCGGCGCGAAAGGCAAAGGGGTTTCCGCGGCCGGGCTGGCTACTGGAATTTTTGGCGCCGTCTGTCCGGCTTGCTTGGGCATTAATTTTTTGGCCTTTGGCAATGTTTTTACCGCCCAGCTTTCTTTTTTAATCCCTTACATTTTTTGGATCCAGGTTGGCGGCATAGTTTTACTTTCCGCCGGGCTGTATTTCGTTGCCAAAAGCGCGTACGAGAAGAAATGCCTTTCCTGCGCTGTGGATGGCGCTAATGCGGTTGAAGTTCCGCTTAAAGAAAGCGGCGGTTTTTCTGATTCCGGCAAAAAATATGCGGCTCTGGCAATTATTGCGGCAGTTATCCTTGCTTACCAGCTAGTGTCGGTTTTTAGGACCAGCGCCCAGATTGGCGCCGGTTCAACGGAGATAACAATTAAGGCAAAGAATGGGGAAAAGATAAATCTGGCTGAAATTATTGAGGCGGTAACGCCGAAAGCCGGATTTGAAACAAACGTAAAATGGAACGGGATTGTGGCAAAAATGGTTAAAGCCGGCGTGCTTGATCCGGCCAAGCTGGAAAATATTTTAGCCAAGCGTTACGGGCAGGAGATGAAACCGGAATGGCGGGCGATTCTTGAAGGCAAGGGCACCACCCTTTCCATTAACAATGAAAACGCTGTTTTTATGATGTATGTTTTATGGACTTTTGCCAAACATAATAAAAACCAGATTTTAGCCGATAGCCCGTTTGCTAAATATTTCACCAATTACGACATCGGAGTTGGCCGGGCGGGCTATAACGATACGCCGCTGCTTGCTTTAACGCCCGACCAGCAGTTAGTTGCAAAAGAAGTTGCGGCTAACGCTTACCGGCCTTGTTGCGGCAACTCTACCGCCGCGCCGGACTGTTCCCACGGATACTCCGCGCTCGGGCTTGTGGAGTTGATGGCGGCGCAAGGTTTTTCCAAGAGCGAAATCTTTGAAACCTTTGTCCAGTTTAATTCCTTTTGGTTCCCGGAAACCTACATTAAAAACGCCATTTACTTCAAGGTAACAGAAGGGAAAGACTGGTCTGATGTTTCCAAAGAGCTTGTCGCCGGCGAAAAATACTCAACTCTTAGAGGGTCGTACTCAGTAAAGAATTATCTTAAAACTAATTTTGGAATTTAAAAAAAATATGACTTACGGATACAAAAAGGAAATTAATTTGCCGTTTAACGAAGCGGTAGCAAAAGTGAAAGCCGAACTGGCCAAGGAAGGCTTTGGCGTCCTTACTGAAATTGACGTTAAATCCACTTTGAAGAAAAAGCTTGAGTTGGATTACGGCAACTATGCTATTCTTGGCGCCTGCAATCCGCCTTTTGCTTATCAGGCCCTGCAAGCGGAAAAGGACATTGGCCTTTTGTTGCCCTGCAATGTCATTGTCTATGAAGACAATGGCTCGGTGTTCGTTTCAGCGATTCTGCCAACTGTCGCTATGAACATGGTTGACAACCCTTCTTTGGCTGAAATCGCGGAAACAATTGAAGAAAAACTTAAAAAAGTCGTTGACGCGGCGACCAATAATCTGCCGCCGGTTACTGCTTAAAAACCGAAAAACTGGCGTGAAAAACGAAAATAAGACTAAAATTGCTGTTGGCGGCATGAGCGAGAAGGCAAAAAAGCGTTTGGTTGCCGCCGCCTTTATTTTATTTTCAATCTTGCTGGTCGGCCTTTTTTACCTGTTCATGACGCCGGGGGAGACGGTTAATATCGCTTTTGCCTACGTTGTCGGCCTCTCCATGATTGTTTTGCCCTGCACCCTGCCTCTTGCGTTTGTAATTGTGCCTTTAGCGATGGGCAAGGGCGCAAAAAAAGGCCTTTTAATGTCTATCTTTTTCGGATTAGGCTTGGCGATTACCCTTTCCCTTTACGGCCTTTTTGTGGCAATCATTGGCAAGTCAATCGGTTTGGATCAAGCGATAGGAAGCGCCGGCACAGTCAGCCGGGTATTGTTTATGATCGGCGGCTTGGCGGCGTTTATTTTCGGCCTTTCGGAACTGAATTTGATAAGATTTAAGATGCCAAGCTACAAAGGCTCTTATCCCGACTTTATCCAAAAACAGGGCGATTACTTAAAAGCTTTTTTTCTTGGGCTTTTTCTCGGCAATGCCGGCGTTGGCTGTCCGAATCCGCTGTTTTACGTTCTTTTAGGGGACATTGCCGTAGTGGGAAGCATGATTAACGGCTGGTGGCTTGGTTTTATCCACGGCATTGGCCGGGCAACGCCCTTGTTGTTTTTAGCCATTCTTGGCATTTTAGGCGTTAACGCGGTGGGCAGTATTGCTAAAAAAACCGCGACGGTGGCAAAGTGGACCGGAATCAGCCTGATTTTTCTTGGCGCTTTTATTTTTATTACCGGCACTTCGCACCAATGGTACGAAGAATCAGTTGTTCACCGGGGCTGGAACCAGGTTGTGCGCTTAGTAACCGGCAATCAAGGTAAGATTGCGGAAATGGAAAGTCACGAGGAACCGCCAGGAACGCCGGTTGAGCACGGGCATGATGAGGCTGAGAGCGTTTCTGCAGCAAAAGACCACGAAGACAATCCGGACTACATCCCGGCCCCATGGTCGTGGATAACCCTTTTCCTAATGATAGCTGCTCCTCTTGGTTGGTATAAATATAGGCAAAAAAGGTCGCAAAGTTCTACAAGCAATAAAGAATAAAAAATATGGTTAAAATTCAGTTTTTAACAATGCCCGGCTGCCATAACTGCGAAGAGGCCAAAAAGATTTTTGACGAAATAATGCCGGAGTTTGAAGGGAAAGTAGAGATAGCAGAAATTGACATGACTACTCCTGAAGGCCAGGAACTGGTGCAAAAGTACAGCGTTTTAGCCTCGCCGGGAATAATTATCAACGGCGAACTGTTTTCCACGGGCGGAGTTAACAAATCCAAACTGGTGGAAAAGTTAAAATCAATTACCGAATAATAAATTATGAGCAATAAGGCAAAAAGCGTTTATTTTTCCGTTTTTGCCGTCTTGTATCTCGGTTACACAGCTTTAATCGCGGGGCACGGAATTCACCAGACAAACGCTATTGCCACCATTGCTGTCCTTGCCTTAGCCGGTTATTATTATCTTAAAAGTCGCAAAAAATAAGCCACAAAAGTATGCCAGAAGAGAATAAAATTTTATTTGACACTATTGTTATCGGCGCCGGTCCAGCGGGAATGTCAGCGGCTGTTTATCTGGCGCGAAAGGGAATGCAGGCGTTTGTTATCGGCACAGTTGTTGGCGGCCAGACGACCCTTTCCGGCGAAGTGGGCAATTATTTGGGATTTCACCTAATAAAGGGATCGGAGTTGGGAAAGCACTTTCACGAGCATGCCGAAAATTTTTCCAATTTGAAGCATCTGCACGGCGTTGAGGTTACAAAAATAGAAAAATTAGACGGCAGGTTTCGAGTTTGGGTCGGTTCCGATGAAGCGTATGAAGCGCGAACGGTTATTGTCGCTTCCGGAAAGAAACCGCGTGAACTTGGCGTGCCCGGCGAAAAAGAGTTTAAAAATTTAGGGGTTACTTACTGCGCTACCTGCGACGCGCCGCTTTTTCGGGGGAAAAGGGTGGCGGTTATCGGTGGTGGCAATTCGGCTTTAGATGCAGCAATCCAGCTTTTAAACTTTGCCCCTAAAATTTATATCATCAATATTAACGAGAAATTGGGCGGCGACGCCATTATGCGGGAAAAACTGGAAGGAAACGAAAAGGTGGAAATAATAAATCAGGCCCAAACTTTAGAAATTCTAGGAGACAAATTTGTCAAAGGGCTCAAAATCAGGACTGGCGGCCAAGATCGCGAACTGGAAGTGGAAGGCATTTTTATTGAAATCGGATCCGTGCCAAGCGTTGATTTTTTGCCGCCAGCCATTGATTTAAATGACCGGCGGGAGATTGTCATTGACAAAAGAAACATGACCAGCGTGCCGGGGATTTTTGCCGCCGGCGACGTCACTGACGTGTTAGAAAAACAAACGATCGTTGCCGCTGGCGAAGGGGCAAAAGCGGCAATTCAGGCTTCAGAATATCTCAATAAACTATAATTAAAGCTAAAAAACTGGAACATGAATTTATTTACCATTGGCTTAGTGTTGGACACTATCGGAAAAATATTTGTCGGTTTAGCCGTTTTGATGGTGCATCGGCATATGTTTCGGGAACACAGTGTAGATCCGGATGTTTTGCGGGCGATGCGGAAAGAGTGGATGTTGACCATGATTGGCATTTTGCTTATTGTCATCGGCGCTGTTTTGCAGTTAATATTTCACTTTGATTCATAAAAGGTCGGCAATTTTTAAGCTTTAAGAAATTTATGAATCGCCTTAATATTGTAAGAATTGGAATTGTAGTCGGCATTGTTTCAGTGGTATTTTTCCTGCTCTGCGTAGTCTGGGATAGCGCGATCAGCGATCAGGCTTTGAGAGAGCTCCACAATAACATTCTTCGGATTGCTTATCCGGGATTTAGCGCCAGTTTTACTGGGATTTTGATCGGGGCAGTTGAAGCGTTTGCTTACGGCTGGATTTTAGGCGCGCTGTTTTCCTGGCTGTGCAATAAAATTTGCGTTTCCAGCGAAAATAAATAAAAACGGTTAGAAACCGCATTAATCTTTATTGCCATGAAATTTGGATTATTTAACAAAAAGCGTTGCCCTATCTGCGGCGAAAGTGTAGAAAAAAACAAAGCAATTAAAAGATTTGGCCGGCATTTTTGCTCTGAAGCGCACGCCGAGGAGCACCGCCAAAAATTAGCCAAAGAAGCTTCAGAGGCCGCAAACGGCGGCAGCTGCTGCGGAAAATAAGTTTTAAAGCCAAATTTTTAAGAGCCGTTGGAATAGCGGCTTGTCTGGCGTTAGTTTGGGCAAGTTGGCGAAGGGCTTGACATTATACCCTGTGGGGGTATAATAGGGAAACCATATTGGTTAACTTTAAGAAAGGGCGAATAATTTAATAAAAACAAAAAAATGGAAAAAGAAAATAAAAAATACACTTGTCCGATGCACTCCCATGTTCAGCAAGACGAGCCGGGCAATTGTCCGGAGTGCGGAATGAAATTGGAAGAAATGAAAGAAGAGGCCAAAGAAGAAAAGAAAGGGTGCTGCTAACTTGGGCAAGAGATAAACAATAAAACAATGAAGAAAAAAACATACAAAATTAAAGGCATGCACTGCGCGAGCTGCGTGAATACGATTGAGCGCGTGCTTACAAAAACTGCCGGCGTTCATTCGGCGTCGGTTAATTTTGCGTCAGAATCGGCGCTGATTGAGTTTGATGAAAATGTCATCTCGGAACAAGACTTGGCTCGGGCGGTGAAATCCATCGGTTATGAGCTTGATATTGGCGACAAATCAGTTCTTGACGAAAGCAAGGAAGGCACGGCTGCGAAAAAAGGAAAAACTTCCGGCAAAGATTCCGAAATAGTTTCCATTAAAGTAATTGGCATGGACTCTCCCCACTGCGCAATGGTTGTGGAAGGCGCGATTAAAAAATTAGCCGGCATTAAAAATGTTGATGTTGATTTTTCCAATAAGCGGGCAAAGGTTGTGTTTGATCCCGAAACTCTG
>CAYVGF010000020.1:0-1375 GCA_964451115.1 uncultured Candidatus Saccharibacteria bacterium
TGCCCCGACACCTCGGGGCCTGCCCCGATACCTCGGGGAATCAAGAGTTAAATAATTTTCAATTATCAATGGTCAATTTTCGATCAATTATCAATTTTTCAATTACCAATTAATTTAGAATTTGTAATTTGCCTGCTTGCCACAAGCAGGGTAAGTAAATGACAATAAATTAACTGAAAAACTAAATCTGTTTTAATATCTCAAGATACTCTTTTGGAGAGATTTTAAGAGTATTTAAATTATTTTTGATTATAAAAACAGGCAAAGCGGGGTCTCTGGGTATTATTATAGGCTTTCTTAAATCACTTCTCCAATACACTCTGTGATCGCCCTTTTCCCGCGAAAAACTACATCCGACAAATATTAAAAACTTTTCAAATCTTTTCCAATGTATTGGCGTAATGCGCGGCATTTATACTTTAATTAATTGAGTGTCCTGAGATACTACAACCGGTGGCGCCCAATTTAATTTGTCTTTAGTCTTAATTTTTCTCCATCCTAAGTCCCTAAGCACTTCATTAACGGTTCCTTTTTTTACTATTTCTTCAATAAAAATTGAAACGATTTCAGAAAACCTTTTTTGAGTTTCTTCATAAGTCTTGCCAGAAGTGGATATATCCAAAGCCGGCGTATAAGCAACAAATCTCTTACCTTCCTTAAGAATTGATACAGGGATGCTTATTTCAAACTTTGTTTTTGGCATAACTTATTGAATTATTATGAATAATTATAATATAAATCCACAACCACGCAACATCAACCTAAAGATCTTGAACCTCCTTAGATTAATATTGGATTATTTGAATTGTAACGATTTTAGGCTTTGTTGCGCAGATATAAGCCTCAAAAAAACTAAGTTTAGAGCTTGATTATTGGAACTTATTTGTAATTTGGAGTTTGGTTTTTGAAATTTTTTAAGCTTTATTTCTCTTCTTCAATCTTAACTTTTACTTTTCCTTTTACGTCCTCGCCGAAATCAACGCTGACCTCATACTCTCCCAGTTCTTTGAGGTGGATATTTTCCACTTCCGCCACTTCAAAGCCGGCTTGAGCTAATTTTTCCTTGATGTCTTCAGCAGAAACCGAACCGAATAATTTGCCGCCTTCCGCTTTTTCTTTAAACTCCAAAACCAACCCGGCAAGTTTTTTCGCTTGGGCTTCAAGATTTTTTATCCTTTCCTGGCGGGCTTTTTCGTAAGCGGCTCTCTGTTTCTCCAGCTCAGCTACAGACTCTTCATCAGCAACAACCGCCAATCCCCTCGGCATCAGATAGTTGCGGAAAAAGCCCATTGCTACTTCCTTAATCTCAAACTTGCGCGCAATTTTGGGCAGGTCTTCTTTAAAAATAACTTTTATTTTTTTTCTCATAATTTTA
>CAYVGF010000020.1:1475-8950 GCA_964451115.1 uncultured Candidatus Saccharibacteria bacterium
AATTTTGGGCAGGTCTTCTTTAAAAATAACTTTTATTTTTTTTCTCATAATTTTAAATAAGTACAAATTTACACAGATTTAATCGACGGATTAACACAAATTATATTGTTGAAAAAAATTGATCATTGATAATTGATTGAAAATTGAAAATTATTTGTCATTTGCTTGTCCCGACCCCCCTCGGGAGAATTTATTATTGTTCGTCATTGGGATTTGATTTCCCAAAGTATCGGGACAGAAAAAAATAGTAATTAGCAATTAGAAACCATCTCTTTATTCATAATTCTTAATTCATGATTCGTGAGCGGAAGCGAGCTTTATTGCCTGATCTCGCTTTCAATTAATTTCAAGGCGGCATCAAACTGCGGATCTTTGCCGGCTTTGAAATCTTCTTCGGTTAGTTTCACCTTAACGTCAGGCTCTAAGCCGACATCGTTTATCTCCTTGCCGGAAGGAGTCAGCCACTCGGCAATAGAAACTTTAAGAGTGGAGCCGTCCGGCAGGGATTCAACTTCCTGCACTGTGCCTTTGCCAAACGTTTTCTCGCCGACAAGCTTAACGCCCAACTGGTCCCGCAAAGCGCCGGCTAAAATCTCAGAAGCGGAGGCGGAACCGCCGTTAACCAGGACCACCACCGGTAATTTATTCCAAGCGGCACTGCCGTAAGCGAAAAAGTTGTCAATTTTGTCGTTCGGGAATCTTTCTTTCACAATCACCTGCCCTTTTTCCAAGAACCAACCGGCTAAATTATTCGCCACTTCCAAAAAGCCGCCCGGATTATCCCGCAAATCAAGGATTAGCCCTTTAGCGCCGTTTAATAAGGCTTTAAAGGAAGCGTCGTAAAACAAGGAAGGGGCATTGGTGTTAAAGCTGTAAAGCTGGATATAAGCCACCCGGCCGGCTTTCGTTTCTTTCATGTCCCAATCTAAAGTCGGCACCCTGATAACCTGGCGCACAATTTTAAACTCTTTTGGCTTGTCCCAGTTTTCCCGCATAATCAGCAAGCGGACAGGAACGCCGGGCTCACCGCGGATAATTTTTACCGCGTCATCAAGGGTTAAGCTGTTGGTAAAGGTATCGTCAACTTTCAAAATTTGGTCCCCCGCTTTTAAGCCGGCCGCTTCCGCCGGGTTGCCTTTTAGGGGCGAAACGATAACCAGCTGGTTTTTGCGGATTCCGATTTCAGCGCCGATGCCGCCAAAAACGCCGTTGATATCCTCCTCAAATTTCTTGGCGTCTTTAGGCGGAAAAAAGTCGGTGTAAGGGTCGCCCAAGGAGCCAACCATGCCTTTAATGGCGCCGTAGAGCAAATCTTGGTCTTTGATTTCATCCGCTTTGTAATAGCGGTTTTTAACTATATCAACCGTGTTCCAAAACAATGAAAAGTTGGCCTTCAGGCCGTTCGGCGCGGAGTTATCAACAACGGTACTTTCCCCGGATGAAACTTGAGAGCCGTCCAAGTACTTGCTTAGATCGACATTGACTCCCATATAGAAGCCAAAATAAAATAAGCCGGCGGCGGCCAAGACGGCGGTAATCAAAATAAATACCTTTTTTTGAGTATCCATCGTAAAATTAGCTTACTGAAAAAAACGGAAAAAGGCAAGTGTTGGCAATAAATTGCCAATTTCCAATTTTTTACTTTTCACTTTTTATTTTTTTCACTTTTTACTTCTCCAATTTCTCATTTCTCCAATTTTTCGTTTTTTCCAATTTTTTACTACCACCATTTCCAACCCTCTTCCGGATAGTATAATGACCGATCGGTCATTATACTATCCTGCTGTTAAACTCTATCGCTTAATTACTTGCTTGCGTCTTTGCTTGTTTGTTTAATTGCTTGCTCAGTTGATGTTATTAAAGATAAATAAATTGGTAACTTACGCTGCTTGCGGTTCGTTGCTGTCAACGACTTCCTTGGCTTTATCAATGAATAATTTGCCGTCTAGGTGGTCAACTTCATGCTGGAAAATGTGCGCCAGCAGGCCCCAGGCTTTAATTTTAATTTTCCGGCCGGAGGGGTTAAAGCCTTCCAAAACCACTTTTTCGTAGCGGTCAACAATGCCGTAAACGCCGGGCACGCTCAAACAGCCTTCTTCCAAAGGGTGTTTAGGCGATGATTTTTTGGTGATTTTAGGATTAATAACGGCGTAAAATTTCGGCCGGCCGTTTGGATCTTCAATCTGAGCGACAAAAATCCGCTTATCAATTCCAATCTGGTTGGCGCTCAAGCCAATGCCGTTTGCCTGGCGCATTGCCCGCCGCATATCCCGAATAAGCTCCCTCAATTCCTTTTTATCAACCGCTTTCAGGTCAACTTCTTTTGTTTTGGCCCTTAAAAACTCTTCTTCTTTTTTGTTGTTAACGGTTAATATAGGCATAGTTATTTTGTTTTTCGGCGTTTGGTTTTCGGTTTTTTGGTTTTAGCCGTTTTTGCGGACTGCGGTTTAGCTTTCCTCTGCGGCTTCTTTTTAGCCGCGGAATTTGGCTTTTGGGCTGATTTTACAACGCTTTGGGGTTCTTGGGCAAGGGTGTTGTAAAAAACTTTCATAAAATAAGCGCCTTTGTTTTTAACTCGGGGCCGGTCAGCAATATCTTTCGCCAACGAAATCAAAAAGTCGCCGTTGTATTCTTTGGCCAGCTTAATGTAAAGGGATTTATGGCTTTCGTCTTCCAAAATTTCAGCCAAAACTAAGCCGGCCATCTGATAAGGCTTGGTTATCCGCGACTTTTTTACCCGCTCTTTAATCAAAGAGAGATAATCTTTTAAGGAGTTGGCTTTTTTGGCCATTGGTTTAATTAGATTTCGGTTTAAGTAAACCAATTAGCAAGCGGAAAGTCAATTATAAAATTACACCAACATATCAGCTTTACAATCTATGGAGGTCCGACCTCCATAGATTGAAATTTGTGGTGTAATACAATTATTTGGTTAAAATTTTTTGGTTGGGGTTGATTTGATTAAAACTTACTCGAATTGAAACTTACTCGGCTAAAATTAGGTACCATTTTCGGTTGGCGGAATTAAGGGCAGTCCGCCAGTAATTGCGCCAGTAAGATTGGGATACATTGCTGTAGTCCGCCTGCAGCACAAACCAGTAAGTGGAGCTGGCAGTGAAAAGAATCGGCTGGCCAAAGTTGAAAACTAAATCTTGGTCCGGGTCGGGGTTATAAACAGCTTTCAAAACAGCTGAGCCAAGCAGCTGGGAAGAGTCCGGCGCGTTGCTTTTGTCGGGGTAAACTTTCAGCGTCAAATCGGCAAAATCAGACGGCCGATCCTGGCCGCCGTAAGGCTCCTGTTTTAATCTCAAAGCGGCTTTGGTAAAGGAAAAATCAGCGGGCGAAACAAGAGAGTTGGCAATGCTTAAGCCGTTGCTTTTGTTGCCCCAAAGCCTGCTGAAACCGTCGGCAACGGGTTGCCGGTAAACAATGTTTGCCGCCGGATACTGCCAGTCGCCGGCGAGAGTTTCAGAGTAATTGCCTAAATCGTCTTTAGCCCTTAAATAAACCGCGAATTTGTCCCCAAAAGAAACGTTTCTGACAATCTTTTTATTGTAAATCTCATTCGGCGAAACCTGCCGCCACAGCGAATCGTCCTTGCTCCCCGGCGGCGAGAAATTAACTTCAACAGCAAGCAAACTGTCAGGCGTATCCGGATCGGAGTAAGCCGGAATCTTGACGATTAGCTTGGAATTTTTGTCGTCAAACTCAAACTCCAACTGGCTGCTCTGAAAGACCGGCGGCAAAGACGGCGGCGGCGAACTGGAAAAGTGATACTTGGTTTTATCAACAGCAACCAGTTCAAAATGAAAAATGTCGGCCCGGGAGGTTGAGAACCCGTAAAAAGCGGCCGTAAGGTAATCATTTGGCGACAGGTTGGCGCCAACCGGAACGGCAACCGGAAAAACGGCGCGGTTGTCTTCGGCAACTTCGCCTAAGCTGACTGTTTGGGTATTGGGAATGCCGGCTGGCTGGCACCAGCTGCCGGTATCCGGAAAAATAACAGCCGGCTGGGCAGTGGTTGAGCCAATGCAGTTGCGAAAGCTAACTTGAACGGGATTATTGCCGCCAAGATCCCAGCTAGACCCGCCGCGCAGGTAAATCGGGGATGTCTTTGCCGGCTCGGAATTGAAGTAGAAAAGCGCCGCCTTCCGAGTGTTGTTGCCGCTGCCGCGGAAAAGATCTGGAATGAAAGGATAGAGATCATACCTTAAATCCGCCATCGCTTTGCTGTCGGCCGGATTCTGGTAGAAGTAGAGCTGGCTGATTAAACTGGGGACAGAATAACTGAAATCAACCGCTTCGGAACCTAATCCTTCTTTGTCAAACGCCTGAAACTTAAACTTATAATCCCGTCCCACTTCTTTAATCCGCCAGTTGAAATTAGGCGTGGTAGAAGCGTAAACGGCAAGAGGTTTGGAATTCGTTACTTCTTGAATTAAATAAGAAACTGTGCTGGATGACCCGCGGTAATCAAAATAAGGCGGCCAGGCAAATTCAAAGCTTAAAGTCTGGCGGTTGTAATTAAGGCTGGGCGGCTCGGAAGCGGCGGGAGCGGACCGCGGCTCGGGAAAATTGGCCGTTGACTGGGGAGTGGGGCTTTGGCGGGAACTGAAATCTTCCGCCAAATTCCGGTCGCAACCATTGCCTAAAAATTCAGCCGCCGGCGAAGAGGCGCTCAGGCAATTCGTCCCGTCGTAAGCTTTCCGTTCCCAGCTTTGGCCGGCCGGCAAAGTTTCACTGTAAACTGCCGCGTCAATCTTAGCGCCGGTTGAGTCAAACAAAGCCAAAGAATGATTGCCGGAGTTAGGCAAAGCGGCAGAGCGGATTAAATCGGCCGGCACTCCGTAATTGCCGCTGTCAAAATTAGACAAACCAATCAGGAAAAAGCCCTTTGGGTTAATTTTGGTCCGGTCGACATCTTTTGAGCCGATAACGGCCAAGGTTTTGGTAGAGCTGGCGTCTTCAGTGTCCAAAATCAGCTTAAAGCCGTTTAAATCAACGGCAGATTCCGTTGGGTTGTAAAGCTCAACAAATTCCTTGCCACCGTCAGAGCTTTCGGCGTTAAACAAGATTTCGCTGATTACAACATGGCTCTGGTCAACAACCGGCGGCTGCCGGGCGGGCAAAACGGCGGAAACCGGATCTGAACTCAGGCCGTCTTTGTCAACGGCAGTTAAAGAAAAGGTAACACTGTCGGTTTTCGGTACCGCGTCGGCAGGAAGAGTATATTTTAATCCGGCAATTCCTTCGGCAACGGTTTTTGATTCAGGGGAAATTTCTGAAATCCGATAAGTCAAAGGATAAACCGAAGAAACAACCGGCCAGGAAAACAAAATCTCCGATTGGCCGGAGTTAAAATCAACTTTAAAGCCGGCCGGCGCGGCTGGCGCCGGGCGGGGCTCGGGCAAGCTGGCGGAGTTTTGAGGATTGGGCAAATCCCGCAGTTCAAAATCAGCGGCAGATTGGGTATCGCAGCCGTTGCCTAAAAATTCGCCGTCAGTTTGGGCTGAAACGCAAACTTGGCCGCTGAGAGCTTTGCGCTCCAAGGAACTGCCGGCGGGAATTTCGGAATAACTTGCCTCGTCAACTATTAATCCGTCCGGCGCGGTTAACAAGACGCTGTTTTCTTTGCCAGCCAAATAATTTGAAGCTTGGGAATATAAAACATCGGCGGAAACGCCACCTTGGTAATCCGGACTGGCAATTAACAAAAATGATTTGGGCTGAATATCAGCTTGAATCTTGGAAACTAGATTGTACGTTTTGCCGGAAGCGGTTTTCTTTTTCAAACTAAAGCCGGCTAAGCTGACAGCTTGGCTGCCGGGATTGTAAAGCTCAACAAACTCCGACTTTGCGCTTTCAGCGCCAGCCGGCATAATTTCGCTGATTAAAACTTGGCCAGCAAAATTTTGCGCCGGTGAAGAATTGCCGCTAGTAACAGGCGGCGGCGCGCCTCCGCCGCCAAGGTTGATGCCGGGACTGTTGGGCTGTTTGGGCGTACCGCCGCTGGCTTGGCTGGTTTGCCAGCCCAGACTGGAACTGCGCTCCATGGTTTGCTTAGTTTTATTATCGCCCGCCGGCCAAGCGGGATTGGCTGAAACGCCGTCAACCAACCGGCAATTCGGATCCAAAATCTCCAGGCCGTCACTTTTATTTTTCAGGCCGCCTTGGTAAATTAAATCCGCAGCAACATCGGGCAAAGTATCGTCGTCAGACCGCTCCAAAAGGAACAAGCCGCCGGGTGGAATAGTTGTTGAAGCCGGCAGAACAATTTTCAAGCTGCCGCTTTCGCTTAAAATCTGGAAACCGCCGGCATCAAGGCTCTGCGCCAAAGGGTTTTTCAACTCAATCCACTCATCGGCATAACTTTTAGCCGTACCCATCCAGGCAACTTCATTAATAATCAGCAAGCGGTTTTGGGGCGAAGAAATATCTTTCTGGTATTTGCAGATTTTAGGCGGCGGAGAGCTTTTATCTTGGCTGGAAGGCAGCTGGCTCACATCGCCGGTAGTGGAAGCGGAAACTAGTTTGCCTTTCGGCGGCTGGTTAGATTCTTGGCTTGGTTCCGACTCGGCGAGAAAATCATTTTCCCGTCCCGGCGTGCCGCCAACGGTCTGGCTGGTCTGCCAGCTTAAGCTTCTAGTTCGGGCCATGGTTTGCTTGGTTTTGTTGTCGCCCGCCGGCCAAGCGGGGTCGGCTAAAACCTCGTCAAGTAAATTGCAGTTCGGATCAAATAGCCTCAAGCCTTCTTTGGTATTGGAAAGGGCGCCGGTATAAGTGAAAGTTTCAGGCAAAGGCAAAAAACTGCCGCGCGCCAGAACGGCAAAACCGCCTGCCGGAATAACGGTGTTGGACGGGAAGCTAAACTCAATCTGGGCGCTTTTATCAATCAGCTGGAAACCGGAAATGTCTAGCGGCTGAGATAAGGGATTTTTTAGCTCAACCCATTCTTGGCTGGCGCCGTCCGGCCGCCCCATCCAGGCTACTTCGTTGATAATTAACGAGTTTCGGAGCGGTTGGCGGGAAGTCTTAAAGCGGCAAAACTTAACCGGCGAAGATTTGGTTGAGGAACTTTTTCTCTTAGGCTTAGGCGAAGCGGCGGCAGTCTGGCCGAGCGAAGAATCATCCTGGCTTCCGGAATAAAGCTTGGGCGATTTAGGCAGTTTGGTTTCAACAATAATTTCGGAATCAAGCTTGAAGCCGTCATTTAGGCCGAACGCGTCGCTAAAGGTCCGGCCGACGCCAGACACTAAACGCGAAGCGCTGTCTTTAGCTTGGGCGAAAACATCGGCCGCCGACCGGTAAAGCTTGGCAATCTCCCCCGCCGGAGAGAAATTAAACCCCAAAACTTTAAACCAGCCGGGTGGGTTGTAGCCGATAACCCGGACGGGAAACTCTTTCTGGACAATCGCGTCATCCGCCTGTTGATGAAATAAATCTATCACCCCGGCGCCGTAGAGCGCAATTTTTAA
>CAYVGF010000021.1:0-1380 GCA_964451115.1 uncultured Candidatus Saccharibacteria bacterium
TGAAGCGGGAAACTGCCGCTCAGAACCGCGCCGTCAGCGTCAATGTCGGAGGCCGAAGCAATTGAGAAGTAAACCGTGCCGCTAGAAACGCCAGAGGCGAGATTGAAGCGAACGGTAATCTCTTTAGACTGGCCAGCCGGAACAGTAATCGGATCGGAGCTGAAACTGATCAAGACATTGTTGTTGGCATCAATTGAGGAAATGACGTTGCCGTGGCGAACGCCCTGGTCATCAATGATGTCAACGCCGGTAATGTTGGTGTTAGCAACAAAACCGCCTTTGGTCAGCTTGATTGACTTGATGTTAACATCCTTTGAGCCGGCAACGAGCATAACTTTCAAAGCCGGGTTAAAGGAAGTGCCGTAACCAATGGTGGTTGCGGCCGGATTATCATCAGCCAACTTGACCAATAAATCAGCGCCAGCCGGAACTTCAGGAGTTTCAGGAGTTTCAGGCTGCGCTGGCGGTTGAGCGGCGGCTAAAGCAGCCAACTCATTATATTTTGCCCTTGAGATCGGACCGAAGTAACCGACTGCCGGCGAAACGCCATTGGCAGCTTGCCAGGCGGCAACGGCTTTCTTGGTCAAAGAACCAAAGTACTTGGTTTCATTGCCAGCCGAGCCAGGACCGCTAGCGGCTACTTGGAAGCCGGCCGCATTGAGGTACCGCTGCAAACACTGAACATCATCACCAACAACCCCTAACTTGAGGCTGCGGGTAAAGTTGCACTGAACGAAGCTGCTGGCACCGCTGGTGTTGCCGCCACCCTGCACATTGCTAAGCTGAGCTTGCAAAGCTTGGATTTGAGCCAACAAAGCGGCGATCTGAGCTTGGAGATCAGCCACAGTCTGCGCTTTCGCGGGAACCCCAAAACCGGACATACCAACGATGGTCATCACGGTCAGGGCGATAATTGTGAATTTCTTTAAGTGTGTACTCATTTTTTAATTTTAATTTTTACGACTTTTTTAGGTTTTATCGACCTAAAATTAATGATTTTTGTGTTGTTCTTCGGCTTAAGAAGCCAAAGATCGACCTTTTCTAATGTAATAAACGCCGGAACCTTTCCTTTTTCAGCTTTTAGCGCCGATTTTGATGAGTGAGGATCTCAAAACCATTACCAAAAGCTATGGGAAAGGGGTCGGAAACAAAATTTAAAAATCACCCGAAAACTCAGGGTGATTAAAATGCGCAAAACAAGGCCCTAAAAAGAGCTCACTTTTGCTAGACTTAGTCCTCACCCTAAGTCATCGGAGATTAAGACACTTAGCTTTATTATATTAGTGAAGTTGCAGGAAAGCAAATTCAGTCAGCTGTGGATAAGTCAAACTTCCTTTGCTTTCTTAAGTTAAAACGAACCAAGGCAAAGAGTGTTACAGG
>CAYVGF010000021.1:1480-4907 GCA_964451115.1 uncultured Candidatus Saccharibacteria bacterium
CAGGAAGGGTTCAAAAAATAGATTTTAAGCTAAAAAAGGTTCCTGACACCTTTTTATCTTAGTGTCCAGTGGGAAAGGGCAAAGATGATGACTGTGGAAAGCACAAGAAGCGTGGCCTCTTTAAGGATA
This sequence comes from uncultured Candidatus Saccharibacteria bacterium, assembly GCA_964451115.1. Lineage (GTDB taxonomy): Bacteria > Patescibacteriota > Minisyncoccia > UBA6257 > GWB1-50-10 > CAYVGF01. The sequence goes on from CAYVGF010000021.1 coordinate 1,610, forward strand.
AACTCGGTGCTCAAACGGCGGCGGAGGCCGGCTAAAGCCAAACTTCTCGCAACAGAAGCAAAAATCACCGCCAAAACCGCCAAATTGACCGTTTCTATCGGCAAAAGATTGGCAAACCACAGAATTTCCAGGCCAATAAGGGTTAAAACGCCGGCGGGCAAATTAAGGCTGGCTTTAGGCCCATCAGGAAAGTAAAAAGACAAAGATTCTTGAAAAACCTTAAACATCACCAGAGCCGCTAAAACGCCAACCAGCCCCAGCGGCGGGAAAGACGAAAGATAAAACAATCCCAGAAACAAAACCAGCAGTTCAAAAGAAAAAACAGCCTCGTAAGCGGCGGCTTGGTCGGAAAAATTGAGCTCCAAAACGCTTAAAATCAGCCAGGCCAAAAAACCAATCCCCAGAATAATAAGAACTAAAGAGATAAGGTTAAGCGGCGGGAAAAGGCTCTGGGCGGCGGGAATTAGAGCCGGAAAAAAACCGGCCAGAACCAAAAAATGCCAACGGAGAGGCGGTTTTTCTTTTAAAATCCGCCAGTAAAAGCTAAGCGCCGCGGCGGCGTAGGCCAAAACCAGCAAGGCTTTAAAGCCGAAAAGCGCAATTAAAAGGAGAGTTAAGCTCAGCAGCGCCGGCCTAAACAGCAAGTTCCACTTTGTTTGAGCGGTTAAGAGTGATGTTAACTTTTTGACCATCTTTAACTTTACCTTTAACGATTTGGTCGGCTAATGAATCTACAATCAGCTTTTGAATCAGCCGCTTTATCGGCCGGGCGCCGAAATCGGGGTCAAAGCCGTGCTCCACAATGTACTTTTTGACTTTCGGATCAATTTTAAGCTTAATCCCCCGTTCGCTCAGCCTTTGCTTTACTTCGTTTAGCCGAATATTAACAATAGCTTCAATGTCTTTGGGTTTCAAGGCATTAAAGACAATAATTTCGTCTAACCGGTTTAAAAACTCCGGTTTGAAAGTTTCCCTTAACGCTTCCATAACCCGGCTGCGGAACTCGGTTTCCGACGCCTGCAGGTCGCTTTGGCGGTCGCTGTACGCGTTAAAGCCGATGGTGGTAATGTTCCGGAAATACTCGCTGCCGACATTGGAAGTTAAGATTATGATTGAGTTTTTAAAGTTAACCGTCTTGCCTTTGCTGTCGGTCAGCCGGCCGTTGTCCAGCACTTGAAGCAAAATATTAAAGACTTCCGGGTGGGCTTTTTCAATTTCGTCAAATAAAATCAGGCTGTAAGGGCGGTGGCGGACCGCTTCGGTCAGCTGGCCGCCTTCCTCAAAACCGACATAGCCGGGCGGCGAGCCGATCAGCCGCGCGACAGCGTGGCGCTCCATATACTCTGACATATCAATCCTAATCATTGCCTTTTCGTCGTTAAACATAAACTCGGCCAAAACCCGGGCCAGCTCGGTTTTACCCACGCCGGTAGGGCCTAAGAACATAAAGGAGCCAACCGGCCGGTTTTCATCGGCCAAACCGGCCCGCGAGCGGCGCAGGGCGCGGGCAATCGCTTCAATGGCGTGATCCTGGCCGATAACCCGCTTGGAAAGCTCTTCTTCAATGCGGGAGAGTTTCTCCATTTCGGACTCCATCATTTTGTGCACCGGAATGCCGGTCCAGCGGGAAACAACAGCGGCAATGTCTTCGGCGTCAATAAACTCCTTAATAAACTTCTCGCCAGACTCTGAAGCCGAAGATTTTTTCATCACTTTGCGCTCAAAGCTTTTCAGCTCTTTCTGGGCTTTAGGCAGGGCGCCGTACATAATTTGGGCCACTTTTTCAAAGTTGCCTTCCCGCTCCGCCGTTTCAGCTTCCCATTTCAGGTCTTCAATTTTCTTCCGCAAGCCGCTTAAGGCTTCAATGGCGATTTTTTCGTTGTGCCACTTGGCGGAAAGTTCATCGTTCCGGCGCTTAAGTTCGGCCAGTTTCTTTTCTACCGCCTTTAATTTGGCTGATTTAACCTTGCTGCCTTTGTCTTTAGCGTCACTTTGGATTGCTTGGCGCTCAATTTCCAGACGGGTAATTTCCCGCCGCAGATCGTCCAAGCGGCTGGGCAAACTGTCGGACTCCAGCCGGCGAGCGGCAGCGGCTTCGTCAATTAAGTCCACTGCCTTGTCCGGCAGAAACCGGTCAGTAATGTAGCGGACAGAAAGGTTAACCGCAGCGACAATCGCTTCGTCGCTGATTTTTAACCCGTGGTGCATTTCATACTTTTCCCGCAAGCCGCGCAAAATGGCAATGCTGTCTTCAAGGGAAGGCTCTTCCACTAAAATCGGCTGGAACCGCCTTTCCAAAGCGGCGTCTTTTTCAATGTAGCGGTGGTATTCTTTAATGGTAGTGGCGCCAATAGCGTGAAGGGTGCCGCGGGCCAAGGCGGGCTTGAGCAAGTTGGAAGCGTCCAAAGCGCCCTCGGCCACGCCGGCGCCGACAATCATATGAATTTCGTCAATAAACAGAATTATTTTGCCGCCTGATTCCTCAATTTCCTTAATTAAAACTTTCAAGCGGTCTTCAAACTCGCCCCGAAACTTGGTACCAGCCACCAAAGAGCCGAGATCCAAACTTAAAATCTTTTTATTTTTGAGGGATTCCGGCACTTCGCCGGCAATAATTCTCTGAGCCAAGCCTTCCACAATGGCGGTTTTGCCGACGCCCGGCTCGCCGATCAGCACCGGATTGTTTTTGGTCCGCCGGCTCAAAATCTGCATCAGCCGCCTCAACTCTTCCTCCCGGCCGATAACCGGATCTAACTTGCCCTCAGCAGCTTTCTTGGTCAGGTCATCGGTGTATTTTTCCAAAACCCGATACTTTGTTTCCGGCATCTCGTCAGTAATTTTAGAAGAGCCCCGCAGGCGGGTAAAAGCGTCCCAGAGCGCATTTTTGCTCGCGCCGGCCCGCGTTAAAATGTCCCGAGCGGCCGACGGAACCTCCAACATCGCCATTAAAATATGTTCGCAGGAAACAAACTCGTCTTTGTTTTTAATTGAAATCTCCGCCGCTTTGTTAAGCACCTTCATTAATTCCTGAGAAAGGTAAATCTGGCCAATGCCGGCGGCGGCATAAACCTTGGGCATTGCCCCTAAATGGAGGTCAACTTCTTTTTCTAAAAGGTTGGGGTCAACATTGGCTTTAACTAAAATCGGCCGCACCAGCGTTTGGTCATCGCTGAGCAGGCTTTTTAAAAGATGAACGGCTTTTAGCTCGCCGTGGTTATTTTTAGCAACGAGCTCCTGAGCGTTTTCCAACGCCTCCTGAGCTTTAATGGTAAATCTGTTGAAGTTAGGCATACTTTTA
>CAYVGF010000021.1:5007-8776 GCA_964451115.1 uncultured Candidatus Saccharibacteria bacterium
GGAATTTGTAAATAGCGGATATTTTCGCCCAATTAGGGCGATGGAAGCGGCTACGAGCGGAGCTGTTTGGCTTTAAGTATCTTTTTGATTATGCTCAGCGCCTGCTTCAGCTCTTCTTTGGTTGTGGGGCGGCCAAAACTGAAGCGCAGACTGGAATTGAGGCGCTTGCCATCAAGGTCCAGAGCGGTTAAAACGTGGGATTTTTGGGCTGAGCGGGCGGTGCAGGCAGAGCCGGTTGAAACGCCAACACCGCTTAAGTCCAGCTTAATTAACAGGTCATCTGCCCGAAAGCCGGGAAAACTGACATTTAAGATATTAGGCAGGGCGCGCTGGTTTAGGTCGGGAGAAAACTGGCGGCTGACGCTGCGGCGGCGGGCTGCCATTGGCGGGCCGTTTAACTGAAGCGCGGGGTAAGTTTTTTTCAGCTCTTTGAAGAAATAATCAGCCAGCGCCAGCATTGATTTGCCGACAACAGGGCGGTTCTCCAAAACCAGCTTCACTGCTTCGCTGAAACCGACAATCGCCGGCACATTTTCAGTGCCCGCCCGCAAGCCAAATTCTTGGCGGCCGCCGGTAATAATCGGCTTAATCTTGGCCAGCCGGCTGAGTTCGCTCTCGGCCCGCCGAATGTAGAGCGCGCCTATCCCTTTGGGGCCGTAAATTTTCTGGGCGGAGATAGTCATTAAATCAACGCCGCAGTCCGAAGGACGGCAGTCAATAAATTGGAAAGCCTGGACCGCGTCGGAATGGAAAATTGGAAACAAATCGCTTTGCCCGCCGGCCGGGCGGTTTTTTTTGAAATCGGCAACTAATTCGCCGATTTTCTCCAAAGGTTCCACAACCCCGATTTCATTATTGGCAAACATAACCGAAACGATAGCCGTGTCCCCATCCAGCTCTTTCTCCAGTTCCGCCAAATCAATAAGCCCTTGCCGGTCAACGCTCAGCACGGTTACTGCCGCCCCTTCACCGGCAAGGTCATTAGCTGTTTGGATAATTGATTCGTGTTCAATAGCCGAGATAATAATTTTTGGCGTCCGATCAGGATAAAAGCCGCGGAAGGCCTTAACCGCTCCCCGCAGGGCAAGGTTGTTGGCTTCAGTGGCGGAACCGGTAAAAATTAGCTCCCGAAATCCCCGGCCGGGCCGGGCGTGAAAAGATTGGGCAATAAAAATCCTGGCTTGGTCCACCGCCGAGAGCGCCGTCCGGCCAAACTGGTGCAAAGAGCCCGGGTTGCCGAAATCAACGCTAAAAAAGGGCAGCATTTTTTTCAGCACCGCTTTGTCAACCGGCGTGGAAGCGGCGTAATCCAGATAAATGAAATTGGCCATAGGTTTAACTTGATTTGCGCGATTTTCTTTTTCTAGATTTGCGCGTAAAGCGGTAAAAGTCAACTTTCCGCAAGCCGTAAAGGGCAACAACGACAACAATGGAGGCGACAACGGCCAGTTTTATCAAGCCGATTCCAACCAGCATGCCGACAGCGGCGACAAACCAGATTGAGGCAGCGGTAGTCATGCCCTTTACCCGGCCGCCTTCGCGAAAAATAATGCCGGCGCCCAAAAAACCGACGCCGACTACCACGTTGGAAATTGTCCTTAAAGCCCCGCCGTTGCGGGCCAAAATTTCCGCAATATGGTCCTGCCCCAAAGCCGGCAAGGCAATTAGATAAGGTAAAACTAAACTAACCATGGAAAACACGGCCGAACCCATCGCCACTAGCATATCGGTCCTTACGCCCGCTTCTTTGCCGATGGTTTCCCGCTCATAACCAATAAGGGCGCCCAACAAGCCGGCAGCCAGCAGCCTGATTAACATCTCTCCAAAACTCAACATAAATTAATTATAAACCGAATTAACCAAAGCGGCAAAAATTAAAAACCAGCCGTTGAAACTGCGGCCGGTTTTTAATTCAGATTTAACAGCCAAACTTTAAAGCTGGTTCAAGCTTTGGTCAATGTTCTGGAATTCGCTTTCCAGGTCGCCCAGGTTGATTCCTTGAAGCTGGTTTTCAATGTCGCTCACACTGTCCTGACCAAGGTTCTGGTCGGCGGAAGTTGAAGTCGGCGTAGAAGTCGGCCCTTCAGGGCTTGTCGGCGGCAGGGGTTCGCTGGAGGTAGCAGTGCTGGTAGCATTGCTGTTGCTGTCAGCAGGGGGCGGCAAAAGGCCAACGGTGGAAAGCCGCCAGATCCAGATGCCCAGCGCGATTAAAGCAATAAACGCTATGCCCAGCCAAAAGCCCTTGTTCGGTTTTTTGGGGTCGGGAGAAGCCGGCGCTTGGGCTTGGCCTGATTGATCGTTATTTTGATTATTGAGTTCTTCGTTGCTCATAGGTTTGTTTTTTATTATGTTAACACATTAAGCCGATTTTTCAATTAAGGCTGGGTCGGCGGATTGGCGGGCGCGGCAGGTTCGGCAGGCTCAGCGGGTTCCGGGTTGGCAAGCCGGGCGGCTTTAACGGCTTGGGCCAAACTGACCGATGCCTTTCTCACTGCTTCAAAGGACGATTTAATTTGCTGCCTGACTGACGAAAGATCTTCGTGGGCGGCTCGGCGGGCGGCGGCAACGTCGGACCTTAAGGTTTCTTCACTGCCTATCTCAAAGTCATAAACTTTAGCGCTCTGATCGGCAACCGATACCCTTGCCTCGTCAATAACGCTCTGGGCGGCGGCAATGGCGGCGCGAACCGCGCTGACATCCACGCCTCTGATTTCTGCGCTATCGGCGCGGGTGGTAATGTTGGTTAGTACCGTTTCCAAACGGTCAAGGATTTCGTTAAACCTCTCCGTTAGGCGCTCGTTAAGCTCGTTTAACCTTTCATTGATGCGCTCAACGATTTCCTTCTTCCTTTCATCTTTAATTTTTTCAACTTCCCTCTTAAAGCGGTCGGCCATCTCTTCCCTTTTCTGCTTAAACTCCGCTCTTTTTTCTTCTATCAACCTTCTCATCTCTGCCCGCTTTTCTCTTAACAGCTCCAGCCGCTCAGACTTAAACTTTTCAAACTCCCTGGCCTTTTCGGCTAAAGGCGCCTGCCTTAGCCTGCGGACTTTAACTTTAAACTCATCTTCTTTTTCCCGGAATTTTTCTATGAGCCGAGGGCTAATCTTCATCGGCAGCTTTTCAATCCGCCGGCGGAAATCTTCCCGGTTGCCGGCAAATTCTCCGACGGAAGGAATCTGCCTAATGTTCGGCGCTTGGCGGCCGGAAAACCCTTCCTCTGGGCTTCGTTCCCGGTCAAACTGGAGCCGCTGCCTTGTTGGCGGAATCCGGTTAAACTCTCTTGGCTCTTCCCGGTCACGAACCTCGTTTTCTGTTTCAAATTTCTTCACAAAAGGCTTAATGATGCCGCGGAACCCCTTGCTTGGGCGAAACTCTTGCCGAACAGCCGGCTGGTCAGGCTTTGGCGCAAAAAACGGCGAAGGAGCTTCGGCCTGCGCAGAAGCGGAGTTAAGGGCAAAAAACAAAAACCCGCCGATAATTAACGGATAAATAATAAAAGACTTATTAAGTTTGTGGTTCATAAATTTATCTAATTTAAAAAACGGCCTTTTAAAAATTAACTTAAAAAAGTATAACATCTTTGGCTTAATTTTTTAAATTAAACCTGCCTGTTAAAAAATTTAAGGAGGCTGGATCTCCTTAGGTTGCCTGCCCTCAACAAGCAGACTCCCTTCCGGTTCGAGCCGAATAAAGCTTGAAAATAAAAAACCAGCTCAAAGTTTGAGCTGATTGTTAATAAAATCTGGGTGGGTGATGGGGCTCGAACCCA
>CAYVGF010000022.1:0-8542 GCA_964451115.1 uncultured Candidatus Saccharibacteria bacterium
TCGGGGTTCGATTCCCCGCACCCGCACCATAATGCGATATGCAAAAAGTATAAAGTATAATGCGGTTTTGGAAATTCGAAATTCGAATATCGAAATCCCTGCCTGCCGCAGGTAGGGTATTTTGATTTGACATTTGACATTTGAGCTTTGTCATTTATTTGTCATTGGTCATTAATCATTGATTAGTCATTAGAAATTAGAAATTAGTCATTTATTGAATGATTCCCCGCACCCGCACAGCAACGCACCATGCACCAGGTATAATGTATAATGCGCCAAAATTGTAAAATTAGAAATCTAAAGCACAAAATTCGAAACTAAAAAGCACGAAATTCGAAATTAGAAATTTATTATCCTTGATTCTTTATTCTTGATTCCCCGAGAAATCGGGGCGGGCATGATTCGCGAGCACAAGCGAGCTTTAACAACCCAGCATCTGGACTTTGAAATCTGCTCATGTTATTGCGTTAAAATTAAAATTCTGGCAGACTTTTTACGTCAATTAAAAATGAGCCGCTAACGGCTTGTTTGCTATAATTAACTTGTGAACTTATTATTCTTGAAACAAAATCCAATTTCATTCGTTTTAACTTATGAGTGAAGAAAAGCTCGTTAAAAAAGCGGTAAAAGGCGATGAGCGCGCGTTTGGAAAACTCTACGACGCTTACATCTCCCCTATTTACCGGTACATAATTTTAAGAGTTGGCAATAAATCCGTAGCGGAAGACATCACCCAAGAAGTGTTCTTGAGCGTCTGGAAAAACATTAACGATTTCCAGTTAAGGGAAGGGGTGCCTTTCAGCAGCTACCTTTACAAAGTAGCCCGGAATAAGGTGATAGATTATTACCGAACTGAGAAAAGCAGCGTTGACATCGCCCAAGTGGAATTTCTCTATGAAGACTGGCCAGACTACGGATTGGCAATTGACGACTCGTTAATTGTTCAAAAAATAAAAGAGCAGCTAAAGTTTCTCAGCGCTGATGAGCGGGAAGTAATTATCTTAAAATACGTCAACGAGCTGGAAAACAAAGAAATAGCTGAAATAATAAGCAAAACCGAAGGCGCGGTAAGAGTTATTCAGCACCGGGCTTTGAAAAAACTTAAAGAGTTTATGTTAATGGAAAAAGATGGAAAATAAAATTATTAAAAACTTAAAACAACTGAAAAAAATTGAACCGGACTCGGAGTTTGTCCGGCAGACAAGATATTTGATTCTCGGCAGAAACGGCAGCCAAAGCCTGTCTTTTGGCTCGGCTTTTAATCTCAAGTGGTACTTTTTAGCGCCGGCGCTTTTGGTTTTCTTAGTTGCTGTCTTCAGCGTTAAAGTTTTGCCTGCAATCCAAACCAGGGAAATAAGCGAACGATTTACTCCTAACCAGTTAAACAGCGAACTGCAGGCTCTAAATATTGACATTCAGGTTAAGGAAATTTCCTATCGGCAAAACATTAACCAAACCATAGCTTCGGTGTTGGACGAATTGGTCCAACCGACGCCAAGCGACAGCATTAAAAAGTAAAGACACCAGCGATGAGAAGGGAAACAACCGAAAAAATAGTAATTATCCTTACTTCTTTCAGCATTGTTCTGGCAATGCTGTTGGCGCCTAGGTTGGGCTTTGCCCAGTCTCCTGACGTTAAGCGGGCTTTAAACGAAGTTAGGCAAAACGTTGAAAACCTAAACCAAGGCAACGACGAAGCAAATCTGGAATTGAAAATTGAAACGCTTAAGAATGTAATCAAGCTTTCAATCCTGGAAGCGGAAGACCTTAAAGTAAAATTTGACAATTTGAAAATTGAAAATGCTGAAATCAGCTCTTGGCGGGAATTAGTTGATGAAAAACTAAACCAAATCACCAAATTCTACCAAGATCAGCAAGAGTTTATTAATAACTCTGAAAACCTAACTGACGCCGATATCACAACTTTAGCTTTGAAAATAAAAAGCTGGCGGCAGAAAAATTACTTGCCGCTTGCGGAACAGATCCAAAATTACATTCTAATCACCGATGGCCAAAAAGCCATCAAAATCACCGAAAACCGATGGCTGAAAATAAAAGGCGATCTGGAGCTGCTCCAAAAATACAACTATGTTGATTCCGGCTCTGAGTTGTGGCAGTTGCTTAACAAATCCGCCCAATTAATTAAGGAAGCAAAAACTGCCAGCGACAGATCGCTTCAAGGGTGGCAAACGGAAATTTTAACCTCAAACTCCCCTGAAACTGACAGCCAACAGCAAAAAATGCCGGCTGAACCTGATAAATCAGTTGACAGTGACAACACCAACCCTGCCACCAGCCTTGAAACCAGTTCCTCTACTGCTACCAGTTCGGAAGCCGAATCAAATCAACTAAAAGAAAATAACCAACCCAAAAACCCTTCCTTGGAAGAAGTTTCTAATGACAATAACAGCAGTTCAACGGAATCTGACGTTCCGCCTGAAACGACTGATCCGTCTGCCAACCAAACCGAGTCAATAAGTTACCTGGTTAGATTGGTTTTTGATAAAATCAGCCAATCTTATCAGGTATTTATTGAAATGAGCAATTTGGTGAGGGAATTGCTCAAATAGGCGCCAATTAGGCCCTATAAAGGTCGTAATAAAAATCCCGCCGCGGTTTCAAAACGGCGGGATTTTATTTTCTGCCTAAATTTTTAATTAACAGCTTCCTTAAACGCTTTGCTTGGCTTAAACTTCGGCTGGGTGGAAGCAGCAATCTGAATTTTCTCACCAGTTTTGGGGTTAACGCCCATTCTTGCCGCTCGGCGAACGGTTCTAAAGATTCCAAAACCGCTAATCGCAACTTCTTCACCGTTAACTAAAGATTTGATAATGCTGTCAAAAATAGCATCAACCGCGTCCTGGGCCTTTTTCTTAGAATCCAGACCGACCTGGTTGACCAATAAATCTACTAAATCGCTTTTTCTCATAGTTGGAAATTATAATAAACTCTGGTTAAACCGACCTTTTAAACTTGTTATCTTTAAAAAGTATAGCATAAAACCTGGCTAAAATTAAAACCTGTCTTATTTCGCAACTTCTACCGCTTTAATTTCCCTGATAACAGTCACCTTGATTTCGCCGGGATAATTGATATCCGACTGAATCTTGTTAGCTATTTTTCTCGCCAGCTGAAGCGCGCCAAAATCGTCAATTTTCTCCGGCACCACAAAAACCCTAACTTCCCGGCCGGCTGAAATGGCATAAGCCTTCTGCACGCCTTCAAATGACATTGCCGCTTTCTCAATATCCTCTACCCGCTTCAGATATTTCTCCAAAGTGTCCCGCCTGGCGCCAGGCCGGGCGGCGGAAATAATGTCAGCGGCCGCCACAATGAATGATTCCGGCGTCGCAAACGGATAATCTTCGTGGTGGGATTCCATTGCCCTGATTACTTCTTCTTCTATGCCGTGCTTTTGAAGCAGTTTCCGGCCCAGTTCAACGTGAGTGCCTTCAACTTCGTGGTCAATTGCCTTGCCAATGTCGTGCAGTAAAGCGCCTTTTTTGGCAGTTTCCACATTTAATCCCAGCTCTGCCGCAATCATGCCGGCAATATGCGCCATTTCTATGGAGTGGGTTAAAACATTCTGGCCGTAGCTGGTCCTGAATTTCAAGCGGCCTAACAAAGAAATGATTTCGTCCGGCAGATCTAAAATGCCGACTTCGTAAGCAGCTTCTTCGCCCGCCTTTCTAATCTCTGCTTTCAGTTCGCTTCTGGCTTCTTCCACTTTTTCTTCTATTTTCGCCGGCTGGATTCTGCCGTCTTTGAGCAGCTTTTCCATTGCCAGCTTAGCTATCTCCCGCCGGTAAGGGTCAAAAGAAGACAAGGTGACGCTGTCCGGCGCGTCATCAACGATTACCTCAACTCCCGTCAATTTTTCAAATGTCCTTATGTTTCTGCCTTCGCGGCCGATAATCTTGCCTTTCAGATCTTCATTGGGCAAAGGAACGGTGGTAGTGGTCAGATCGCTGATGTGGTCGCGGGAATACCTTTGGATAGCAGAAGTTATAACTTCCGACAGTTTTCTTTCAACCTCTTCCTTTTTCTCTTTTTCCAAAGAAACCATCTTTTCGGCAATTTCTTGCCGATAAGTCTGCTCTAAGTCTTTAATCAACTGCGCCTTGGCTTCTTCTTTGGTTAATTTCGCTTTTTCTTCCAACTGCTTTATTGCCTTATCTCTAAGTTCGGCAATTTCCTGCTCTTTTTGTTTGATCTCCGATTCTTTCCGGCTGTAATCTTTTGCTAAGTTATCAATTCTTTTCTTTTCTTCTCTCAGTTCGTCTTCTTTCTTTAAAATTCTGCGCTCAATGTCCCGCAGTTCCTGCTTGCGTTCTTTCTCTTCCTTCTGGGCTTGCTCTATAATCCCCGCCGCTTTTTCCCTGGCGTGGAAAATGATTTCCTTCGCCTTAGTTTTGGCGTTTTCTATATCCTCCTGGATTTTTCTTTCCAGAGTTTCCCGCTTTAACTGAACTAAAAATTTCCGGGCAAGATAACCGCCAATTAAACCAATAATTAAGACCCCTGCTGCTGACCAGAGGTTTAGTCCAAAAATCATAAATTTCTAAATTGTAATTGAATTCCGACGTTTTCATAATATGCTAATTTAATGATAAAACATTTTCTTTTATTGTCAAAATAACTTAAAATAACATAAGTAAACATCGCTAAAAATGAATTAAACCCGCATGGCTTCCAATAAAACCAACAAAAACTTAATTTTACTTATCCTAGACGGCTGGGGCTTGGGTCCCAACAACGAAAGCAACCCAATCTATGTAGCGAAACCTAAATTTGTCCGTTACGCGGAGGATAATTTTATGGCTGGCGCTTTGCAGGCTAGCGGCTTGGCGGTTGGCCTGCCTTGGGAGGAAGAAGGAAACAGCGAAGTCGGCCATCTGACAATCGGCGCCGGACGGGTAATCTTGCAGCATTTCTTAAAAATAAACAAATCAATTGAAGACCGCAGCTTTTTTCAAAATCCCGAGCTCATTAAAGCTTTTGAGCACGCTAAAAAATTTAATTCCAGCATCCACCTTGTCGGTCTGCTCACCAAAGCCAATGTCCACGCTTCCTTAAACCACGTAGCGGCGTTTTTGGAAGCGGCTAAAAAATTCGGGTTGAACAAAGTTTTCATTCAAGCTTTTTCCGACGGCCGGGACAGTCCGCCCCGATCAGTGTTAAGCATCATTGACAACCTTCAAGCCCAGATTAATAAAATCGGCGTAGGTAAAATCGCAAGCCTTACCGGCCGGTATTTCGCAATGGATAGAGACAAGCAATGGCAGTTAACCGAAAAAGCATACAAAGCCTTGGTTGGTGAAGCGCCGGTCAAACCTTTGAAATCAGCGGTAGAAGAAACTTACCAAAAAGGCGAAAACGATGAATACATTGAACCGACAATCATTGAACCAAACCCTATTCAGGACAATGACGTGGTTATTTTCTTTAATTTTCGGGAAGACAGAATGAGGCAGATTGCCAAATCGTTCATTGATAAAAGCTTTGATAAGTTTCCAGTTAAAAAGTTTAATAATTTGTTCACTTTAACAATGGCCGATTATGATAAAACCTTATCGCCAACCGGCATTTTATTCCCTACCGAAAAAGTCTTCAATACTCTGGGCCAAGCGCTGGCCGAAAACTCCAAAACCCAGCTTCGCGTCGCAGAAACAATGAAATGGGCCCATGTCACTTATTTCTTCAACGGCTTAAGGGATGATACTTTTGAAAATGAATTTAGAGTTTTGATTCCTTCTGAAAAAATTGCCCATTTTGACGAAAAGCCCGAAATGAGGGCCAGCGCCATTACCGAACGGATTATTGCCGCTATCCAAGGGCGGTCTTTTGATTTTGTCCTCGCCAACTACGCCAATCCCGATGTTATCGCCCACACCGGCAATTACCAGGCAACGGTAGAAACGATTAAAGTTATTGACCGCGAGGTAAGCCGGGTGATAAAAGCCGCTCTTGCCAACGACAGCACGCTGATTATTACCGCCGATCACGGCAATGCGGAAGTGCTTTTAGATCTCCAAACCGGCGAACAAGAAACCAAGCACGACCCAAGCTTGGTGCCGTTTTACCTTATCGGAAAGAAATACCAAAAATTAACCCCTTACCAACCCGGCCGACTGCCCAACATCGGCATGCTCTCTGATATTGCCCCGACTATTTTAGAGATTATGAACTTGCCTGTTCCGGCGGCAATGACCGGCAGCAGTTTGCTTAACTCAATGACTAAATAACTTGCTTTTGGTTTAGCTTATAAAAATTTCGCAGCAGGGCCGCTATTAAAATCGGGCCGGTTCCTCCCGGCGTTGGTGTGTAAAAAGATAAATGGTCAGTTTTATCCAAATTAAAGTCACCGGCTAAACTTCCGTTGATTCTGCCATAACCAAAATCAACCGCTCCGGCGCCGGCTTTGAGAGAAGCGCCGCTGATTAAATGAGGTTGGCCGGCGCCGCTGACAACAATATCCGCGGTTTTTAGCAAACTAAGGCCGCTTCCCTTGTCTAAAACCAACAGCTCAGCCACCCGCCCCATCAGCCAAACCGCAACGGGGCGGCCAATCAAAAATCCGGCGCCAACAACTGATACTGTTTTGCTTTTCAAGGTTTGTTCTAAAGCAAATTCGTCAACCGACAGCCCTTTCATTAAAACTTCTTTCAATGCTTCCACCGCCGGCGGCAAGATTTTGCTCCGGCGGTTATAAAAAGCGCCCAAAGCCCTTTCCCCCATTACGTCAATGTCTTTCTCCGGCGGAATTGCGTTTGAAATATAGCGAAAATTTAAGTTATCGGCCAAAGGCAGCTGGATAAAAGCGCCGCCGCAGGTTTTGTGTTTTACAATCTCAAAAACTCTCCGCCGCGCCCGGTCGTTGTTATGGCCGGCGGGCAACTCATAAGTTCGGAAATCAATTCCCAGCTTCGCCGCAAACTCCCGCTTCAACTTTAAAAAACCGAAGGCGTCTTCTTTCCCTTCCGAGTAGAAAGCGGCTAAAAATTTTTTCGGCGGCGGTAAAAACTTGAGCTGGCTTAAAATTTCATCGGCAATCTTCCGGCCGTCAATAGTCATATTATTAAAACTTACCGGCGTTATTGCTTTTCGTCAATGATAAATCCGGATGATTCCGTGTGAGGATAATTGCTCCACTTATCATGGTCAAATCTCGGCGCGGTCAGGCGGTACGAAACTTCCAAATTATCAATCTGGCTAGAATCAGGCCGGCCATAAATTATAATTTTCTTACCCTCGGCATTTTTCTCGTACCAAACTTTGCCTTCAAAATTAGGGGTTAAAATTACAATCAAATTGCCCCAATTCTTACCCAAATCGGTTGCTTGGTAAAACAGCCACAGATCCGAACCTTTCGGCTCCTCGTTGAAGTCAATCACGGAGGCATACAATCCCAAGTTCTGTCTGTCAATCAATAAATTGGGGTTTTCAACTAATTCATTAGAAATTAGAAATTCGAAATTAGAAATTGGGTGTAATTTTATGACACCAGTCGTTTCCTCTTTCACTCCCGTCATAGCCGGCAGATAGGTGGCGTATTTCACGCCGCCGATAGTGTAGATCGGGTCAATTGTTCCGGCGTCAATCTTCCCGGAACCGCCGCCTACTGTCAAATCGGTGCCAGTCCCGTCACCCAACCAAACATCGCCGGTAAACCGGCCAGTGCCGGCAACATCAAGCTTATATGACGGAGTTACAGTTCCAATACCAATATTACCGGCAGCTGTAACAGCTAAACGGTAAGCACCGTTAGTTCTGTCATAAAGCCCTAACCCTGTATTTGTAATACCTCCCCCGCTATACCATTCCCATTGTGAGTTAGAAACACTGTTAATAATCTTAATAATAGGACCCGATGATTTAATCGAGAAACTTCCACCTTGTACATCTAGCTTGTCTTGCGGACTTGTTGTCCCGATACCGACGTTGCCGTTTCTTATTGTCATATCTGTTCCTGAACCTCTAGTTTCAAAAATAATTCCATAATAACCTGCAAGCTGCACCGCCTTGCTAACTTCTCCTGAGAGAGTTACATTACTATACCCTAACCCATACCATGGAGCTGCATTGATGTTATCTCCTTTAGGACCTGAAACTCTGAAACCTTTATTAGTTCCAATACTCCCTATTTCACCCGCTACTTCTAATTTATATCCTGGCGACGTCGCTCCGATACCGACATTGCCATTCCCTTTAAAAGTAACCAAATCACTGCCATAACCTCCATTATCTAAAGTTCTTATCAGTCTTAACCTATCTGTATCCTGGTAAAAAGAATATCTTTTATAATTAGCAGTCCCGGCACCAGAAATTCTAAACAGATAACCACTGCCAGAAATTTCAAATTTAGAAGTTGGCGCCGTCGTCCCGATACCGACGTTGCCGTTATCATAAACAGACGAATTGCCTAAAGTATTAGTTCCTGTCCATTTAGCTACATAGTTTAATGTGCCTGATCCGCCATTGCCGGTGGGACCAGTCGGGCCTGTCGGGCCATCCGGACCGGTCGGACCTGTTGCGCCAGTGG
>CAYVGF010000023.1:0-3864 GCA_964451115.1 uncultured Candidatus Saccharibacteria bacterium
AAAAAGAAAAAACGGAGGCAGAAGTGGAAAATGGAGGTGAAATTTTAATTTTTGAGATTTTAAATAAGTTAAAACGGGACGGGTTAATTGTTTCGTTCCGTCCCAAAAAGAAAAAATTTTTGTTTTCAGTAAGGGTAAAAGGCATCAAGAAATCCCTTACTGTTGAGTTCGCTCACGCTAATGTGATGAGCGATGACGGAACGGCAAGATTTTTTCAAGTGCCGTTGCCGTACTTTGAAAAACTTATCTCTTACGAAGAGATAAAGAAAGTTTTTCAAAGGGAAATTGAGCGGCGGCTTACCGGCATCCGGAAAGAACGAATTGTGAGAAGAGCGCTGGTTCAGTTGAGACAAGAAGGGATAATTCAGAATTTTTCCCATGCCAACGATTATCGGGATATGAGAGGAGTTGATTTTGTTATTACTTTTTTCCGGGGCGAGATTTTTTTTAAAATGCCTTTACAGGTCAAAAGCTCAAAGTTTGGGCAGGTTGACCACGAAGGCAAATACCCGGATATACCTTCTGTTGTTGTTTCGGGGTTTAAAGGGATGAAATCAAAGGTGAAAAAAATAATCTCCGCCTACGCGGAGGGTAAAATATTACATTTATAAGCCCAGCATTGACGCTGGGTTTTATTTTTTCTAAAATAAGGCATATTGAGATATTAATTTTATGAAACATTTTTATAAGAATTTCCTGTGGGTCATTGTCGGTTTTTTGTTTTTGAGCTTTTTATTTTCCGCCTTGCTTTCCATGCAAACGGCGGAAACCAAGACTTTTTCCCTGAATAAGCTGGCGGCCGCAATTGAAGCCGGCAAAGTCCAGTCTATTGTGGTTTCCGGCGATATGATTAAAGTCAGCTTAAAAGACGGCACGAAAGCCGTTTCCCGCAAAGAGCCGAACGTTGGAATTGTGGAAACGTTGAAAAATTACGGTATTGCTTCTGAAAATCTCCAAAATGTGGATTTAGTAGTGAAAGATGAGAGCGGCTTCAAGTATTGGGCCGGCATTCTGATTCCGACGCTTTTGCCGATAATTGTCATTATCGCCATTTTTTGGTTTATCTTTAAACGGGCCAGCACTGGCGTGAACCAGGCTTTTACTTTTGGCAAAGCTAATTTAAGGATTTCAACCCACGGCAAGAACAAGGTTACTTTTGCCGATGTAGCCGGCCTAAAAGAAGCCAAAGAAGAGCTTCTGGAGATAGTTGAGTTTTTAAAGACTCCCAAAAAATTTTTAGATATTGGCGCTCGGATCCCCCGGGGCGTGCTGCTGGTGGGGCCGCCGGGAACCGGCAAAACTTTATTAGCCCGGGCTACGGCGGGGGAGAGCAACGTGCCGTTCTTCCATATTTCCGCTTCGGAGTTTGTGGAGATGTTTGTTGGTGTGGGCGCCAGCCGGGTGAGGGACGTGTTTAACACTGCCAAGAAAGCAGCGCCCTCCATTGTTTTTATTGACGAAATCGATGCGGTTGGCCGCGAAAGAGGCGCTGGCTTGGGCGGCGGCCATGACGAGCGGGAGCAAACTTTAAATCAGATTTTAGTGGAAATGGATGGCTTTGACAATAATACCAGCGTCATAGTCATGGCGGCAACGAACCGGCCTGACATTCTAGACTCGGCCTTGATGAGGCCGGGCCGGTTTGACCGCCGAGTGGTTTTGGACATGCCTGATATCAATGACCGGGAGGCAATTCTTAAGATTCACGCTAAAAACAAACCTTTAGCGAAGAAAGTTGATTTAAGGAAAATAGCGGTAAGGACTCCCGGGTTTTCAGGCGCTGATCTATCCAACTTGGTCAACGAAGCGGCAATTTTAGCCGCCCGCAACAATAAAAAAGAGATTACCGAGCAGGATATTTTGGACTCAATTGAGAAAGTAATCTTGGGGCCGGCGCGGAAGTCTCGGGTTATTTCGGAGACAGAGAAAGAAGTTACCGCTTACCACGAAGCGGGCCACGCTTTAGTTGCCGCTGGCCTGAAGGACGCCGACCCAGTCCAGAAGATTTCTATTGTCAGCCGAGGCATTGCCGGCGGCTACACTATTAAACTGCCGACAGAAGAAAGGCGGTTAAAAACCAAATCCCATTTCATCGCCGAACTGGCGGTTGCATTGGGCGGCTACGTGGCGGAACTAATCAGGTTTAAAGAGGTGACGACCGGCTCTTCCAATGATTTGCGGCAGGCCACCGATTTAGCCCACCGCTTGATTACCCAGTACGGCATGAGCCGAAAACTTGGCCCCCGCACTTTCGGTAAAGGGCATGAGATGGTGTTTTTAGGCAAAGAGCTGGCGGTGGAGAAAGATTACTCCGAAAAAATGGCTGCCGAGATTGATAAGGAAGTTACTAACCTTATCAATAAAGCGCTCAGCATTACTAAAAACATTTTAACTAAAAATAAAAAAGTTTTAGCCAAGGTGGCAAAGGCCCTAATTGAAAAAGAGACCTTGGAGCAGGAAGAATTTTACAAGCTGATAAAATCTGCTAGATTCAGGATAGACGCTATTAAGATTTAAAAGTTTTATGGGCGAGAAGAGTATTGACATCAGGTACCCGGAACACAAAGGCAAGGAGTTTAATAACAACGAGGCGGCTGCTGACAGCAATGGTAGTGAAGAGTTTGGCAAAAAATTAAGTTTACTTCCCGGTGAAATCAAGGATTTGTTTTTAACACTGCCGGCGGAGACTAGGATAAAGATTATAAAAAGCTATTCTGACCAGGAAAGGAGCGATTATTCGGAACCCAATAGTCTTTGGATTGAAATAGAGAAAGATATGGCGGCAGAGAGGCACAGGAGAAACGAGTGGACCGAGGAAGAAATTAAGGAAATGTCTTCCGAACAGCGGGAGATTATTTTCTTCAACGCCCTTTATGATTTTTTAAGGAGTGTAGGCTTTGAAGAAATGGTTAGAGACAACCCAGGGTCCGTTGGCGATATTTTAGATTTATTATGGTCTAACAGGGGGAAAAGGGAAAGTGAGGTAAAATTGTTTAGGGGCAGTTATTTTGCCGATATCGAAAATCAGCTAAATTCCTTTAAACAGAACATTAAAAGCTTGGTGGATAGGTTAAATAAGTTAAGCGGCAAAAAGAAGCACCTTAACCGCCCAAACCAGCAAGAAATAAACAGGCTCCGCAACCAGCTAGCCAAGGATTATGGCTTAATTTGGAGAAGGGGACAGGACCATCTTGATCCGTCTCCATTTACCGGAGAAAATCAAGAAAAGATTCAAAGGCTAGAAGAAGAATTAAGCAAGAAAGAATTGGAGTCTGCTTGGCAATCCACTCTCAATTACATTTTAGAGTATATGGACGCCGTTGATTTTGGAGTATTATTTAGCGAGGTGGCCGAGTTTATTTTAAAGCCGGACCGAATGGGCGCCAGTAAGGAAATTGCCCAAAAAGTTGCCGCTGCGGTTGATAAGTGGAGTAGTGGGCGTCAGGGCGAAAAGCCTTTTAAGCAAGGCCGGGACGAGCCTAAAAATGAGAGGGAAAAGAAACTAATCACCCACTTTAACCGCTTATTTAGGTCTTATCTTAGTTTAAAGAACAATAAAGACACCACTTCCGACCAATTAACCAACACCGAACGGGAGCTGGCAGTGGCCGTCCATCTTTTAAAGCGCCTTCCTTGAGAAGTTATCATTTTTTTATTATCCTGAGGTGGGAAACGGGCGTGTAGTTCAGGGGTTAGAACGCCGTCCTTATAAGACGGAAGCCGGAGGTTCAAATCCTCCCACGCCCACTGTTCTTTGCCAAGGTTATCAAAATAAAAACCGAGGCGGAACGGTCCGATGAAGATCGGACAAGCCGGAGGTTCAAATCCTCCCACGCCCACTGTTCTTTGCCAAGGTTATCAAAA
>CAYVGF010000023.1:3964-7813 GCA_964451115.1 uncultured Candidatus Saccharibacteria bacterium
AAGCCGGAGGTTCAAATCCTCCCACGCCCACTGTTCTTTGCCAAGGTTATCAAAATAAAAACCGAGGCGGAACGGTCCGATGAAGATCGGACAAGCCGGAGGTTCAAATAAGGATTTGAACCTTAAAGGGGGTCGGGGGAAATCCGCCAACTGGCGGATTTCCCGTTGAGGTGACAGTGAGCGAATGTTAATGAGCGAACGCCAGAGGGCGGAAGCCCTATGGGGAGGAGCGAAGCGACGACGTGAAGATCCTCCCACGCCCGCTAACACGGCAGAAACAGATTATTAGACAGAATCAAAAGATTACAAACCCAAGGCGGAAGGACTTGTTTCTTGAGCAGTAATTATCCAGTTTAAATTTAAAGTTAGAAAATTAATTATTTAAGGTCGGTCTTAATTATTCTTAGGGGTAAAAATATGAAGGACAAGGACCAGCGCAAATTTTTTATTAAGGTGGTAGTGGTAACGGCGCTGATAAGCGCTGTCGTGTCAGCCGGTTTAGGTTATCTAGCCGGCTTATACTCAGTTAACCAGATTGATTTAGGCCGGTTGTTTGTTGAGCGCGGATTAAAGCAGATTGAAAATCCCAAAGCAGGCGATGGCAGTTCCAGCCGGAAGCAGATCAGCTTGCAAGAGGAAGCAATTATCAGGGCGGTGAACCAGGTTTCGCCGGCGGTAGTAAGCATTATTGTAACCAAAGACCTGCCTAAAATAGAGCGGTATTACGTTAATCCCTTTTTTAATGACCCGTTTTTTGACCAGTTTTTTGGCGATAATTTCGGCTTCCAGATTCCGCAGTACCGCCAGAACGGGACTGAGAAAAGAGAAATTGGCGGCGGCACCGGCTTTATTGTGTCGGCTGACGGTTATATCCTAACTAACAAGCATGTAGTTTCCGATTCTGAAGCGGAGTACACTGTTTTGATGAATGATGGCAAAAAATATGACGCTAAAGTTTTAGCGCGAGACCCGATTAACGATTTGGCAGTTTTAAAGATAAACGCTTCCGGTTTGCCGACCGTTAAACTGGGAGACAGTTCAGATTTGAAAGTGGGCCAGACAGTTATTGCTTTCGGTAACGCTTTGGGTGAATTTAGAAATACGGTCTCAGTCGGGGTTATTTCCGGTTTATCCCGGTCAATTACGGCCAGCGGTCCGGATTTTGGTTCGGAGAATTTGACCGGCGTTATCCAAACTGACGCCTCAATTAATCCGGGCAATTCCGGCGGACCATTAGTTGATTTAACCGGCCGGGTAATTGGCATTAACACTGCCATCGTTAAAGGCGCTCAGAATATCGGTTTTGCCATTCCAATTAACGACGCCAAGCCGGTTGTTGAAAGCGTTAAAAAAACCGGCCGCATTATCAGGCCGTGGCTGGGAGTGCGGTACGTAATGATTAACGAGGAAATTGCCAAGAGCAACAAGCTGCCGGTAAAGGAGGGAGCACTGTTAATTAGAGGGACGAACCGGACCGATTTGGCGGTGATACCAGGTTCGCCGGCTGACAAGGCGGGCTTGGTTGAAAATGATATTATTTTGGAAGTAAACGGCAAGAAATTAACCTCAAATTACACTTTATCCCAAGCAGTTTCTGCCCGCCGGCCCGGAGAGATTATTAAGCTAAAAGTGCTTCATAAAGGGAGCAAAAAGGCGGTTTCCGTTAAGTTAGAAGAGATGCCCAACTAAGTCTAATAATAGACTTGAGGGATGATTACTGATATAATTTCGGCGTGAATGATAAAATCATATCAGTAAAAGGCCTTTCGGTCTTCTACGACGACAAGCCAATTTTGGAAAACATAAACTTTACCTTGGAGAAAGGCCGATCGTTGGTGGTAATCGGCCCCAACGGTTCCGGCAAAACCACGCTGTTAAAGGCGATTCTGGACATCGTCCCTTATCAGGGAGAGATTGAAGTTAAAAAGGGCGTTAGAATCGGGTATGTGCCCCAAAAAATGGATATTGACCGGGACCTGCCGATAACAGTTAAGGAGTTTTTGGAGCTGAGGGTGGATAAAAAAAAGAAGCGGACGTTCCTGTTTAAAGAGGCTTTGAGTTTTGTTAAACTGAAACCCAAAATCCTTTCTTCCAAATTAAGCACGCTGTCTTCCGGCGAGATTCAGAGAGTGTTTATTGTGTGGGCAATTATTGAAAGGCCGGATTTACTGCTGTTTGATGAGCCGACGGCCAGCGTAGATATTGCCGGCCAGGAGGTTATTTATGATTTTCTGGGCGATCTGCAGCGGCAGTATAGCACTTCTTTGATTCTTATTTCCCATGACTTGAATGTGGTCTACAGCCATGCGGATGAAGTCTTGTGCTTGAATCATAATCAGGTTTGTTACGGCCCCCCTTCGGAAGCTTTAACGCCGGAAGTTTTTACCAAGCTCTACGGCCATCACCGGTTTTACCACCATAATCATCGTTCCCACCATGAATGAGTTTAACTTAATTTTAGCTTTAATATCGGGCGGGTTTTTAGCGGCTGCCGCCGGTTTTTTAGGCTCGTTTGTACTGTTAAGAAAAATGGCGCTGGTAGGCGATGCCTTGTCTCACGTCGCTTTGCCGGGCATTGCGGTCGGGATTTTGCTGAAAATCAATCCGCTAATCGGCGCTGCCGCTATGCTCTTTTTTGGAGTTTTTCTTATTTGGCTGATTGAACACCGGACCAAACTTTCGGTTGACACTTTAGTGGGGGTGATGTTTTCCCTTTCTTTAGCTTTAGGAGCGGTATTAATTCCCCAGAGCGACATTTTAGAAGCCTTGTTCGGCGATATCACGAAAATAAACCTGGTTTACACCATCATTATAGTTTTAGGCTCTTTGGCGGTGATTGGCTTTTTTCTGGTTTACGGCCGCCGATTGGCTTTGACTTTAATCTCTCCCGATTTGGCCTTTTCCTTAAGGCAGAAGCCCCACCGGACCGAGCTTTTATTTTTGCTGTTTTTTGCCTTGATTGTAGCGGTAGGCTTCATCTTTGCCGGCGCCCTTTTGACCGGCGCGTTAATCATTATTCCGGCTGCCACCGCCAGGCATCTGGCCGGCAGCATGAAGCAGTATGTCAGCTTGAGCGTTTTTTTGGGGCTAGTGAGCGTAATCGGGGGCGTAACGCTTTCTTACTTTTACCACTTGCCGCCAGGTCCGGTTTCAATTATTATTTCAGGGGCGATCTTTTTTATATCTTTGTTAAAGAAGTAAATAAGGTTTGGGCTCAATTCCAGTTGCGCGCTTAGCTCAGAGGCAGAGCATCTCGTTTACACCGAGAGGGTCGGGGGTTCGATTCCCTCAGCGCGCACCAGTTCAACTAAAAACCCATTTTTTTGTTTGTGTTAAAATAAGCTTATGGTAGAAAAAATTAAATTTGAGCCAGAAAAAGAAGATAAACTCAGGCGTTTTATTTATCGTGACAACTCTGCTGATGGCAAAATTATTTTTCAATGCGTTGCCAAAAATATCCTTGAGGCAGATGCGATGTACAAAGAAGAAATTGGCCAAGAGCCGGCGAAGCAGAACCATATTGGGTGCTCAATTGAAAAAGTAGAAACTAAGAACAAAGGATCTTAATTTGAATTGATGTTTGAACAACCCGCGAAAAAAGAATCAGAAGTGATAACAAAAGAAAAGCTTTACCGCTTGTTAAAAGAGTTAGATTTGGATTATTCAATAGAAGAAGATGGCCGTTTTAGAATCACAATTAACATTCCTGAAAAGTATGTTGCTGAAAAAAAGAAGTTGGAGCGGATCAGTGTGTTGAGCGAGTCAATCGATACGCAATTTGACCGGGATAAATTTTGGCCCCTTTTCCGGGCAATCCAAAACTCGGCTAACCTGAGTTGCGAGGTGATT
>CAYVGF010000024.1:0-7629 GCA_964451115.1 uncultured Candidatus Saccharibacteria bacterium
TTGCAATTTGACGTTGATTAGAAATTAGTAATTAGAAATTAGAAATTTTATAATAAAGGTATGGTTACTGCCCCTACTTACATCATCCAACGCGCCGTTTACCGGATCCTTGATTTTTTGCGCCACTGGTACTTTAAAAGCGCTAAAATGTACTGGCATTTTGTTATCAACCAGTTTGAAAAAATTGACTACACTCTCGCCTGGAAAATTACCCTGAAATACCTTTTCACTCCCCTTTACAAAGATTACTCCACCCTGGGCTACATTTTAGGCTTTATTCTGCGGTCTGGCCGTTTGGTGGTGGCCAGCTTTATTTACGCTATTTTATTCGCGCTAGCCGGCATAGTTTATGTTATCTGGCTTCTGATTCCCGTTATAATCATCGCCCAAATTTTCGGAATTTAATCTATGTTAAAAGCCCAAAAGCCAAATTTATATTTTTCTGAGCCCCGCTTTCTCCTGACAGCGGGAGGAGAATACTTGGTTCGGATTGTAGCTTACGCGACTGATGCTTTTTTGCTTCTCTCAACCCTAATCCTCCTAATTTACGGCACTCCGAATATGAAATGGCTAGGCGGGTTAATTGCTTTATTTTTCATTGACCGCTTAATTCATCTTCATGACGGCGAAAGGACAATAGATGAAGCAAGAAGCCTAATTAAGAGAAATAAAAAGGTTAACCTGGCCGATATCGTCTCAAAAGACACCTACAAAATATTAAACTCGGCCTTTCGGAAGTCTTACCTGACCAAGAAAGACTTTTCTTTGGTTCTTTTGAAAAAAATTATCAAGCTTAAAGACGTCCAAGCGGCCCTAACCAGGCTGGACATCAACCCGAAAGACTTTATAAAAGCCGTCAGCCAAAGCGGCGCTTCCAGCTCCGGCGTTACTAAAAAGGAGGTTTTGCAGAAATTGGCAAATTTAGTGGAGGCGGGCTTCTACATCGCTGACAGCTTAAATGAAAAATTTATAGAACCGAGAAACTTGCTGATTGCCATCGCCCAAAATCCGCCGCCGGCAATGAAGACTTATTTCCAAAAGGAGGACATCTCAATTGAAGACATTCAAACTGCGCTTGTTTTTGGCCGTTTCCGGTCTTTGTTGAAAAAAAGAAAGATTTCAGCGTCCATTGGCAGTTTTGCCCATAAAAACGGCGCGGTCAGGAAAAGGATTATGAACCGGGCCTGGACCGCGCGGCCAACTCCTTTCTTGGATAAATTCAGCGTTGACCTGACCGCCCTGGCCAAAGCCGGCCAGGTGGGGCTTTTAATCGGCCATCAGCAGGAATACAACCAGCTGCTCAATGTCTTAGCCCGGCCGGAAAAGCCAAACGCCTTGCTGGTCGGCGAACCCGGCGCCGGCAAGAGCACTATCATCAGCCACCTGGCCTACAACATAATAAAAGACAAGGTGCCTAAAATTTTATTTGACAAACGGCTGATATCAATTGAGGTTGGTAGTTTGATTGCTAACGCCAACGCGGAAGAAATCGCCGGCCGGCTGCAAAAAATATCGGAAGAGATAATCCTGGCCGGCAATATCGTGCTGGTTATTCCCAATATCCACAATTTGTTCAAAACTTTGACAACCGGCCAAGCAATAAAAGCAATTGACGTTTTCCTGCCGATTATCAAAAGTAACGCTATTCCTATCATCGGCGAAAGCTATCCGCGGGAGTTTAAGCAGTTTATTGAACCAAACTCTGATTTTCTGGAACAATTTGAAACAGTCAAAGTCAAAGAAATCTCCCCCGCCGACGCAGTCAAGGTCCTAACTTACGAAAGTATCCTGCTGGAAAACCAGTTCAACATCCTTATCTCCGCCAAGTCGGTCAAAAAAGCCGTTGACTTGGCCTACCGCTACCTGCGATCCAAGCCCCTGCCCGGCGCGGCTTCCGACTTGCTGAAGCAGGCGCTGGCCAAAGCCCGCCAGGAAAATATGCCGGCTGTAACCGGCGAGTTAATCGTTAAAATGGTGGAAGAGCTGAGCCAAGTGCCGGTTGCCGCCGCCACCGGCCAGGAAGCGGAAAAACTGCTCAATCTGGAAGAAATTATCCACCGGCGCCTAATTAATCAAGAAGAGGCGGTCAAAGCGGTCAGCCAAGCGCTGAGGGAGTACCGCAGCGGACTGAGCCGGAAAGGCGGGCCGATTGCCGCTTTCCTTTTTGTGGGGCCTACCGGCGTCGGCAAAACCCAACTGTCTAAAATTTTAACCGCTATCCAGTTCGGTTCTGAAAGCGAAATGATTAGGTTTGATATGTCAGAGTACCAAGACAAAACCAGCATCTTTCGCTTCATCGGCACGCCGGACGGTTCAAAAACCGGCGCCTTGACCGATGCGGTTCTCGCCAAACCTTACAGCCTAATTTTGCTGGACGAATTTGAAAAAGCCCATCCCGACATCTTAAACCTTTTCCTTCAAGTTTTTGACGACGGCCGGCTAACCGACGGGCTGGGGCGGACGGTAAACTTTGAGCACACGATAATTATTGCCACCTCTAACGCCCACTCCGACCTTATTAAAGAGCGGATTGAGCAAGGGCGGAGCACTAAAGAAATCTCAATTGAGTTAAAGAAAAGATTGGTTTCCTTCTTCCGGCCGGAGCTTTTAAACCGCTTTACCGACATTATTGTCTTTCGGGCCCTCAACCCGGAAGAGATTTACCAGATTGCCGGCATTATGGTTAAAGATTTAGCAAAGCAAGTTGAGGAAAACTCCGGCATCCAATTAAGCATTGAGGATTCCGCGATCAAAGAAATAGCGCGTCGGGGATTCTCGCCGGTTTTTGGCGCCCGTCCCTTGCGGGAGGCAATTTCCGACAGCTTAAAAGGGCAGCTGGCAAAGAAAATCCTTAAAAAAGAAGTGGTCCGAGGAGACAAGGTGTCGGTCTCCTACCAAAACGGCCAATTTATTTTCCAAAACCAAACTAATCAATAATGGTCACCAACGAAGAACTGGCAAAAATCTTCCGGGAAATCGGCGACTATTTGGAAATAAAAAACACCCCTTTTAAGCCGCGGGCTTACCGGAACGCGGCCCAGGTTATTGAGGGTTTGGCGCGGCCGGCAGTAGAGATATACAAAGAAGGCGGCATTGAGGCGCTGGAAAAACTGCCGGGAATCGGCAAAAACATCGCTTCAAAAATTGAAGAAATAATTAAAACCGGTCAACTGAAGTATTACCAAAAGCTCAAACGGGAATTTCCGGTTGAAGTTGAAACGCTTTCAAAAATAGAAGGCCTGGGACCGAAAAAAATTTATCAGCTCTACCGCCGGCTAAAAGTCAAAGACCTTAACGATTTAGAGCGGGCAATTAATAGCCGCCAAGTAAGGGCTTTGCCCGGTTTTGGGCCTAAGACTGAAGAAAATATTTTAAAAGGGCTTAACTTCGTCCGTTCCGCCCAAAGCCGGTTTGTTTTGGGCTGGATGATGCCGGTTATCAATTCAATTATCAGCCGGCTTCAGGCCCGGCCGGAAGTAACGCGAACCGCCTTAGCCGGCTCGGCCAGAAGGTTTAAAGAAACAATCGGCGACATTGATATCTTAGCCGTTTCAAAAAAGCCAGAAGAAACTATGGCTTATTTCGTTTCAATGCCGGAGGTGGCAAATATCACCGCTCACGGGCCCGACAAATCGTCGGTAAAACTGAAAACCGGCATTGATGTTGATTTGAGAATCGTGCCGCCAGAGTCTTTTGGCGCCGCTTTAAATTATTTTACCGGTTCCAAAGCTCACAACATCGCTCTCCGCCGAATCGCTTTAGCAAAAGGCTGGAAATTGAATGAGTACGGCCTGTTTGAGCGCCGAGGGGGAAACTTTATTAAGATCGGCGGGAAAACCGAAGCCGATCTCTACCAAAAATTAGGCCTGATCTACATTGAGCCGGAAATGAGAGAGAATGCCGGCGAGATAGAGGCGGCAAAAAAAGGCAAGCTGCCAAAACTTGTCAGCCGCCAGAACATAAAAGGTGACCTTCAGGTTCATACCAAATGGTCAGACGGCGAAAACTCAATAGAAGAAATGGCGCTTTCGGCCGCCAAGCGGGGCTTAAACTACATTGCCGTTACCGACCACACCAAAAGCTTGGCGGTAGCAAAAGGGTTAAATGAAGAAGAGATAATCCGCCAATGGCGGGCAATAGACAAAATCAACCAAAAGCTCAAAAGGCAGGGATATCGGCTTAAAATTCTGAAGGGGACGGAGTGTGAAATTCTAAAAGACGGAAGTTTAGACCTGCCCGATAAAATCTTAGCGAACCTGGACATTGTCGGCGTTGCAATCCACTCTTACTTTAACCTAGACGCCGCAACCCAAACTAAAAGAATCCTCAAAGCTTTCCAAAACCCTTACGTTAACCTCTTTTTTCATCCCACCGGCCGGATTATCAACCAGCGCCCGGCCTACCGGTTTGACTTTAATAAAGTGCTGGCCGAAGCTAAAAAAAGAAAAATTGCTCTGGAGATAAATTCTTTTCCCAACCGCCTTGATTTAAATGGGGCTCAGGTTAGACTTGCGGTGGAAAAGGGGGTAAAATTAGCTATCAATACCGATGCCCACCGTCCAGGCCACTTGGACTATCTAATCTACGGCATCGGCCAAGCTCGGCGGGGTTGGAGCGAAAAGAAAGACATCTTAAACGCCAAACCTTTAAACCTTTTACTAAACTACTTAAGAAAAAAATGAAAAAAGAATTCTCTTCCGGTTTTGTAATTTATTACCAAAGGCAGCGGGAAATTTATTTCCTGTTGCTTTATCATGGCGGCCGCTACTGGTCTTTCCCCAAGGGGCACATTGAAAAAAACGAAGACAGCTTAACCGCCGCCCTCAGGGAAGTAGAAGAAGAAACCGGCTTAAAAAGGGATAAATTAATGATTAAAAAATTTAAAGGCTACGATCGCTTTCATTTCAAAACAAAGTACGGCCGGATATTTAAGCTGGTTACTTACCGCTTGGCCAGAAGCAAAACTATGAAGATTACCATTTCCAAAGAGCACAAGGGCTACGGCTGGTTTACGTTTAAAGAAGCTCAACGGATGCTGATCTACCAAAACCAAAAAAATCTTCTCAAATCAGCCTATGAAGTCATTCAGCCAAAAAGTCATCGCCGCCGTCAAGAAAATACCCCGCGGCCAGGTGAGAACTTACAAAGAGGTGGCAACGGCGGCCGGCAATCCAAAAGCCTGCCGGGCCGTCGGCCAAATCCTGAGCCGCAACCCTCGGCTAATTAAGGTTCCTTGCCACCGGGTGGTAAGATCCGACCTGAAAGTCGGCGGTTATGCCAATGGGGTTAAGAAAAAAATCGCCCTTCTCAAAAAAGAAGGGATTAAAATTAAGCGGGGCAGGGTAATGTTGGGTTAATTCTTAACGCTCTCTATTATTTTTTTGAAAACCTGGGGTTCGTGCTCAGCCAGATCGGCCAAAACCTTCCGATTCAGCTTAATGTCTTTTTTCTTCAGCAAGTTAATAAATTCGCTGTACTTCAAACCTTCCGTCCGCAAGGCAGCGTTAATCTTAACGTTCCAAAGCTGGCGGAAATTCCGTTTTTTCTCCTTGCGGCCCCGAAAAGCGTGGGTAAAAGCGTGAAGCAAAGCTTCCTTTGCCGCCCTCTTCTTGGATTTGCGCCCCCAGCGGAACCCTTTGGTCAGCCGCAAAAGCTTCTCCCTTTTTTTGTGCTTAATAACGCCTCTTTTAATTCTAGCCATGAATTTAACCTAATTTTCTCAATACCCGCGCCTTAAAGTTAAGGCTCCGGTAATTCTTTTTTCTCATTAACTCAACCGCCCCTTTATTGGTTTTGGAGTGCCCTTGGCCGGGCACGCGGTGAATTGTCTTTTTCGACTTGGTTGTCTTCAATTTTTTAGAAATGCTTTTTCTCATAATTATTTCTTTTTCTTTACGATTTTGACGGAATACCCCCGCCCGCTGTACTTTGGCTCCTCCACTATCTCACAATCCTCAAACATATTCAAGAAATCCCTCAATTTCTGGAGTCCAAACTCCTTGTTTCTCTTTTCCCGGCCCCGCAAAAACATATTTATTTCCACCTTGTGGCCGTTGTCTAAAAACTTGATTGCGCGGTCCGCTTTAATCTTAAGGTCATTTAAGGCGGAGCGCGGCGTAATTCTAATGTGCTTCAGTTCGGTTGATTTTTTGCTCTGCTTCTTAATTTTCTCTTCTTTTTCTTTCTGGTACCGGAATTTGTCGTAATCAATCACTTTTACCACCGGCGGGTTGGCCTCCGGCGCTATCTCAACCAAATCCAAACCCTTGCTCTCCGCAATGGCAATCGCTTCTGACAACGGCTTGATTCCGAAGTTCTCTCCCCGCTCTCCGATTACTCTTACCTGCTCCGCTTTAATTCTATGGTTTATTTTATATTCTTTTTTATTCAAAAGGTTAACAAAAGAAGGATAATACTTAAATTGCGTTTGGTCAAGAGATTTCGGTTTTGTTTAACGCGTTGCGGAGCGGCAGAATAATAGCCGCGCCCAGCAAACCGACAGCCGCCGCGATGACGAAAACCGCCTCAAATCCGAACCTATCAGCCAAAAAGCCGCCGATTACTCCCGCCAATCCAATGCCTAAGCCGAAGGTGATACTGCTGTTTAAGCTCCATTCCAAGGCTTCGTTTAAGCGGTCAAGGTGGTGTTCAAACATTACATACCACGCCGGCACCGATAAGGCGCCGCCAACTGCCGCGATAAACTGGATGGCGTAAATATGAAGAGGGGTCTCAGCCCACAAGTAAAGGAGGGCAGACAGCGCTGAAATAACGCTGCCCCAAAACAATGCGGCAAAATTAGTGCGTTCATTGCTCTTTTTGTCTAGAAATCGGGCGACAAAAATCTGGATTATTGATTTGGCGCCCCAGTAAATGCCGGCTGCCATGCCGGCCACAGAAAGGTCGCCCCCGCGCACTCCTTCCACAATAAACACTGAAAATATCGGCGCCAGCAAACCAAAAGCCGCCTCGCCCCAAAAATTGGTCGCTATCAAAAGGATTATGGCTTTATTTATTTGCTTTATCGCCGACAAAGTGTTAAATGTTGAAATGCTGTTTTAATGGTATAATTATCCTAACAAATAAAAGGGCGGTTTGAAACTAAAAAATAATCTAAAAACCTAAAAACATGGCCGAATTAAAAGCACTGTGCATGAAGTGTCGGGAAAACAACAAGCCGACCATGCAAACAATGGTTGACCCTAAAGTTGAAGTCAAAGAAGGCAAGGGCGGCTCCAAGCGTTACTCCGCAAAAGGCACCTGCGCCAAATGCGGGGGCAATATGTTTAAATTTCTAAGCAAGGACGACGCCGAGAAATTAATGTAAGCTTGGCTAACAGCTCAAAAAAAGCGCCAGTTTGGCGCTTTTTTGATTGTCATTGGCAAATGTTATAGAAGTCCGATCTCCCAAATAAGCGGTTACTATGGAGGTTCGACCTCCGTTGGAGGTCGAACCTCCTAAATATTGAAAACAATTAGAAGTAATCTAATCTAAGGAGGTCGGACCTCCTTAGTAGATCCGACCTCCCAAAATTGAAATTATAATTAATTATTGGAATTTATCCATAATTCATTATCCATAATTCATAATTCGCGAGCCATAGCGAGCTTTAACAGTTTGCCATTAGA
>CAYVGF010000025.1:0-7272 GCA_964451115.1 uncultured Candidatus Saccharibacteria bacterium
GGGAAATATTTAAAAGAAGGCCTCAGAGGAGCGATTATATTACCGCCGACCTAGATCAAAAAAAAGAAAGAATTAATTCCAGAGGGCAAGAAAAGGCAAGGTTCAAGCCTTTTGGTATTTGGTACATTGAACCAGTAATCCAATTTCCGTCCCAGTTCAAAAACGAAGAAGATTTAGTTGAAGGAATTGGATGGGTCAATGACCAGCGCCAATTGAGAGAAATAGAAAAAGAGAGAATGGAAGAGGTGAGGAAAGATAAAAACAAAAGGCCTTTCTGGGTACATTCGTTAAAACCCACGGATTTGTTGGGCGAGCTCAAGATTGCTTATGAATACAAAGATTTGTCAGTTGCCCCTGAGCTTATTTTAATTAGAGAGGACAAAGACGCCTACCAAGGCGGCATAGGAGGAGGGGAAGCAAGGTTAATAAGAGAAACAATTAGCAAAACGTTGAAAGGAAAGGAATTGGAAGACAAAGAGAAATTTGTTCAGCCCATAATTGCGGTAATTACTTCTGATCCCGCCAAAAAAGAAATTTTAGTAGCTCAAGGGGCAGATCTGGTTATTAACGACTTTTCGGTAGACGACATAAAAAACTTAGTCCAGTTGGCCGCTAAAATTAAGTCAGATCCGGCGTTTCTTGAACCGGAGAAAGTAAAAGAGGAAAAGAAAAAATTTTATGAGAAAGTGAAGGGGTTGAAAATGGAAAACAGGGTTGAAATTACCGCTGATACCGAAAAAGAGCTAAAAATGCTAAATGAGATTATTGAACAAAGCAAGGTTCGCCGAATTTTGGATGTCGGTTCGGGGAGCGGCCGAATTGCTAATCGCTTGGCTCAAAATGAAAAACTGTTGGTTACCGGCATTGAGGTTAACAGAGATTTAATTGCCCAAGCTGAAAAAAATATTCCCGACGAAAAAAACGTTAATTATATCCAAGGCGATTTAATAGATTACCGAAACAATAAAAACATCAAACACGGTTCCTTTGATATGGTTACCTATACTTGGCACTCGATTTTGGAAGCGTTTGGCGAGGGGAATATGCTTAGAACTTTGAGCAGCGCTTGGCTGGCTTTGAAAAATGGGGGAGTGTTGGTTTTTGATCTGCCCGGCAGAGAAAATCCTGGCATAGAGGACGGATGGTACTATAATAAGATAAACGATGAGATAGAATATCTAGCCTATGTCCCAACGGAGGAAGAATTAAAGTTTTTACTTCGCATAACCGGTTTTGATGGGGTGGAAATAAAGAAGTGGCGAACAAAACCGTCAGAACTTTATCCCGAAGGAATGCAAAAACTAACGGTAGTAGCGAGAAAGATAACTTAGGTTAAAAATTTATGCTTTTTCAAGAACTGCAAAATATAGGACTAACCGACAAGCAAGCCAAAGTTTATTTGGCTGCTTTGGAGTTGGGGGAGGCAAGCGTTTTAGAAATTGCGAAAAAATCGGGCGTTAATAGGGCAACCTGTTATCAAGCCATAGAAAAACTTAAAAACGAAGGCTTGGTAAAAGAAATAAAGAAAAACGGCAAAATTAAGATAGTAGCTGAGATGCCTAAAAAACTTTTAGAAATTTTAATGGATAAAAGAATTAAAACCGAGAGGCAGATAATAACTTTAAAAAAAATTTTGCCAGAGCTTGAAAGTTTGTACAATTACTCTGAGACAAAGCCTAAAATAAGGTTTTTTGAAGGGTTGGATGGGTTAAAAGAAATATACCAAGACACTTTAAAGGGCCGTCACAAAGAAATTTTGGCATTTACCGCTTATCACCGAGCCGATAAGGAACTTGCCCGCTGGCTTGACAAATATTACATCCCCGAAAGAATTAAGCGCAACATCTTAGCCCGAGTAATCGCGCCAGTTTCTGGTTTTGCCCAAAAATACAAACAAGAGGATAAAAAACACAAACGCCAAACCCTGCTTATTCCAGCTGGTAAATTTCCCTTATCAATTGAGATAAACATTTACGGCCACAAAGTTGCCATTATTTCTTTTGTTAAGCAAGAAATGGTAGGGGTGGTGATGGAGAGCAAAGAAGTGGCAAATACTTTTCGTTTGATTTTCCAATTGGCTTGGCGAGGGGCGGAAGATTTTGATAATTAGTCTTTGTTGTGGCGTTTTAGCGTTAAGGTCATCTATAGTTGAGTTGGTTGAGGAGCTAAGCGTGCCGAATCTCCGGCGTGAATAAAAACAAAAACCTTTTCAGCCCGAAAAAGCCCGAATAAAATTTTTCTAGAGCTTAAATTTTTTGACCTCAATATTTTTTAGATGAAAATCAAAAAATTCTTCCGGGGAAATGTCGGGGTGGAAATATTTATAAATCATCCTGGATACAAAAGAATGGGTGACAATCAGAATTTTTTTGCCAGGATATTTCTTTTTAATCTCATCCAAAACGGCAAAAACTCTTTTTTGAACTTCTTGGGCGCTTTCTCCTTTTGGCGGGGTAAAGTTATAAGCCATTTTACTGTTAAAACCTTTCTGAAATTTCTCTTGAAATTCTTCCAAGGTGAGGCCTTCGCCAACCCCTAAATTGCGTTCCATTAGCCTTGGTTCCAATTTTAAAGGCTTTTTAATGTGTAAATTTATTATTTCCGCCGTTTGTTTTGCTCTAATTAAAGTTGAGGAAACAATCAAATCCACATCCATTTTTTTTATTTTTTGCCCTACTTCATGAGCTTGCCTGATGCCGTTTTCGTTTAACGGAACATCTTTTTGCCCCAATAATTTTTTTTGGCTATTTTCGTCAGTTTCGCCATGCCGCACCACATAAATAATCCCACTGCTATCTTTTTTAAAAAGCGAATAAAATTGGCTCTTTAACCGCTGAATCAAATTGTTAAAAAGTCCTTCCTTTTTCATTGTTTTTTAAACTTTGGAGGTGGGTAAATTGGTAAATTACAGACCGGTAGGATTTTACCATGTTTTTGCGTTCGGCTCTAGCCGGTTTCAATCTTGGCAGGCTTTACCGCAATCCTTTTTGCCTCCCGATTATTTTTGTGGAATAGTTATAAAGGCAAATTAAATTAAAAATAAGGAGAGTTAATGGTCCGAATTATTGCTTTAGAGGCTATTGTTTTTGTTTTGCCGCTGGTTTGGCTTTGCTGGCTGGCGAATAAATGGGCGAAGAAAATTACCTATAAATTAGTTTTATTTCAAGTGGCAATTTTGTTTTTAACTGTTGGTTCTGCCTTGAATATCTCGGTTGAATTTCTAAATGGCTGGCGAATGCCAGTAGACTCAAGCGTAGCCCAAGAGATGGGGATGGCGGAAATTTCCGGCAGCAAGCATGTTTTTACCGGCGATCTGGAAAATATAAGGTTGGAGTTTTTAATTGACCGTTATCGGTCTTTGTTTGACGGGGGGATTTTAAGTTTGGGCGATTTGATTATCGCGGCAGGCTTGGGTTTGCTAGCGGTAGTTTGTTTCGTTGACCGAAATTTCTTATTCCCCGTTTTTGCTTGGTTGGTGATAGACCTTTTATGGTAAAGGAGATTGCATTGGAAAAAATCGGCTGTCCAGAATGTAAGGGTAAAGGTTGGCTTGAATTCCGCCAAAGTTGTCCTGATTGCTGCGGTTTAGGCTTTATTCCTGACATCTCGGGCCGCCGCCCCTGCTTAAAGTGCAACGGAAAGGGATTAGTTGCGATTCGCAATAGCTGCCAAGCATGCGATGGCAGAGGCAGGTTAGATAGGCGATAAGTTAGAAAAGGGAAGTTGTGCGCATCATTTTCCAAAAAACCAACAGCTTTATTAGGATTTTAAACACTAAGCGGCAAACCGGCAAAACTTATAAGAAAAGCGATTTGTTTAAAGCAATTTTTTGTTAATGTGGTATAATTATTCCAGAACATTAAAAATTTGAGGTTATATAACCTTGGCCTAAAGCAGCAACGCTGCTTAATTTGGATACGTGAGGCGGGCCAGGGGATTATTTATAAAGCCGCCCTTTTCGGGCGGCTGTTTTTATGCAGCGGATTTACAATTGCGATATTTGGAAAAGCCGCGCTTGAGAAGGAAAGTATAGCGCATTAGAAAACCAAGCGATTTAAAAGGAGAAAAATAAATGGCGCAACTGGTAAAATATTTGTAAAACTTACGCCACAAATGTAAGCGCTATCCCTCGGCGCTCGCCCCGGCCGGTTCGGCCGATGCGGTTGATGTAGTCTTCGCGGGTTGAGGGCAGGTCGTAGTTAATGACATGGGAAACATTTTCCACATGAATTCCGCGCGCCGCCACATCTGTTGCGACCAAGATATTGATTCGCGATTCTTTAAACGATTTAAGCGCGGCCTGGCGCTGTTTTTGGGATTTGTTGCCATGAATTGAAACGGCTTTAAATCCCCGCTGAACCAGCTTTCGGCTTAGCTTTTCAACACCGTATTTAGTTTCACCAAAAACAATTACCTTTGAAAATTCTTCCTGGTAGAGCAGGTCGGTGAGCACGTCTAATTTGTCCCGGCCGTTGATTTTAACGATGTCCTGGGCAATGTTTTTAGCCGCGTCCTGCTTTTTAACCGACACCTTAACCGGATTAGTAAGGAATTCGGGGATTAACTTTTCCACTTCTTTAGTCATAGTGGCTGAGAAAAAAAGCGTGTGGTGCTTTGCCGGCAGGAGTTTGATGATTTCCCGCATATCGCCGACAAAACCCATATCCAGCATTCGGTCGGCTTCGTCAAGCACGATTGTCTGGATCTTGCTGGGAACAATCGCCTTGCGGTTGATGAGGTCCTTGACTCGGCCGGGAGTGCCGACAATAAAGTGGTTATGCTTTT
Organism: uncultured Candidatus Saccharibacteria bacterium; assembly: GCA_964451115.1. Lineage (GTDB taxonomy): Bacteria > Patescibacteriota > Minisyncoccia > UBA6257 > GWB1-50-10 > CAYVGF01. Next base: position 4,786 of record CAYVGF010000025.1, read on the forward strand.
TGAGCGCGCGGAGCTGCGGGTAAATGCCAGCGCCGCCGACGCAGGTTACTGAAAAAATGCGCAGATCGCGGGTCAGCGTTCTTAACTCTTGCTCAATTTGGATAACAAGCTCGCGCGTTGGCGCTAGAATAATGACGGATTCATCGGGCTTGGCCAAAACCTTGTTGATCAGCGGAATCAAGAAAGCCGCCGTTTTGCCGGTGCCAGTGTTGGCGAGTCCTACCACGTCTTTGCCTTCAAGGATGTAAGGAATGATTTGATCTTGGATTGGAGTGGGGGCAAGGTAGTGCGATTTGCCAATGCGTTCAATCAGGTCTTGGGAAAGCTTAAAATCGGCAAACGCGTGCTTTGCTCTGTAAGGGGCTTCGTCAACTTGGTTGGCGGGATTTTTGTTAATGTAGAGAGAAACGTCAAACGCAGACTGCCTTCGCCGCCGGTTGCCGGGGCTGGAACTGCTAAACCGCCGCGGTTTTCTGGCGGAGGAAAAGTTATACCGGCCGCGGCTGCCTGAGCCGGACCGCGAATGCGAACGCCGCGAACCGGCAGACCGCCTTGTACTTGGTTTAGAGGCAGATGTTTTCATTGGTTTAATAAAGATAATAAATAAATTAACGCGGCAGTTGTGTAATCAGCCGCGTTTTCTCAAGTAATCTTAAGAAGCTTAAGGTTACCATAGATAAGAAGGGTTGTCAACGATTTTTAACCGTTATCTGCCTTTCGCTTCATTTTTAACCGTTCAGATTCGGTTAAATATTGTTTGCGCAAGCGAACCGCGTTGGGGGTTACTTCCAAATATTCGTCGGCCCGCATAAATCCGAGCGCTTTTTCCAGGGTAAGGTCAAGCGGCGGCGTGAGCTTGATACTTTCGTCGGAACCGGCGGCGCGCATGTTGGTTAGGTGTTTGCCTTTGGTGGGATTTACCGCCATATCTTCGCCTTTAGCGGTGTTGCCGATAACCATTCCTTCGTAAACTTCCGTGTTTGGCGCGATATAGAGAGTGCCCCGCTCCTGCAGGTTTGCCAGCGAAAAAGCCAGAGCCTTGCCGGTAGCCATTGATACCATTGAGCCGAGCTTTGTTTTTTGGATTTTGCCGGCGTAGGGCCCGAAATGGCTGAAAACGGCCGTTAATATTCCTTCGCCTTTAGTGTCAACGATAAATTCATTGCGGTAGCCCAAAAGGCCCCGGGTGGGCACTTCAAAAGCCATCCTGACTTCGCCGTGCTCCCGGCCCATATCTGTCATTACGCCGCGCCGCTGGCCCAGTTTTTCAATCACCGCGCCGGAAAACTCTTCCGGCACCAAAACGCTTACTTCCTCGTACGGCTCCAGCTTTTTGCCGTTTTCTTCTTTGAAAATCACTTCCGGTTGGGAAACAGCGAGCTCAAAACCTTCCCGCCTCATATTTTCAATAAGAATTGCCAAGTGCAGTTCGCCTCGCCCGTACACTTTGATTCTTGAGCCGTCGCCGAAATCGACGCGCAAGCCGACATTGATTTCCAGTTCGCGTTCCAAACGCTCCCTAATTTGGCGGCTGGTTACATACTTGCCGGACCGCCCGGCGAAAGGAGAGTCGTTGGCGAACATAAAAAGAGACATGGTCGGCTCGTCAACAGCAATGGCCGGCAGAGCTTTTTTGGTTTTGTCATCAAGCAGGGTCTGGCCGATGAAAATTTCAGGCAGTCCGGCAACCATCACAATGTCGCCGGCGCTGGCTTTGTTGACTTCCTTCCGGTTTAAGCCTTCAAAGGTAAAAAGCTTAGCAATTCGGCCGCTAAATTCCTTGCCGTTTTGATCTTTGACGAAAATTTCCTGTTTAGCCTTGACCACCCCCTCGTAAATGCGGGCAATTCCCATTCGGCCCAGGAAGTTGTCGTACCCCAAATTAAACACCTGCGCCGAGAGCGGCCTTTCTTTTAAATTGTCTCCCGAAGCGGCCGGAACTTTTTCAAGAATCGTATCAAGAATCGGCGACAGGTCAATGGCGTTGTCTTTCATGTCGCGCTTCGCTATTCCTTCCCGGCCAATAGCGTAGAGAGTTGGAAAGTCGAGCTGTTCATCAGTTGCGCCAAGGTTGAGAAAAAGTTCGTAAACCGCTTCTTGGGCCAGGTCCACATTGGCGGCCGGTTTGTCAATTTTGTTTAGAATTAAGATCGGCTTTAACCCAAGTTCAAGCGATTTTTTCAGGACAAACTTGGTTTGCGGCATCGGGCCTTCGGCGGCGTCTACCACAAGCAGCACCGAATCAATTGAGCGCATTACCCGCTCCACCTCCGAGCCGAAATCGGCGTGGCCTGGCGTGTCCAGAATATTGATTTTTGTGCCTTTGTAGAAAACGCTGGTGTTTTTGGCGTAAATGGTAATGCCGCGCTCTTTTTCCAGATCGTTTGAATCCATTGAAACCCCTTCTTTGCCGGCGCCGGTTTGCTTTAAAATGGCGTCAGTGAGGGTTGTTTTCCCATGGTCAACATGGGCAATGATTGCGATGTT
>CAYVGF010000026.1:0-7139 GCA_964451115.1 uncultured Candidatus Saccharibacteria bacterium
GCTTTATGTTAATCTATAGAGTTTTAATCTTGATAGGTTAAACTATTTTTAACTGAGGAATCGGCACAATGAATTTTCCTCCCTTTTCTTTAAACCAGTTTTCCTTTTGGATAATTGAGTCAGCGTAATTCCAGGCGAGAATTAACAAGTAATCAGGAGGACCGGCCTTGAGGCAGTCGGGCGATTTGATGGGAATATTGGTGCCTGGAGTAAGCCTCCCTTGTTTTGAGGGAGCGTTATCCACTATGTAATCTAAAATTTCAGAATTTATACCAAAAGACTGCATTAAGGTATTTCCTTTAGCCGGCGCTCCATAACCAGCTATCTTTTTTCCTTCTTTTTTTATCTTTACCAACAAGGAGGTTAAGTTTTCTTTTAAGGCTGAAACCTTGTCTCCAAACTTTTCAAAGATGCGGTATTCGTTTAAGCCTTTCTTTTTTTCTAAGTTTAATAACTGCCCAACAGATTTTTCCTTTTTAAACGCGCCAGGATGGGAAGCAAAAACCCTTAACGACCCCCCTTGAGCCGGCGTGTGCTTAACGTCAAATATTTCAAGGCCGTATTTTTCAAACAAGGAGTTTAACGCCAGAAAAGAGAAGTAAAAAACATGTTCGTGGTAAACATTGTCAAACTCGCCGTGCTCTATTAAATCAGCCAAATACTGGACTTCGGCCGCAAAAACGCCATTATCTGCCAGCAGTTCTTTGACGCCAGCCAAAATTTCTCCCGGCTCATCGGTATGAGCCAGAACGTTATTAGCCGCGATTAAGCCCATTTTGCCGTAAGCGGCTTCTATGTCGCGGGCGCAGCTTCGGCCAAAGAACTCAGGAATGGTTCTGATTCCTTCTTGATTAGCTTGCTCGGCAATGTTTTGGGCAGGGTCCACCCCTAAAATCCAAAAGCCCCTTTTTTTGAACGCCTTTAGCAAAACTCCGTCGTTGCTGGCTATTTCCAGGACTTTGTTTTCTATTTTACCGCCAAAGCGCTTGGCAACAGAATCCGCGTACTCGTCAAAATAACCGATTAGTTGGGGAGAGGTGGATGAAAAATAGGCGTAGTTGCTGAACAGAAATTCCCTGTCAACTATGTACCTTAGTTGAACTAAAAAGCAGTCTTCGCAAAAGCTTACGTTTAAAGGGAATTTATAGCTGTCATCAGCCGGCTGTCGGAGGTAGGTGTTGGCTAAAATATGGCGGCCTAGATCTAAAAACGGCTTCAGGTTTTTGCCTCCACAGCCAAGACAGCTGGGGCTGTGATAAGTTTTGTGCAACAGCCTTTCGTCATTTTGCAGGAGGTGTTTGTACCACTCTATAGTAATATGCTTTTTGCGGGGCTTAAGCGAATGATTGCTGAGATGTTCAATAATTTCCTTAGCGCCGGTTTCTGGCGTGAATTTTGGTTCAAAGTTGAGCGTATCTTTAATTTTGTCAAAGCTGACTTGATAAGATCTAGCGTCATAGCCGGTTTGGCGCTTTATCCGAACAGGCTTGTTGATCGCTTCGGCTATTGTTTGCGCTAAATTGCCGATTTGGAAATTATGCTTGGTTGAGCCGACATTAAACACTTCGCCGCTTATTTTTTTATTTTCAGATTCAAGGATGTCGATGAAAGCTTGCGCCGAATCTTGAACATGAAGCAGTGGCCGCCATTGGTTGCCGTCATAAATTATTATCTCCCCATTTTTAAAAGCAGAAAGGACCATAGCGTTAACAACCACATCAAAGCGCATTTTAGGGGATAAGCCGTAGAGCGTTCCCTGTCTTAAGGCGGTGGGGCAAAAATCACTGTCAGCCAACGGCAAAATGTATCGTTCCGCCATCAATGAAGATTTGGCGTAAACAGTTAAGGGGTTTGGCTTTGCTGTTTCATCAACCAGCCCTTTTTGTTGGCCGTAGATGCTGCAGGTGGAAGCTAAAATATATTTTTTTACTCCTTTCTTTTTTGCCAGTTCAGCGTTGCGCAACCGGGCCAGAAAATTTATTTCTCTGGTCTTTTGAGGATTGAGTTCGGAAAGGGGATCATTAGAAAGCGCTGCCAGATCCATAACTGCGTAAACACCATTAAAGATGTCAGGATCAAGCCAGCGGCTGTCGCTTTCTGTGATTGTCAGTTTCGGGTGGCTTAAAATAGAAGCTAAATGCTCCTTGCCGAAAAAGAACCGGTCTGCCAAAACCACTTCGTAACCCTTGTTTAGGAGAAGGGGAGTTAAAACTGATCCAAGATAGCCGGCGCCGCCGATAACCGCTATTTTTTTAGTTGACTCCGCTGTTTTCATTCTGCTGTTTGCCTAGTTTAGCCACTTCTAAGTTATTTTTGGCCAGTTCTAAGCTGGGATCAAGTTCTATGGCTTTTTCCAAAGCTTGAATGGCCTTGTCCCATTCTTTGAGATTGTTGTAAGCCGCTCCCAAGTTATTATAAGCCTGGGCGTAGTCCGGATTTATCTGAAGCGCCTCTTGGGTGGCTTCAATTGATTTTTGGTAATCTCCGGCGTAATAATAAGCTAGGCCGAGATTAAGATAATTTTCTGCCGTCGGTTCTGTAGCTACCGCAAACTGCCATCGGCTTATTTCGTTGCCGATATTATCGGCGGGGGCGGGAGAGTATAAATTTTGGCCGATTAGAAAGCCGGCAAAGCCGGCAAGGATAACCAAAACCAAAGTAAAGTAGTTGCTTTTTACCACCTTTACTAAAAGAGGCTCTTGGGACTGGTTTTTTTCTTGCTCTGTATTCATAGTTTTGTTGGTTTATAATTATTGTTGATTAATCCAATTATGGGTGATAGGAATTTTAAAATCAAGGCAGGCGGAATTTTTTTAATTCTGTTTGTTTTAACGGCATTTTTGTCAGCTTCTTTAATGGCGCTGAGCGTTAAAGACGATTCTTATACCACCGATGAACTGCTGTATCTGCCAACCGGTTATTCATATTTAACGGAGCAGACAATGAGGTTAGGAGCGGAGCACCCTCCGCTAATTAGGGAGATTGCCGCCTTGCCTCTTTTATTTCTCAAACTGAAGCCGCTGGCTAGTTTCTGGAACCAGAATATTCAAGGCCGCGATCTCCACGGGGCCCTTTGGAACGCCGGCGAGAAGTTTTTGTTTGAGCAACCTGAAGCTTCGCCCGAGAAGATTTTATTTTCAGGGCGGGCCGTGATGGTGTTAATCACTTTTTTTATCGGCGTATTTATCTTTTGGGCGCTTAGGCGGGAAAAGGACAGTTTCGCGGGATTTATTGCCGGTTTTTTGTTTTTAATGTCGCCGCTGGTTCTGGCTCACGGAAGGTTGGTGACTATGGACGTTGCCGCCGCCGGCGCGGCGCTAGCTGCCGTCTATGCCTTTGTCTTGTTTGTTAAGAGCCCGTCCTGGAAACTGGCGACAATTAGCGGCGCTGTTTTGGGCGCCGCTTTGCTGGTTAAGTTTAACCTGCTTTCCTTGCTTTTATTCTTACCGGCTGCAGCTTTGCTGTGGATCGGCTTAAACACTTTTAATTGGCGGGAGTTTTTAGTTTGGCTGAAAAATTTTAGCTTCCGTTTTGGATGGATTTTGCTGGTAGCGGCTTTTATTATTACGGTTGTTTACCAGTTTTCATTAGCTAATTATCCTCCCAGCCAGCAGAAAGCCGATATTGCTTCGCGGTTAAGCGGCCAAGTTAGCCCAGCAGTTGTTAAATCTATTGTCAGCTTGGCCGGCGTTCCTTTGGGTCGCGGGCTGGCCCAGTACGCAACAGGCGTGGCGTGGCAGCTATCCCGGCCGACTCCTTTGCTCTACTTTAAAGGAGAAGGGCATTTTGACAATAAATTAAGCTACTATCCCGTGATGTACGGAGTGAAAGAAGCTTTAGCTTTTCATTTGATAGCCATAATTGCTTTAGTTGTTGGAATTAGGCGTTTAATGAAGTTTGGATTTTTTAAAGAAAAATGGACGGCAAAAAAACAAAAGTTGGCAGAAAACAATCTTTTTGCTGCCGCGGCAGTTTTGTGGATAATTTATTATCTAGCCATTTTAATCTTTTACAACCGATTTCATACCGGAGTAAGGTACTTGCTTCCGATTTACCCTTTTTTGACCGCTGTTATCGGCATAGTTTGGTCTAGTTGGCTGAAAAAAGGGGCCAAGGTTTGGAAATTAGCCGGCCTGTCAGTTTTGCTGGTTTGGCAAATTTGGGCAGTAGTTAAAATTTACCCTTCGTTTTTGAGTTATTACAACGAACTTGCCGGCGGGCCGGATAGGGGTCTCTATTATTCGGTAGACACAGATTTAGAATGGGGGCAAGACGTTAAAAGGCTGGGGGCTTGGGTTAAGCGGAACGGCATTCAAAGGATTTATGTGCCTTTCGGCTTTGATTATCAAATTGGCAGCAGCAATAACCTTAATAAATGGCGGAGTTTTAACCGCAGTTTTGAGTATTACTTAGGCGAAAGGTTAGCGGTTTTGTCGCCCGGCGTCCCTCAAAAAGGCTGGATTGCCGTGCCGGCCCGCTTATTGGCCTGGGGAACGGCCAGATCCGGGAAATCGGGCTGGTCAAGCAATTCATATGGCTGGCTGAAAAAATACAAACCTAAAGCGGTTATCGGCCACTCTATATTTGTGTTTTACGCTGATTAAGGTTTGTCAGCGGTTTTGCTTAAGCCAGGCCTGGTAATTTAGCGCGTTTGAATTTTTTGGATCCAGTTTTAAAACTTTGCCAATTGTGAAATTTAATTCGTCCATCTTCCGTTCTGCGGCGTAGATATCCATTAGCAGCAGCAGGCCGTTTATATTAGCCGGATCCAGATCAACCAGTTGCTTGGTTATCCTTTCCGCGGCCGAAATTTGGCGGTTTTGGAACAGCCATAAGCCGTAATTATACAAAACCGCCTGGTTGGTCGGCTCAATGTTTAACGCTCTTTGGAAGTGTTTTTGCGCCGCTTGGCGGTTGCCTAAATTGTTTTCTACGACAGCCATTCCCACTTCGCTGTAAGGGTAATTGGAGTTTAGCTGAATTGATTTTTTAAGGTATATTTTTGCCAAAGCATTTTTGTTTTGTTTAATCAGAGTTGAAGCGTAGTTTGCCAAACCGCGGCTGCTATTAGGGTTTTTTTTCACCACATCTTGCCAGATTGATTCTTCGGTAGCCCAAACTTTGTTTCTTTGGTAGGTTAAAACCAGATTTCCCGCTACGAAAGCTGTAATAAGCATCATTGCTAAAGCCGGCTTAAGTTTGTTTTTTTGGGAAGAGTTAATCCGGCTAAAAACCAAATAGCCGCTCCAGATTATCGCCAGCATTAAGCCAATGTAAGGAATAAATGCCCGGTGGTCGTTTGCTATCTCGGAAAAAGGAACAATTGACGAAGTGGGGACCAGGGTTATCAGGAACCACAGCAGCCCAAAGGCAATTGGTTTAGCCGGTTCTCGGCGCGAGGTTTTGTAAATCAGGAAGGCAATAACAGCCAAAAATACTGCCCCGATTAGGAATTTAAAGCTTATCACCGAAGTTAAGGCTTGCCAGCCGTGGTCTAGGCTGAGCCAAAAAGGGGCAAAGAGGGCCGAGAAATAATAAAATATGGAAAACGGCTGGGAGATAAGATAATTCCAGCGGGGAATGTCGGAAAGAATAAGGGTTGGCGAATCCATCATCCTAACAAAGGCAAGCAGCGCCCCTCCGGTTAGAAAAGCGGGCAGAGCCGCTTTGAAAGCAAGCCAGCTTTTTCCCCAAAGCTTTTTTTGGTTTGCTGTCTTGCCAAACAGAAAAATATAGACAAAGAGCAAAGGAGCAAAAGTAATGGCGGAAAGTTTGGCCAGGGCGGCGATTGCCATCGGCAGCAGGTAAAGGCCGAACTTTCGCCAGCGAGGCCTTTTTAAGTAAAGGAGGAAGGAGGCTAAAATTCCGATTCCGGCAAATATCTCCGATCTTTGAAAAATGTAATTTACCGGTTCAGTGTTGGCGGGAGTAATTAAGAACCAGCCCATAACCAGGAAAGCGATGGAATAAAGGGTGTGCCGGTTAGCGTTGGCGCTTCGGGCCAGGGCGCTGACAATAAACCGGCTGATTAAAACACCCATCAGCAGAAATAAGGCAAAAGAAGTTATATGAAACTGGACCGGGTTTAATTCCCCGAGCTTATAATCAAAGGCAAAACTGGCTATTGTCAGTGGCCGGTAGGCTTGATTGATTGGGCTGGCTGACCCTGTTTTCGCGTCGGTGAAAAACAAGGGCAGATTTTTAATATTTCGGATGTAGGCGTTTGAAACAATAGAGTAGTTGCCGTCAAAATGGAACTCATTCTTGAAATGATTTGAGTAAGCCAGGACCGATAAGAGGATAAAGAACAGTCCCAGATTTATGATAAATTTATCTTTCTTAACTTCCATTATTAAGTTTAAATGTTATAATATTTATAACGGAACACAAACCACAAGGTCGCTTTTATTTTAAGAATAACATGGAAAACAAAAATAGTTCTAATAATCCGTCGTCAGCCAAATCAAAGAGCTGGGTGGGAATATTAGTGGTAATTTTAATTATTGCCGCTGCCTGGCTAATCTTAAATGGTTCTAACGATAAGGCTAGCAATCCGCCGGCTGATTCAAACGCTACCTCAACGGAAAACAGCACTCCTAACCAAACCGGCAAGGCAGTTACTGACGAAGAAATATCCGCTGTTGTCCGCCAAGCCATAGACAGCAGAGATCTGGAAGCGTGCGATAAAATTGCTGAAGAAGGAGCTAACCAATACTGCGTTAACAACGTTTTAATTACCAAAGCCAGCGATGCCCAAGATGAAACGATCTGCAATCAAATTTCTGATGAATTTACCCAAAATGCCTGCAAGGATAACGTTATATTTTCTAAAGCCAGAAACGAAAAGGATCCTTCGCTTTGCAACAAGTTGCTTGAAAAAGGGAGGATTGAAACTTGCAAAAAAGAAGCTTCCCAGTAAGCAAATCATTATTTTATGGCATTTTGAAAATGTCTAATAAATACAAAATTTTTGGCATATTGTTTTTGATAACGGTAACAGTTTCCGGCGCTTTTTATTTGACGGCATCCGCCCAGCAATTGAAATCAATCCAGTTTGTACCTCAAAGCGCCGCCCCTTTTAACTGTGACAGCACTAAAAAAGGCGCCCTTTATTACGATAGCGCTTCTAATGTCCAAAA
>CAYVGF010000027.1:0-4903 GCA_964451115.1 uncultured Candidatus Saccharibacteria bacterium
GGCGGCCCAAAAGTATCATTTATCGGATCAGAGCTGCCGCTATCTAAAGAAGGGTTGGTTGTTTCACTAGCCGGCGCAGTAGTTGGCTGGCTTGCCGGCGTATTTTGGGGCCGGTTAACCAAAACGGAGAACAAGCCGGCCACAATAACCCCGGTTAAAAAAAGCAAGGTTAGTTTAACGATTCTCATGGTAGTATTATAATCAAAATTTTAAAAGACGGCAATTTAAATTAGCTTGAGCTGAAAAAAGTTTAGAGTGCGCGCATTAAGTTAGCCCCAATTCTTTCAAAATAAGCAGGCCGGCGAATGCTGCCACTGCCAAAAAGAATACTTCACCGGGCCGGTAAATTGCGTTTAGCAGTTTTGTCGGATAAGTCACAACTGGCGCAATTGCAAAAAACTTGTTGACCTTGGTTCTGTTAAATATATTTTTGGGCAGCACAAACAAAGTTGTAATGTCGGTTAACAAAACCAAAGATATTATTCCCGGAACAATTGCTCCGTTTTTAAAATAACCCATCGCTCCAATAATTATCGGCGCCGACAGAAATAAAAGTAAAGACACCACCCAAAAAAACCAGATTAAAGGGGCGCTGATCTTATTAATTTTTCTAAACGTGTTTTCGGTTTCTTTATTAAATTTCTCAAACTGTTTTAATTTTTCATCAGTTTCAATAAATTTTTCTCCCGGCTTTGACAGCGTTCCTTTTATACTGTTGAAAGTAAGGTCAAGATCGTGTTTAATGAGCTCCTTTCTTTTTCTGATAATATAGACGAAAAAGGATCCAAAGAACTGGTATAAAGATATCACAATAGCCCAGGTTGCCACCATTCCGACAATATCAATTCCCATTTTTAAATTATAACAAAGTTACATCAGCGCCGCCTAGTTTCTTTGAAAAGCTTTTTTTATGATGTCTATGCTTAAGTACTCCACCGGCGCGAAGTTGTCGGTCAATACTTGGTAGGGGGACAAATCAATCTGCGCCAAATCAATTAATTTTTCAGGCAAAGAGGAAATGAAAGGATCTGAAAACCGTTCAAGCGAACCAGGGTTAAAACTGATTACCTTGTCGCTGTTATAGCCGACGAAGATTAAGTTTTGTGCCGCTAAGCTTTTTGGCGAGTTTACCGCAAAAAAATAACTGTTAGGGAAAACTTTTTTGAAGGTTTTTATCTCGCTAAAAGTTAAGGATTTTTTTCTTGCTTCCAAATCGCCCACGAAATTGATTATCATAATTCCGTTTTTAGCCAGCCTTTTTCTAGCCGTTTTAAAAAATTCTTCAGTTGTTAGATGGGGCGGCACTGACAAAAACGAAGAAAAGGCGTCGCCGAATATAAGGTCATATTTTTTATCTGTTGATTTCAAAAACCGCCTGCCGTCGGTTATATAATTTTTTAACCGCGGATTTTCTTTGAGGTTAAATTTTTCTTTAGCCAATCTGTAAAGGGTCGGCTCTATCTCAACGACATCTATCTGCGCTGCCGGAAGTTCAGCCAAAAAAACTCGGGGAACAGAATAAGCTCCGCCCCCCATCACCAGGATGTTTTTTGTATCCGGCTTAAAGATTCGGTAAAGAAGGTAATATTTTGAATAATCGTAGGCCAAATCAGCCGGGTTGTCAGAGTCTAAAAACATTGCGCTAGAAGCGTTTCGGTTGAGCAGGAGGAATCTTGTCGGCCGGTTTTTCAAAACGCCGTCGTAAACCTTAATTTTTTCGTAAAGGCCATCATTGGCATAGATAACGTTCTTCTCGGTTAAACGGCTGCCAAAAATTGCGCCAGAGGCGAAAATCGTTGCTAAAAGAAGAATTCCGATTAGGTTGCGTCCCCGTTCCAACACTACAACCGGAACAAAACCGAGCAGAAAAAGAATGATTCCAGAAGCAATAATGGTTTCGTTGACGCCGAAGCGGGGAATCAGGACAAACCCGGCAAGCAAGCTGCCGGTGATACTGCCCAGGGTTGACCAAAAAAACACCTTTCCCGCCACCGTCCCCACGCCCTGTTCGGGGGTAATAGTGTTTTGAAGCTTTATCGCGTAAGGCGACAAAGTGCCCAAGATAAATGCTGGCGGAAAGAACAAAATCAGCGAAGCAATCAACGGGCCGCTTATTAGGGAAAATATTAGCCCTAAAATGGGCAGAATCATTATCCCTAAAAGATTCAGGCCAAGAAGAGCTATCCCCCCGCTTAAAATGAGTCCAAAAAACTGCTTTGAAGAAGGGTTGCGGTCGGCAAGTTTTCCGCCCGCATAATAACCAATGCTCAGTGCGGCTAAAATCACGCTGATTACGCCGGACACTGTAAATATTGTGCTGCCGTAATAAGGCGAAAGGATGCGGACGGCAAGTATTTCTACAATCAAAACAATTGCTCCGGTTATAAAAACGGAAATAAAAAGTAAGTTGCGTTTTAAGAAGTTAGATACAGACATCTGGTTGCGGTTAACTTCAATTAATTTTATCAAGAACTTAAAACTTTATAAAGCTTGGGCTTTTGTAAAAAATTACCGGTTTTCACTTTGTTTTGACGGCGGGAACTTTCTGGTTGGCGGGTTGGATATGGTTTATAATTAAAATAAGTTTGAAGCATGCAGAAACATTTTCACAAACTGGCGATGGGATCAATTTTTGCGGGCGGGCTGGTGGCGCTTTCCATTTCTTTTATGTGGTTTAGGCAAGGCAATCCGGTTATGGGGATTGGCATGTTTTTTATGGGAATCGTCGCGTTTGCAAATTTTTATCTCCACGGCCGGGCAATGCGAAAAAGCAATGAAAAATAAATTTATTCGGTTTGTTCTTGGTTTTCAGGGCCTGTATTATTTGGTTACCGGCGGTTGGGCGATTGTAAGCCTGGAAAGCTTTTCCGGTTTTACCGGCCATTACGGCGACGCTTTTGAGATGCACAGTATGGCCACCTTAATTGTTGCGTTGGGCTTATTCTTTCTTTGGGGGGCGGCAAATGAGAACCTAGCCCGGCCGGCCGGCTTTCTGGCTTTAGGTTCGGCGATTGCCGTTGCCTTGCCCGAACTTATTCATCTTCCCGGTGAAAACATTTCTGTCCTGTTTTGGCTTGATTTTGCAGAAGAAACGTCGGTGGCCGCCGTTTTAGCTTTTCTTCTTTTTCGCCGAAATTAATCCCGAGAAGGCTTTAAGGCGCCTGAGCGGTTAGAGGGTTTATAACCCTTGGTCAGCCCTCATTTTTTGGGACCGCTTAATAAGTTCATCCCGAAGCTTTTCAGCAGTTTTTTGGGAAAGGCCCGGCAGCTTTCCTTCGGCTGTTGCTACTCCACTGGCGCCGGCAGTTTGAACTTTTAAGTCTGAAAGCCCCAGTAAGCGCGCGGCGACGCCTCGGTAGATATCAACGTTTTGAATCCGGTCATAAGGAATGGTAACGTATTTTTTTATGATTACCCCGCTTTCTTTTTGAAAGCTGTTTTCTTTAAGGGTATAACGGTAAAATTTATAAGTAAGCCTTGCCCAGAGCCACAACACTACCAAAGATACCAGAACCACAACCAGTAAAATCTTAAATAAAGTTATTAAACTTACCCCCATCTTCCCAAATGTGAATATGGAGTAAGACGCAAAAATTATTACCAAAACAAACCAAGTTGAGAGATACCTGATAAAGAATAACCAAACAGATTTAGGATCAAGTTGTTCCATATAAATTATAAATTTGGCAATTTTAACCTAACGCTTATTTTCATCATTATAACAAATCGTTTTTTGTTTTTTTATGCTTGCGGAAAGGCGGCTTAAGGCCTTATCTATAATAAGCTCCCACAGCTTCAGAGACATTAACGTAGCCGTCGCGCTTTAACAGTTTAACTAACCCCCGGTTAATTTCGCTAATGAGTTGGGGCCCTTCGTAAATCATGCCAGTGACAAGCTCTAAAAGCGTAGCGCCGCGTTTGATTTTTTCATAAGCGTCCTGGGCTGAAAATATTCCCCCGACGCCGATAATTTTTATTTTATCGCCGCAATATTTGTAAGTAGCAGTAATTAAATTGTTGGAAAGTTTTTCTGTCGGCTTGCCGCTTACCGATCCTTTAACACCCCCAGGAATCGGATCTTTAATTGACGGATCGTTGCGGTTTTTATTGAGGTTTCCGATTGTCACCGCGCTGATTTTAAACTCTAAAGCGACATCCAGTAATTTTTTGAAATTTTCCCAGCTTAGATTGATTGGCATTTTTAAAAAAATAGGCTTTTCAATCTTAAGCGAGGTTAGTTTTTGAAGGAGCCTTCGCAGATCGTTGCTGTTAGTAAATGGTTCGCCCCCAAAAGTGTTGGGGCAAGAAATGTTGATTTCGTAAGCGTCGCCGACATTTTCCTTTAAAAACTCTTTAAGCCCGTTGCAGTAATCTTCAATACCCGCCTCCAAAACCGCTGTAGCCCGGCAATTGGTGCGGCCAACGGAAACAATGAGAGGAATTGTTTTACTGCAACTCTTAAGAGTTTTTGTAACCGCTTGGGCGCCGGCGCTTTTCAGCCCGTAATTAACCACTAAACCTTGGGAGCGCGGCAAGCGATAGAGCCGCGGCTCGGGATTGCCCCCATAAGGCTTAAAGGTTACTGTGCCGATTTCCGCAAAGCCGAAACCCAAACTGCCTACCAGCGGATAAAGTTGGGCGTCTTTATCAAAACCAGCTGATAGCCCAACTGGATTTGTAAAATCAATCCCCCAGATTTTTTGGTGGAGCGCTGGGTTTTGGTACTTGAAAAAGGAGCCAATTATCGCACGGCTTAGCCGGTTTCGGCCCAGCTTGCTGCCTAACCGCATTATGCGGTTGTGCACCAATTCCGGATCTTGCCGAAAAAAAAGAGGTTTAAAAAGACCCTTGTATGCCGCTTTGGATATTAAAGTTTTCAAGGCCATTATTTCGTATTTTGGTT
>CAYVGF010000027.1:5003-6841 GCA_964451115.1 uncultured Candidatus Saccharibacteria bacterium
GCGTCTGCCAGTTCCGCCACCCGGGCGCTTTTGTGATTTTAGGACAAAATCTTTGTCTTTTCAAATTAAAACCGCCCCTTCAGGCGGCTTTTGGCTTGCTGTTTGTTTTGTATTGGATTTTAGCGGGAATCAGCCCGCACTATTGGAGGCGCGGGAGGGACTCGAACCCTCAGATAGCGGTTTTGCAGACCGCTGCGTTAGCCGTTTCGCCACCGCGCCGTCAATAGTGCGGGATCCCTTTTGCAAGCAGCATCCTTACTGGGTATTTTAAGCCGCTATTAGTATTATAGGAAAAAGAGCTCAGTTTTCAAATGCCAACCTGTGGTTCGGTTTAATTTCGCAATCGGCTTCCACCATCAACCCCACTTCTTTGCCCTCACTGACTTCTGCCGCGTCTTCTTTGCCTGATTGGAGATTGATTATTTTCCCCTTGCCTGCTTCTTCTTCTTTTTCATTGAGCACGACAAACCTCTCTCCGTTTTTTATGGCGCCTAACTCAACTTTCCCGCCCACAATTTGTTTGCCGTCTTTTTTGCCGAACGTTGCCAAGATATTAATTATCCGCCGGGACTTTGTTTTTAGCTGAGCGCCCAACTCTTTTAGCGAGTCTTCCAGTTTGTAGATAATTGGGGAGGTGATAATTTTAATCTTTTGGGCTTTGGCCAAATTCAGAGCTGCTTTGTCTGGCTTAGAGTTAAAGCCAATTATAATTGAATCTGAACTAACGGCAGTTTTTACATCCCCTTCGGTAATCGGCCCCACTCCCTTTTCAATTATTAAAAACGGCAGGTCTTTCAGCTTGTTTTTAACTACGTCTTCCAAAACATCCAAGGACCCGGTTTCATTTGATTTAATTACCAGGTTTATCTTTTTTTCCTCCCCTTCTTCCATTTCGGAACCAGGCGTTTTACCGCTTTCTTTTTGGGGGCTGTCTGCTTTAATTTCTTCTCCGGCTTGGGGCCGGCTGTTTGTTTGAAAAATTTCTCCCACCTTCGGCAAACTGCCAAAACCGAACATTAGCACCGGCATTGACGGAACAGCGGTTTTAATCCGGTTCCCTAAAAAGTTTTCCAAGGATTTTATCTTGCCTTCCGCCGAAGAGGTGAAAACCGTTTCGCCAAGTTTTAAGGTTCCATTTTTTATAATCCCTCCGACAATAATCCCTCTTCTTGGGTCCCTTTGGCTGGTTAGGATTACGCCGCTGGCCGGAGCGCCGGCATCGTATTTTAACTCCTGCATTTCGGCTGCCAAACTTATTAAGTCCAGCAGTTCGTTAACCCCCTCCCCGGTTTTGGCTGAGATCAGCTGGTAAGAGATGTCGCCGCCCATGCCTTCCAGATAAACCTCAGCTTGGATTAAATCTTGTTTAACTTTTTCTACGTTGGCGGTGGGCAGGTCAATTTTGTTAATCGCGACCACGAAGGGCAGGCCGGCGCTTTTAATGTGTTTTAACGCGTCTTTGGTTTGAGGCTTGACGCCGTCATCGGCCGCGACAACCAAAACCGCGATATCTGCCACCCGGGCGCCGTAACTTCTTATTTTGGAAAATGCTTCGTGGCCCGGAGTGTCAATGAAAGTAATTTTGTTGCCGCTTTTTGGCGGATACTCTATTTCGTAGGCGCCGATTGATTGAGTGATTCCGCCCGCCTCCTTGCCGGCAATATTAGTTTTTCGGATGTAATCCAAAAGAGTGGTCTTGCCATGGTCAACATGGCCCATTATTACTATTATGGGTGGCCTCTTGATTAACATAGGATTGATTGTATTTTTAACAGAAAAATGATATAAAAACAAGGTTAAGGGATTTTAAAGCTGAATAAAAGGAGAGGTGGCTGAGC
>CAYVGF010000028.1:0-6339 GCA_964451115.1 uncultured Candidatus Saccharibacteria bacterium
CTTTATACTTTTTGCATATCGCATTATGGTGCGGGTGCGGGGAATCGAACCCCGATTTCCAGCTTGGAAGGCTGGCATAATAGCCATTATACGACACCCGCTTTTATATTTTAAATTAAAGTTCTTTGCGGGATCCTCGAAAATTTAACCTCACTTCGTTTCGGAAATTTTCGGGAGAAGGCTGGCATAATAGCCATTATACGACACCCGCTTCACAGTTTTCTGGTTAGATTTTGGCATAAATTTTTAAAAAAATAAAGAGAACTCATAATAATAATTTAGTTCCCAATTTTATTAATCATAATTCATCCGTTCGCTTTTAATTATTATGTAACTTTGCGCTGTCAAAATTCGCATAAACCCCGCCTCCACATTTTACATCCTGCTTAGGGCGAGCCAAACGCTTAGAGCAGGCCAAACATTAGAGCGGGCCAAGAACAAACAAGACAAACATTGCAACGCGCGCAACACGCAAACCCGGTAAACCTAAACGGGATACTATAATGACCGATCGGTCATTATAGTATCCTTATCTGTATGCCCGTTTAAGTTGCTATTGCTTTGTCGGTTGTTAATGGTTGAGGTATATATTTTGGTTTAGTTCTGCTTTTCCGCTTATCAGTTGGGGTTGGGACAGTTGCGTATATTTTAAGACGCAGTTCATAAACTAGAGCAAAAATCGCGGTTTCACCAAAAGACCGCAGGCGTTGAGCTTGCCATAATTTTAATTTTAGATTATGGTGTTCAGGTATAGCTGGGAAAGCTGAAATCTTGTACAATGGATATATAAGCAATGGTTAAACCAAATAAAGAAAAATATTTAAAAATATTTATATTTAGCGGAATCGGCATAGCTTTCTTAACCGGCGGGATTATTTACGCGCTAAGCTCGGCCAACGGAAGCGGCGCTGGCGGCTTTCCGGCGGAGTTTATCACCGCTTATAAAAATGCGGTCGGCGACAGTAAGAAAATTGTTGAACTGACCAACGCAGTAAACCAAAAGATAGCGGAAGTTAACAGTTTTGATTCTTCGGGCAAAATCCAAAAGGCGCTGGAGCTGATAAGTTCTGCCAATCAAGACAATAACGCTGCCCGGGAAACAGCCACTAATTTGGTTGCCAGCATGGCGGCGCTGACCAAATCGGCTTCAGCCCTGCCTTCCCAGGCTGACCAGCAAGCAGTTTTGGATGCGATTGCCATTGAGTCTAACTTGATCAGGGAATTTATCAATTACACCCAAAAAGTAAACCAGTTTTTGACTGTTTTGAGCGTGGCTATCGTTTCAGATTCCTTTAACGACCGCTTGGCGGTGTCCAAAGATCTGGAAGAAGTAAACCGGCAAAGCCGAATTATTAATAACCTTAACCAGGAATTCCTGAACAGAATCGAAAAGGTAAAGATTTTGCCTTAAGCTTGCTTTAATCTTTAGCGGCATGTCCAATATTAAGAAAGTTCGGTTTATCGCTTCTGACGGAGCAGAAATCGTCGGCAGTTTTTGCCAGGCTGCTGGACCGCAGGCGGTTTTGGCGGTTCCGATGATGCCGGCTGACAAATCAAGTTATCAAACCTTTCAGGAAAAACTTTTTTCGGAAAACATTTCTTCGCTTGCCATTGACCTTAGGGGACACGGAGAATCAAGCGGCGGTCCAAAAGGCTATTTGAATTTTGAAGACAGCGACCACCAAAAATCTATTCTCGACTTGGAGGCGGCAAGCCGGTTTTTGGTTGACCAAGGGTTTGGCCTCACCAACCAGCTTTTAATCGGAGCCAGCATCGGCGCCAACTTGTGTTTGCAGTTTGCGGTGGATTATTCCGAGATAAGAAGAACAGCGCTGCTTTCAGCCGGCTTTGATTACCGGGGTATTTCCGCCCGCGAGCTAATTGAACATCTTCAGCCGGGCCAGGGGGTTTTAATTGCCGGCAGTGAAGACGATGACCGCGGCGGCGGCGCGGAAACAGCCAAAGCCCTATTTGAATTAATACCAGCCGGAGTCAAAAAGGAAATCGTTATTTATCAGGCGGCTGGCCACGGCACTGACATGTTCGGCAAGGAGCAACCCGATTTGGAATCATTGATTATAAGGTTTTTTCAAGTGTAGTTTTGCCATGATCAGGTATTTAATCGGTGTTGACGAAGCGGGCCGGGGAGCTTTGGCGGGACCGGTGATTGTCGCGGCGGCGCTTATGCCGACCGGATTTAAAATCAGGCCGCCTAAGCTAGCCGGCAAAAAATTGCCCCTAAGGGATTCCAAAAAATTGTCGCCGCGCCAAAGGGATTGCTGGCTGGATTATTTTAAAAAAGAGCCTGCGATTAAATTTCAGGTTAGTTTTACCCAGCCGCGAATGATAGATAAAGTTAACATTGCCCAAGCGGTTAACCGGTCTGCTTTTCGGGCGGTTAGCCGCTTATTAAAGGCGAATAGGATAAAGCCGGCCCAAGTGAGAATACTGACTGATGGCGCCATCAATTTCCCTTCTTTGTTTGTTGAAAAGTACCGCGTTAAATCAATTATCAAAGGCGATGAAAAAGTAAAGATAATCTCTGTTGCTTCTATCGTGGCCAAGGAAATCCGCGATAAGCGCATGGTTTGCCTTCACCGGCGCTACCCTGAATTTCAGTTTCACCGCCACAAGGGTTACGGCACTAAATTGCATTTTCAAGCCTTAAAAAAACACGGTCCGGCGGCTGTTCACAGGTTGACCTTTGTTCATATTTGATTTATGCTGGAGTTAATTTGTTGGACAAGTCGAATCTAGATTAGCAATTAAACCGTAATCCGATTGTAATATGGGAGGCGTACCAAAAAAACACGATTCAAAATCAAAAGTTGGCACAAGGCGGTCGCAGAAGAAGCTTCACCGCCAGAATTTAATCAGCTGCCCCAAGTGTTCAGCGCCGATGCTGCCGCACCGCCAATGCGACGCGTGCGGTTATCGGCCCCAAAAGAAAAAATCGGCCGGCCAGCAGGTTAAGGCCTAACTTAATAATTAGAACTTTCAACAATCAACAATGGCCACCAGACATTTGATTAGATCAATTATTCTGCAGAGTTTTTACGAGTGGGATTTTTATAAGCGAAAATCCAATTTGGTTGAAATTTTAGACCGGAACTTGAAAAATTTCGGCCAGGACATAGACGAGCCGGATTTTGCTTGGCGGCTGGCAAACGGCATCATTGAGCACTTGAAAGAAATTGACAAAATTATCCAAACAGCGGCGCCGGAGTGGCCGCTTGACCAAATTTCAATCGTGGACCGGAACATCTTAAGGTTAGGGCTTTATGAGCTGCTTTATGCTGATAAAGACGAAGTGCCGCCCAAAGTGGCTATCAATGAAGCGATTGAGATTGCCAAGAGCTTTGGCGGGCTTAATTCGTCCAAATTTATCAACGGGGTTTTAGGCACAGTTTACCGCCAGTTGGTAGCAGAAGGAAAAATCAAGGAGGAAGCGGCCAGCTCGGATTAATTTTTTTAGCATTATTAATGGCAGATCAGTTTCACAACCTTCAAAAACTTATCGGGATTAAGTTTAAAAACCAACTCCTTTTAAAAGAGGCGTTAACCCACCGTTCGTTCATTAACGAGCATCCGACTTGGCCGGTGCCTAACAATGAGCGGTTAGAGTTTTTAGGCGACGCCGTTTTAGAACTGGCGGCAACCGAGATTTTATTCCACAAGTTTAAGAGTTATGACGAAGGCCTTTTAACCAGCATTCGTTCGGCCCTGGTTAATTCCAGGATGCTGGCGCGGGTAGCTGGCGATCTGAAGCTTGAAAAATACATTCTTCTGTCAAAGGGGGAGTCTCAGGGCAGCGCCAAAGCTAAAGAGTCAATTTTAGGCGACGCTGTTGAAGCTTTAATCGGCGCGGTTTATTTGGACCAAGGTTACGAGCCGGCGCGCGAACTAGTCTCAAAATTTGTCTTCAAGCATTTGGAGAAAGTTGTTAAAAACAAGCTTTACCGCGATCCCAAGAGCTGGCTGCAGGAAATTATTCAAGACAAGCTCAAACTTACTCCCCACTACCGGGTTTTAGAAGAAAGCGGTCCCGACCATAACCGCAGTTTTACGGTTGGCGTTTTTTTTGGTAACACTATGTTTGCCAGCGGCGACGGCAATTCCAAACAAGAAGCCGAAAGGTCAGCTGCGGCCGCCGCTTTAAAGAAATTAAGAGATGAGTAATTTTTTAACCGGTTTGGAGCTGCAAGGCTTCAAGTCTTTTGCCAATAAAACCAAATTTAATTTTAATTCCCGCCTAGTGGGGATTGTCGGCCCTAACGGCTCCGGCAAATCAAATGTAATTGACGCCTTCAGGTGGATTTTAGGCGAGCGAGACGCCAAACATCTGCGGGGCGGAGTTTTGAGCAATCTTATCTTTGCCGGCACCCCTAAAAAATCAGCCGCTAGCTTGGCCGTTGCAAGCTTGGTTTTTAACAACCAAAACGGGCTTTTTCCGGTGCCGGCGGCAGAGGTAACCCTGACCAGAAGAGTGGACCGTTCCGGCGCCTCCCAGTTTTTTATTAATAACCAGGAAATTAAGCTGAAAGATCTAGTTCCGATTTTAGCAAGGCTCAGGCTGGGCCACCGCGGCTTAAACATTATTGGCCAAGGGGAAGCGGATATATTTGTCAAAATTAACGCCCAAGAACGGCGGCTGTTAATTGAAGAAATTTTGGGCTTAAAGGAGTATCGGCTGAAAAAGAAAACTGCCGAGTCCCGCCTGAATCGCAGCCAGATTAACATTGAAAACCTAAGGTCTAAAATAGAAGAAATCGCTCCCCATCTGCGGTTTTTGACCCGGCAAAAAAACAAATGGGCCAAACGGCAAGAAGTGGCGGCCGAACTGAAAAAACTGGTCAGTGTTTATTTTTCTTACCACTACCCCCAAATCAGCCGGCAGATGGCCCAGATTAAAAGCAGGATTGAGGTTTTGGCGGAAAAACAAAAAGCCAAAGAGAAAGAAGTCAGCGCTGTCAGCCGGGAGTTGGAGCAGATTAACCGCCAGCCTCAGATGACCGATGAGCTTTTAGATTTTAAGAAAAAGATTGACGGTTTGGTTAACCAAAAAACAGAAATTAACCGCCAAATTGCCAAGCTTGAGATAAAATCTGAGTTTCAGGCTGAGGCCTTAGTTGGTCCTGACGCTAAGCGGGCAGTTAGCTTAATCAAAGAGTTTTTAGCGGAGATAAAAGCTGTTTTCCCCCAGAAGCCGAAAGAATCGCTCCAGATTGTTGGTGGTTGGATTAAAAAATTTGGCGAGTTTTTAAATCCGCCGCAAAAAGTTTCGCCTGCCGCTGACGAATTCAAGCGGGAACTTGAGGTTTTGCGGCAAAAAATTGGAGAAATTGACAACCAGATTGCCGAATTAAGGGATAAGGAAAGCGCGTTAATCAAATCTCAAACCCAAGACAATAAGGCGTTTCGGGATAAAATGTATTTACTGGAGGAGAAAAAATCCGAATTGGGGCGGATTAAGGAAGACCTTAACCGCCAGAGGCTGGAGATGGAGAAATTGAAATTCCGGCAGGAAGAGCTTGAAAGCCGGTGGCAGTTGCTGGGATTTTCCGTGCCCGATTTAAAATCTTTAGCGTTTCAAGACCACCAAGAGGACTGGTTCAGTGTTAATAAGAAAATTGAAAAACTGAGAATGGAAATGACGGCTATTGGCGAAATTGACGAGGCAATTATTAAGGAAGCGGAAGAAGTGGAAGTGCGGTTTAATAAAATGAAGACTGAGTTGCTGGACTTGGAAAAAACAGCTGCCGATTTAAAGCAGTTGATCCGCGATCTGGAAAGCCGGATTCAGAAAGAATTTAGAAGCAAATTTTCCGCTATTAACCAGGCATTTGACCATTATTTCAAGCTAATGTTCGGCGGCGGCAGCGCTCAACTTAAGTTAGCCAAAAAAGAAGCCGCCCGACCGGAAGAAGAGCCGGCGGCGGAAGCCAAAGAATCAGCCGGGGAAGAAGAGGGCCCGGCCGGGGTAGAGATAAGGCTCAATGTCCCCAAAAAGAAGATTACCGGCTTAGAGATGCTCTCCGGCGGCGAAAAGAGCCTAGTTTCAATGGCTGCTCTTTTTGCCTTGATCTCCGTTTCACCGCCGCCGTTTTTAGTTCTGGACGAGATTGATGCGGCGCTTGACGAATATAATGCCCGCCGCTTTTCCGATTTAATTAAGGAATTTTCCCGCCAGACCCAGTTTGTGATTGTAACCCATAACCGGGTTACAATGGAGAGCTGTGATATTTTATACGGCATCACGATGGGCGATGACGGCGTTTCTATGCTTTTATCGGTAAAACTAACCGAGGCGGAGGAATTAAGCGCCCAAGATAAGCATAG
>CAYVGF010000029.1:0-4965 GCA_964451115.1 uncultured Candidatus Saccharibacteria bacterium
AACAACGGTTCCACCCATTAAAATTCCGGCAACCGGCGCGTAGGCGCCGCTGGGGATTAAACCTAAAACGGCGCCTAAGGTCAGCAAAAGCCAGGTTGCCGAAACGCCGGCGCAGATGGGGCAAACTGAAAACTGAAATCGGTAATTCAGAAAATAAAACAAAGCCGCAATTGCAATTATTAATCCGATTGAAATTATCATCAGCATGTTTTATAGCTTCTGCTTACTCAGTTTAAATTAAAACATAAATATCACGATTCCCAAAGCTACCATCGCTACCCCGCCTAAGAATCTCATCCGGCGGCTGTTTTTCGTTTGCCAAGACTTAAGTTTAGCCAACACCACCTCGTTACTGCCCAAAAGAAGGATTAAAACCAAAGGCAAGATAAAGATTAAGTTGTAAGCCACCAAGTAAACCAGGCCCTTCAAGTAAGTTGCTTGGTCATGCAACAAGCCAATCACCGCCAAATAAGGGCCGCCAGTGCAAGGAAACTCGCACAGCCCCACCAAACCGCCCAAAACAAAGGCGGTCGGCACCGAAGACTTTTCCATTAACTCTGCCATTTTTCGGTGAGCGGCGTGGGGAATTTTCAGCTTAATCGGGAATTTCGGGAAAAATTCGCCAATAATGTTAATTCCGCCCAAAACGATGATCAAAGCCGCTCCGATTTTTGCCAGGAAATGGGGCGTGTTGAACAAATGAAACGCCTGCAGCAACCCTAGGCCAATCAGCAGATAGGCCAGAAAAATGCCAAAAATATAAGCGCTGCCGATTTTCAGGATTCCGGTCCGCAGCTTGCCAATGCTGAACAAAAACGCGATTGTCAGCAAAAGGATTGAAAACGCGCAAGGGTTAATGCTGTCAATCAAAGCCGAGGCAAAAACCAAAGGCGGCAGCCATTGCCCGCCTTCTGAAAGTTGCCACAAAGCGGAAGCGCTAACGCCAGATCGCAAAAAGATAATCAGACCGGCAGTAACAGCCGTTAAGATTAAAATTAACTTGAATCTGCTTTTCATAATTTTAAGGGGTAACCGTAGCGGTTATTTTCAGAAGATCAAGACCTTTGTCGGTTGCCAAATAAACCAAGCGTTCCACGTACCCTACCCCTGCCGGGCCGTGGGCGTTGGGGTCATAAATCACCTCCAGCGACAGCTCTTCGCCAGGCTGGACGGTTTTGTTAACAGCCGGCATAAAACCGTGGCCGGGCATTCCGTAGGGCCCCCAGCTTTGATCGCCCTGCTTCAAAACGGCAGTTGTGCACATGCAGGAAGTGTAAATTTTTTTAATCGTCACTGGTTGTTCCGTTTTATTCACTAAAGAAAACACATGGTTAACTAATCCGTCTTTCATGGATATTTCGCCAAAACTGAAAGTTCGGGAATCAACCGTAAAAACCGGCTGAGCCGGCGGCAGATTTTCCGCCGGTTTCACAGGCTTGTCCGCCTGCAATTTGGCAATGGCAATTAACGCAACAACAATCAAAGCCGCGCCGATGCCGTAGACTACAAATTTTTCTTTCTTCATAGTTTTAAATTTAAGGTTAAAAACAAATAAGGCCTTTGAAAGGCAGTTTGCTGAAAATAAGAAACGGAAACGGCCGCATAGCCATTTCCGTCCAGAACTAAAAATTAGGGCTGTTCTCGTGAAGAGAAAGCCAATGAATTGTTTTGCGCTCAAACTCTGTCAGCTGAGGCGGCGATTTTAAAAAACTCCGCCGGGGAGCAGGTTTCAAAAGGCCGGCAACCGGCTTTAGGCTGAAAAGCAGCCCAATTAACGACAAGACTAAAAAGGCCAGCCAAATACCGGAAGCGGTAGTTAAATTTTGGAAAGTCCTCAAATGGGAACTGACAAAAGATTGGAAATCAATATTGTCGCAGTTACTGCTTGCCGCCGCCGGCAGCGCAATGCAGCTTAAGGTATTATTCTCCAAAAACCGGTGCATCATAAAAAAACCGAAAACGGAAACGGTAACAAAACTTATAATAACCATAACGGTAATCGCCTTTGAAAACATAGCTTTAACCGTTTTAAATTATAGCAACTAACCCTCTTAAAGCAAGAAGCAAGCTTTATTTGCCCGATTTCTCCGAGGCATCTCCGCCGCGCCGGCTGAATAAAAAAAGGTAAAGAATTTCCAAGATTCCAAGGGTGTTAATGACCAAAAGGGCAATAAACCATTTCTTACTGCCCAAACGGGCCGACCGCCAAAGCGCCCACCCTTTCCAAGGCAAAATCCAAAGGATGGTCAAAACGATCACCCACGGATTGTTTTGAAGAAACTGCTCCATGTTTTTATAAAGATAAATATTTATTTTTCAATATTGAGCAGTTCCACCTCAAAGATTAAAGTGGCATTAGGCGGAATGGGACCAGTACCGGCGGCGCCATAACCCAGTTCCGGCGGAATTGTGAGTTCCCTTTTCTCGCCAACTTTCATGCCGGCAACGCCAATCTCCCAGCCTTTTATCACCTGGCCCTGGCCCAAAGTGAAAGAAAACGGCTGGTTGCGGTCGTAACTAGAATCAAACTTTGTGCCGTCGGTTAAGCGGCCAAGATAATTAACCGTCACTAAATCCCCAACCTTTGCCGCTGACCCGTCACCTGGCTTTAATATTTTGACCCCAACGCCTTCTACTGAAAACTCCCGGCTACCATTCTGGCTTTCCACTGTCGGAGCGCTGGATTTGGGAGTTAAAACAAAATATAAAACCGCTAAAACCGCTAAAATAACTATGATTAACACAACTGATCTCGTCATGGATTTGTATTTATTATACCATCAAAAAATAAATAAAAAAGGAGGCAAAAGCTTCCTGTTATTACTAAACATAAACTGAGCCATCGTCAGTGGCGTTTTTTTCTTCAAATGAAACAATTAAAATATGCCAGTCATAGCCGTCGGCCGTTGTCACGCCCAGGATATAGTCCAAACGGAAACCTTGTTCGCTTACCAATTCCTCTATCCATAACTCAACACCTTTATCTTGGCTAATAAAGTGGGCAACATTAATTACAATCTGCTTCAAGTTCTTGCCGTAGTTCTCGTACGGCACCCGGCGCCACTCAAATCTCAACTGAGCCGGTTGGCCGTTGTCTTTATTTACCTCTTCCAACCGCCTTTTTTTATAATCCTCAATCGATTCATTAATCGGAATTACTCCGCTCACATTACTGTTTGCAAAAAGATGGCCCAACACTAAAACAAAGTCAAAGCCCATATTTTCCTCCTTTTTTGGTTAACAAAAAACTGCATTTAATAAAGCATGGCCGCTAATTGCTTGTCAATTAAAAATCCGCCAGCCTATATTTTCAATTAACTAAAACAGGGAAAGTAAAAAACCGTTAACATTGCGCTAACGGTTAAAATTACTTAATCCGGCTGTACAGATAAGAGAATAAAATCTTCCATGCCCCAAAAACTACCAAAACAAATCCTAAATCGGTTTTAAAAACGATAACCAAAATACCGACAACAATTATCACCAGTCCTTGAATAAGGTTGGCCAAAGATTCTGAAGGTTTCATTTTTCACCCTCTTTTTTTGATTCAAAGGACACCTGTTTAAGGTATACCCTTTTTAAAATCCGCAGTCAATCTTTATAAAAAGACCGCTGATACAAATCAGCGGTTAAGGAGTTATTTATTCCACGCTCCAGCCTGCTCTATAAGCCCTTTCGGCCACTTTCCGGGCTTCCTCCTCTTCTCCTAAAAATTTCAGCAGTCGGATAAGGCGCCTAACGCCCAATTCCTCAATCCGGAAACAGTTCGGACAGGAAAGATACTCCCCAGTGTAAAAACTGCAAGGGGTCTCAAATAACAGTTCTTCTTTTAGAACTTCAGCCATTTTTCGAGCTAAACTTTTTAATTCCAGCTCAAGCTCTTTTTTTACTGGCCCATCCGGCATGCTCTGAACTAAATTCCAGTTTCTCTGAAAAACGCCTCCATTTTCACCAACGTCAATGACATTGCTGTCAATTGACATAAAACCAGGCGAACTTATTTGCTCAATAAACCGCCTGACCTTATCAGTGGAATTATCTTTTT
This sequence comes from uncultured Candidatus Saccharibacteria bacterium, assembly GCA_964451115.1. Classification (GTDB taxonomy): domain Bacteria; phylum Patescibacteriota; class Minisyncoccia; order UBA6257; family GWB1-50-10; genus CAYVGF01. The sequence goes on from CAYVGF010000029.1 coordinate 4,046, forward strand.
TCATCCTTTTCCCCGCCATTCATTTCATTTAGCAGCTTAACCACAACAAAAATTCCCGATCCCGTTAAAAACCAGATAAATATTAAAAAAGAGGTTACCGCGCCTAAGGGGCGGCTTACAACTTCCGCAAAAACGGAAACTGTAAACAAAACAAATAATAAAACTAAACCGATAGAAATAAAATTTTTCATCTTTGTTTCTCCTTTGTTTAGGAACTGATTCAAGTTATAAACCATCTCCTGTAATCAGTCAACCAATAAACAAAAAGCGCCTAAACCAGGCGCTGTAAATGACAATGAATCTTAATCGTCCCAAAAATAAAAGTAATATTCCTCATTGCCGTAGGCGGCGATAAAAAAACCGTCCTCTGCCTCCTCTTTCCCGTTTATCAAAACATCAACCGTTAACTCTGTTCCAAATAACTTTTGGGACAAATTAAAAGCCAAAGATCTAATTCGGAAAGGTATCTCTCCTTTAAATTCAACATAAGGCACTCTCCGCCATTCGTACAAAGACTCCTTAACGTCAAGCCGGCGGCTGATGGCAAAAGCAATGCCGCTTGCTCCCAGTAAGCCCAAGCCCACCGAAACAAGAGCCAGCCAATTAAAGCCGTTGCGCGCAAATTCGGTAGAAGCGACAAATCCAACAAAAACAAACAAAACAAAAGATATTGCCAACAGAAGCGATAACAGTTTTGCTTTTTCAAGCAAGGGAGCGTTAACCAACTTTGCCTTCCGTTCTTTGTAAACCTGCACCACGCTCTCATCAAGCGCGCTGATTTTTAACTCAGCCAATGTGGCCTGTAATTCACCTTTCTGTAAACTGCCGGTTTTTTTCAATCTATTCCCCTTTCGCTTTATTTTTTTAAGGTCCTGATGTTAGGTAACAGCAAATAATTAAAAAAGTCAATGAAAAACAAA
>CAYVGF010000029.1:5065-6166 GCA_964451115.1 uncultured Candidatus Saccharibacteria bacterium
TTTTTACAATAAACGCCTCAGCTCGTTGAGGCGTTTAAAGAATCAAAATTAACAAGCCAAAAGCTATTGTTTTAGGGTGTAGAAAACATCCCGGCCGGTTTCTCCGTGTTGTTTAATTTCTCCTTCTCTTTCCAGTTCGCTTAAATACCTTGACGCAGTCGCGTCTGAAACATTAAGCAAAGTTTCGACATCGTTGTTTGTTACCTTGCCCTTTTCTTTCAAAAGCTCCAAAATCTTCTTTTTGTTTTCTTTCTTTTCTCTGGCTTGTTTTATTATTAAACCGCGCTTTTTTAAGGCAAATTTATACCCCAGCCAGATCCCCAAAAACCCGGCGGCAATTAAAGCTAAATAATCCATAATCTCATTATATCATTTTAAGAATTCGCTTATCCGGCGCCAGAACTTTGCTCTACTTGCCCGGGAAAGGGACAAATGGCCTTCTTTTTTGAGCAAAGTCAGCCGGCACCCAGTTTGGCGGGCAAATTCCGCCGAAAGCTCAAACGGGGCAATTTCATCGTCTCGGGAATGGATTAGATAAATCTTCCGGCCGTCAAAGCTCTTAATCTCATTCATCGGGTTAAAAAATTGGCCGCTTTTAATTTTTTGCCAAGCATCTTCCGCCGGCCGGTAACCGTTGCCGAAAGCCAGCCGGGTAAACCTGGCAAGCTTGGCCACCGGTTCGGCTTTACTCTCCACCCGCCAATCAATCACCGGCGATAAAGCTACCGCCTTTTTAATCTTTTTGTCCCGCGATGCCAAAATAACCGCCGTGCCGCCAAAACTGGAACCAATGAGAAAAACTTCTGGATTTTTTATTTTATGCCGCTGACCGCTCCAAAGGTCCTTAAAACCTTTAGGCAGAGAACTGACCGCATCTAAAATATCCAAATGGGGCGATTGGTTAAGAAAAACGCCATCGCTTTCCCAGGAACCCCGGTACCGCGGCAGAAAAACCCAGTAATTTTTCTCGGCTAAAAAGAACATCAGTGCTTTTGCCGAAGGGTAAGACGGCATTCCGCCGCTGAGAATAATTACTTTGCTTGATTTCCTTGCCGGCGGCAAAAACTCTGAAACAATTTCTTTTTTAAACCTGGTCCGCAG
>CAYVGF010000030.1:0-6084 GCA_964451115.1 uncultured Candidatus Saccharibacteria bacterium
CAGCTGGGACATTCCTTTGATTGACGGCTACAAGAACCAATTCTTAGAAAAAGAGAAAGATATTTTAAGCGAACTGAGCCGGAACAAACCGGATTATTTCCTGGTTTATGGCTGGAACAAATCAATTTACCGTAAAGCTGTTTCCACTGCTAAAAAGTTGGGCATCAAGACATTTTTAATCGGTGAAAACCCTCTCAACCAGGAGTTGTTTAAGCCGTTTTGGAAGCGGATGCTGAAAAAGATAATTTTAGGTAAACTGCTGTTTAACAAAGTTGACGCGTTTTTGTATATCGGCAAAGAAAACAAAAAGTTTTACCAGTACTACGGCGTGCCGGAAGATAAATTGTTTTTCGCGCCTTATGCCGTTGACAATCAAAGGTTTCAAAAAGCGGCGGCCGACCTTATCCCAAAAATAGATGAACTGCGGGCCAAGTTAAACATTGCGCCGGAGGATATCGTGATTTTGTTTGCCGGCAAGCTAATCCCCAAAAAGCGGCCGGTAGATTTGTTGAAGGTTTACGTTGATTTGAGATCGCGGTTTTTGATTCATGAAACCCACAGCACCAAACTGATTTTTGTCGGCGACGGGCCGTTGCGGCGGCCGATGGAAGATTACCTGAAAGGCCTTAAGTTTCCGGACATAATGTTTGCCGGTTTCAAAAACCAGACGGAGATTCCGGAGTTTTACGCTTTGGCTGACATTTTTGTCCTGCCTTCCGGTTTGGGCGAAACCTGGGGCTTAGTTATCAACGAAGCAATGAACTTCGGCCTGCCGGTAGTAACCACCAGCGTGGTTGGCTCCGCGCCTGATTTGGTCAGGGAAAATGAAAACGGCTTCATTGTTCCGCTGGGGGATTTAAGAATTTTCGCCGACGCGCTCTACAGCTTGATTAAGAATACAGAGCTGAGAAAAAAATTCGGCCGGCGTTCCCGGGAGATTGTCCTTAAATACTCTTACGAAAACGACATCAAGGGCTTAAAGCAAGCCATGAATGCTAATCTGCCCGAGCGGTTTCAGCCCAAACCGAAACCGGCGCCCCAACCTGGCGGCGGGCCAGGCCAAATTAACTCCCAAACTTAAAACGATGAAGGTTTTGCACATTGTGCCAAGTTATAAGCCGGCTTATGGCATCGGCGGCCCGATTGAGAGCGTCCACAACTTGAATGTTGGTTTAGTTAAAAGCGGAGTTGAGGTAACGGTTTTCACCACTGATTTTGGAATTCCTTCGGAAATTCCGAGAAATGCTGTTGTTGACCAAGACGGAGTGAAAGTAATTTATTTTCCGCTCAAATTCGCCCCTTGGTTTTATTCCCGGGATATGCACAAATTATTAGCCAAACATGTTAGCGACTTTGACTTAATTCACATCACCTCGGTTTTTTTGTCCGCCTCCGCCCTGGGTGGCTTTTATGCTCGCAAGCGCAATATTCCTTATCTTATCTCTCCGCGGGGCAGTTTAATGAAAAAGCCCTTAGCCAGCAAACCCCTAAAAAAGAAATTCTATTTGATTCTTGAGAGCATCAATTTGGAAAAAGCCGATACAGTTCACTTTACCACCGAGATTGAAAAACAGGAGTATGACGAGGTTGGCTTATTTTACCGAAACTCCGTTGTTATTCCCAACGGTTTTGATCCGGCTGAGTTTGACAAGTTTCAGCTTACCTACCAACCCGGTAGTTTTCGGCGGAAATTCAACATTTCGCCCGAGAGCAAAGTTGTTTTGTCCTTAAGCCGCCTGAACTGGAAAAAGGGGTTTGACACCTTAATTCCTGCTTTTTCCGAAATTGCCAAAGCTGTGCCGGAAGCAGTTTTGGCAATCGCCGGCAATGATGAAAAGAATTACCAAAAAACGATTGTTTCTTTGATCAGTCGCTACCCCAGCTTAAAAATCGGGCAAAATGTCATTTTCACCGGCCAGGTTTTAGGTGAAGACAAAATCGGCGCTTATCTTGACAGCGATGTTTTTGTTTTGCCGTCTTATTCCGAAAACTTCGGCCAAACGGTGATTGAAGCAATGTACCTTAAAAAACCGGTGGTGATAACCAAGCACGTTGGCGTTGCTTACGAGGTCAACGCCGCCGGCGCCGGCGAGGTGATAGAAAAAGAGCCTCAACAATTAACCAAAGCGGTTTTGGCTCTGCTTACCAATCAATCAAGAAGCAAATTGACCGGTGAAGCCGGTAAAAAATTGGTTCAGGATAAATTTTTAATGACTAAAATAATTGATCGGTGGATTGAAACTTATCGGCAACTTATAAAAAATAAAACGCCAATCTAAGGAGGTTCGACCTCCTTAGATTAAAAAAGGCGGCTTAATGCCGCCAAATGGTTAAAATTAAAAGTTCAGCTTGAGCTGGTTAGGGTTCTTAGCAGAAAGCGCTTCCAATGCTTTCTTTTGAGCTTCCCGGAAGAGATTTTCTGGGACCCAAAGTGCCTCCTTGTCATGTTGCTGGGCATGTTTATACCGCCCAACAACCTCCAATTTTCTTTTTTGAGGACGGTAAACGAATTCCAAAAAAACATTTCCGACCCTCACAGTTGCCCGTTTGAGCCGGCTGTTTACAGAAACAACTTGAACTTCATCCACTTTTAACCCTCCTTTTTTGGTACTAAACCAAATAAACCACAAACCAGCTAAAAAATCAAGACCGCTCAATATTATGGAGGTCCGACCTCCAATGGAGGTCGGACCTCACCAATCTTGACAGCCGCTCACTGTAAGTTAAACTTAAGATAATCTAAAGTTAAACAAAAAATATGGTTAACATTATAACCCTCAAAAACCTAAGGGAAAATATGCAGAAATACGCCGATAAGGTAAAACAAGGCAATTCTTTTGTCGTATTTAAAAAATCAAAGCCATTGTTTAAAATTGTGCCGGTGGAAGATGATGTTTGGGAAGAAGTAATTGATTTTACTAAGATTAAAAAAAGCGGAGTTGATGTTGAGGAATTATTAAAGCGGATTTAGCGGAGTTTATGGATAGGTTAGAAAAAGCGTTGAAAAAGTTGAGTCAGAAAGAGAAAGAAAGAATAAAAAAAATTCTTGAGAAAATAATTCAGAAAGATTTTGATGATTTGGATTTGGTTAAACTTGTTGGGGAAAATGATATTTTTCGGGTCCGCAAAGGCAACTTGCGGATTATTTTTTATAAGAAAGGGGATAAAATTAAGATTTTAGCAATAGAGCGGAGAAGCACCAGGACTTATAAGAGATGACATGAAATTCAATTTTTTAACCTTACTTCCGCATTAAAAGATCAGACCTTGTGTTGAGAGTCCGGTTTGGGGCAATAAATTAAACTTCATTATTCAGCTTACTGCCTTAAATTATCCACATCGGAGGTTGTTCTTTTTGATCAATTTAGTTGTTAAGTGATAGAAACTTTTATGGTATTAATTTACCATATATATGGTATAATATAACCATGATTTCTTTTCGCTCTAAAATTACCCGAGAGATATTTAATTATTTTCTGCTTAATCCGCAATCAAAGCGTTATATTAATGAATTAGCGGGCATTTTAGGTGTTGATCCGAAGAATTTGTACGTGAAACTTAAAGAACTCGAAGAGAGAGAAGGTTTTTTGAAAAGTGAATTTCGCGGCCGGGAAAGGTATTTTTACCTTAATAAGAATTATCCATATCTCAAAGAGTATCGAGCCATATTTTTAAAAACTATCGGCCTTGAAAAGATGCTAAAAGATTCATTAGTTGGCATTAAAGGCATTAAAGCGGCTTATATTTTTGGCTCTTACGCTAAAAACAAAATGAATACTTCAAGTGATGTAGACTTGCTTGTTGTTGGTAGCCATTCCGTAATTGAGGTTCAAAAGGCAATTGCTAAAATTCAAAAACGAATTGATAGAGAAATTAATGTAATCAATGTTAGTAACGAGGAGTTTAATAGAAAAATTAAAGAAAAAAAAGGTTTTTTTGCCAATGTTTTAGCAAATCCCCACATTAAAATTATATGATTAGCTTTGATCAGAAATATTTTCAAAAGATTAAATTAAATAACAATCAATTGCACCAATTCTTGTCATCTGCCTTGCGTGATTTAAAGATTGCTGAACGTTCCAACATTCCTGAAGTGAAATTTAAATTTGCTTATGATGCACTCATTAAGCTCGGTATAACATTAGTCGCGAAACATGGATTTAGGGTAAGAAGTAAGTGGGGGCATCATGTTAAAATTTTATCGGTGCTCAGTGCTATTTTGAATGATGAAGACATTGAAGTTATTGGCAATAAAATGCGGCAAAAGAGGAATATTGACTTGTACGAAGCAAGTGTAGAAGTTACAGAAAAGGAAGCTATGGAATATTTTGATTTTGTTAAGAAAACAGCCAAAAAAGTTAAGCCGTTAATCGTTGCCAAATGAGAAGGACACCAACAAGCAAAACTTGCCACATTAAAAAAAGCTTAGGTTATTAAATGGTGAGGCTCAACCTCGTTGTTTTAATTCTTTATCGCCTTAAATTATCAACATCAGAGGCGATGCTCTCAATCCGGTTTTTGATTTGGTCAACATCGCTTTTGATGCTGGCAACATCATCTCGGATATACCTTAAAATATCCCTGATGTCGTCTAAGATGTCTATTTCTGCCATGTTTTTAGTTTAATTTTATTTCCGACCTCAGTTTCATTTTAATCTAAATTAAGCAATATTACTACTCAAGGGTACAATTTTAAATAAAGTTGTAATTTATTAACTAAACATAACAAAAACCTTAACAAACCAAACCATCTTTGCGGTATGAGACAGATACTGTTTTGTTTGATTTTATATTGATGTTGTGTATAATACCAATATACAAAAAAGTACCATTTTTGTTTATTATGATTTATCCTCGACAAATAGAAAATGAAGTATTTGAGCACTTTGATGACAATAAGGCAGTGGTTATTACCGGCATGAGGCGAGTTGGCAAGACCACTTTGTTAAAGAAGATTTTTGATTTATTAGAAACGGATAATAAAATTTGGTTTGATTTTGAAAACCCCCTTGATGTTGAATATTTCTCCGATATTGATTATAACGATGTATTTGTCAATCTTCTTAATAAGGGTTTGGACAAAAATAAACGCATGTTTGTTTTTATTGATGAGATTCAGAATTATCCGGAGATTAGTAGGGTGATAAAATACTTAGTGGACCATTATAATGTAAAATTTTTTGTTACCGGTTCCTCAAGTTTTTACCTTAAAAACCTTTTTCCGGAAAGTTTGGCTGGCAGAAAAGTTGTGTTTGAATTGTTTCCCTTAAATTTTAGGGAATTTTTAATTTTCCATGAAGCGGATATTGATTTGTATGATAAATTAGCCAATAAAGTTAATGTCAAAATAGTGGAATATGAGCAATACGATAAACTTTATGAAGAATTTGTTGAATGGGGAGGGTTTCCGGAAGTTGTTTTGGAAGAAAAATTAAAAAATAAAAAATTACTATTGAATGATATTTTTAGTTCTTATTACCAGAAAGAAATTATTGGTTTGTCGGATTATCGTAAAAGCTCCAAAGTAAAAGATTTAATTTTACTCCTTGCTCGCAGAGTAGGATCCAAACTGGATATTAGTAGAATTTCCCAAGAACTAGGCATCTCCCGGGTCACCGTCTATAATTATTTGTCTTTTTTAAGGGATACCTATTTTATCTTTTTAGTTTCTCCTTTCAGTAAAAGCGTTAACCGCGAAATTTCAGGCCGGCAAAAGGTTTATTTATGTGATAACGGGATTTTAAATATTGTCTCTGGTATGTCTAGCGGAGCATTGCTGGAAAACGCAGTTTTTAACCAATTAAAATTTAAGGGTAAAGTTAATTATTACCAAAGGCCAAAATCTGGCAATGAGATTGATTTTATTGTAAACCAAGCGGCTGGTTTTGAAGTAAAAAAGACCGCTACCGAGAGCGACATTAAAAAGATATTAAGTATTGGGAGAAAATTGTCCCTTACTTCCGTTAAAGTAGTTTCCCAAAATTATACCGACTTATCGCAAAAAACTGATTATGTTGCATTTGCCCAATTTTTATAACCAATAATTAAGCAAATGGATATTTGATTTTATGAAACTTCCCCTTA
>CAYVGF010000031.1:0-2080 GCA_964451115.1 uncultured Candidatus Saccharibacteria bacterium
TAATCCAGATAATCCGGTTCAACTCCAATACTGGAGCCAGGATCTAAATGTTAAAGTTGATGACGACAGTTTGAGCAAAAGCGTTGTCCTCAACAACCCAGCTGGGACTTACAAATGGCTGGTATTTCACATCAAGTACCACCGCCATAAAGATATGGAGGTTGGTCTCCATATTAATACCTGGCGCCAGGTGGTACCGGATCCGTATCCGGATATGAAAAATTCGGAGTTTGTAGTAGAGTACCCCTTAGGCCAAGGTTTTACCTGGCCCGCCAACCAAGTTTTAACGGTTTCTTTTGAGAAAGGCCGTGGTTGGGCTAAGGTAACAAAAATTGAGGCATATTATCTGCCTTAAACCTCCTTTGAACAAAAAACTAACCCCGCATGGAAGCGGGGTTTTATTTTGATATTTAAACTGGATAATCGCCAGTCCAGCAGGCAGTGCATAAATTTTCGGATTTATAACCGTTCAACATTCCCTCTAAAGAGAGATACTTAATTGAATCAAGAGTAACTTTCTGGCGATAACGATTGAGGATAATCTTTTCAATCCTCTTTTTAATGTCGTACTCACTCAGCGGACCGTGGTGCCTAAAACCGGCTACTAATTCACTTTCAATCCGCCAAGTGTCAATCCCGTAGATGCAACCGTACCTAATCGGCGGCGAGGCAATCCGAAAATGAACTTCTTTGGCGCCGGCTTTCTTTAACAAATAAACCAGCCGGGCGGCAACATTGCCTCTCACTAAAGAATCATCAACAACCACAACAACTTTCCCGTCAACCAGCTCTTTTTCAACCGTAAACTTCATCTCAGTTCCCTTTTTTCGCAAATCGTTAACCGGTTCAATAAAAGTTCTCTGAGCGGTGTGTAGCCTTCTTACCGCCCGCCATTCATATCTTAAGCCAGACCCTTCAGCATAACCGAAAGCGGCGTCTGATCCGGAATCCGGCACTCCGAGTACAAAATCGGCATTTTTGGGCGGCGGGCATTCTTGAGCAGTCGACCAGCCAAGACGGTATCTAAAATCTGCAATACTTTTACCGTCAAAATGAGAATCAAACCGAGAAAAATAAACCGCTTCAAAAAGACAAAATTTAGGCCGGGGCTGAGTCCAAATTTTAGAAACGGCTCTCAGGCGGCCAAATTTAGGGCAGCGTTTAATTACCAGTATCTCGCCGGGTTTAATTGAGCGAATTTTTTCAAATCCGCCAATCATGCCGTTAAAAATGCAATCTTCAGAGGAAATAACAAATCCTCCTCGGTTCATTCGGCCAAATTCAAGAGGGCGGAAACCGCATTTATCCCTTACCGCCAACAAAGAATCTTCATACATTGCAACCATTGAAAACGCGCCGATTAAGTTTTGGCATACTTCAACCAAAGCATTTCTAAAATTTTTCTTCCTAGACAGCTCAATTGCCCTGACAATTAACTGGGTGTCCAGGTAAGCTGGGCGTTTGCTTAAATTACTATAAGTTCCAATCTTCAGCTTGCGACTCAGGAAGTTAATCCCTCCTGGCGTAATGTTGCCATTAAAAACCAGGAAGAAGGGTTTCCCGCGAAAGGTACCAATCATTGGCTGGGCGGCTTCAACTTTTGCGCCGATCGCGCCGGAAGTGCCATATCTTACATGGCCTAATCCAATCTGTCCTTGCCAGTAAGAATCCGATAAATCAACTTGCCCGAAAACCTTATCCAAAGTGCCGGCATCTTTGTAGCAAAAGAAACGCTGGTTATTACTCACACAAATCCCGGCTGATTCCTGTCCCCGGTGCTGTAAATTATAAAGCACTGTGTAAATGTGCTGAGCAATGTTTTGCTCATTCTTCAAGATAATGCCAGTCACACCACACATAATAAGCTCTCCTTTTTTATTTGTTTTAAGAACCTTATTCAAGGTAATGGAAACAGGATTAAGGGTCAAGTTTTTGTCTTAAAGACTTGAAAAATTGTTTGAAAAGTAAGCAGATTATGATTATTCTTAATTTTGAGAAAGATTACGCCGATTTGAAGTCTAATGTTTTATGATTTAAGATAGCTATATTCCCAAAGCGGAGGGTTGCGCCGAATGGTAAG
>CAYVGF010000031.1:2180-4501 GCA_964451115.1 uncultured Candidatus Saccharibacteria bacterium
GGGCGAAAGCCCTTAGAGGTTCGAGTCCTCTACCCTCCGCTTTGGGAATAATTATCTCAATATAAAACCTGGCCTGATCAGAAAAACCGGCGGGCGAAAGCCCTTAGAGGTTCGAGTCCTCTACCCTCCGCTTTGGGAATAATTATTTTAAAAAAGCTAAGCTGGTTATAAACCTTCTTAAGCCGTTCTGTTTGTAAGATTAATTTACAGCCTTCCGAAAACGCCTTAAAATAGAATAAGCTTATGCTTAATGCCTTCATTGACAATATAGCCGGCCTAATTAACGCCCTGCCCCATGCCAGTTATCTGGTTGGTTTTTTGATAGCGATGCTGGAAACAACAATCGGGATTGGAATGATAATCCCCGGCTCCGCTATTCTTTTGGTTTTAGGCGCCGCCTCTGCTCAGGGCGGCATTAATTTTTTTATCCTGTTGATTTCAGCTATTTTAGGGGCAATCGCCGGCGATAATTTAAACTACCACCTGGGCAAAAAATATGGCAAAAAATGGGCCCGAAAACATGTCTGGTTTGTAAAAGAAGCGCATTTCGCAAAAGGTAAAGCTTTTTTCAAAAAACACGGCCCTAAAAGCGTATTTCTTGGCCGGTTTATCCCGACCATTAAGGAAATAACCCCCTTCATTGCCGGCATGATGGAGATGAAGCTGTCTTCTTTTATCTTTTGGAATGTTTTAGGCGGAATTGGCTGGGGACTGGAATGGATTTTAGGCGGATATATTTTTGCCCAATCATTAAATTTAGCGGAGATTTGGTTTTCTCGGATCGGCTGGACAGTTTTTATCATCCTAATTGCCGGTATAATCTTGTATCTAATCAAAAAAATAGCAATTACAAAAGGAAAGGAACTCTGGAGCCTCTTTAAATCTAGCGTTAAACTAACAATAAGCGCCGTAATCGAAAGACCGCGCTTTCAGAACTTTATCAGCCGCCACCCGAATTTAATCAGATTTTTAAAGCGGAGGTTAGACATCAAAACCTTCACCGGCCTGCCTTTAACAATTTTAGCCGCTATCTTCCTTTACTTTTTAATTCTTCTGGGCGGCTTAACAGAAAATGTGGTCAACGCCAAGGCTATAACTCAGCTGGATATTAAAATTGATAATTTAATTCAAGCCTTCCGGGTGCCGATTTTAGCAAAGTTCTTCTTCTGGATTACTGCTTTAGGGCGGTGGGAAATGGTTTTAATAACGGTTTCGTTGGCGGTAATCATTTTCTGGTTAAACGGAAAAAAGATTTATGTTTTGCCGATGTTGGCAACCGTTGTCGGCAGTGAATTGTTTGTTTTTTTAGCTAAAGAAATAATCAGCCGGCCCCGTCCCCTTGGATCGCTTTACAGCCTCAATTCCTTTTCTTTCCCCAGCGGCCACGCAACAGTGGCAGTAGCATTTTTTGGCTTCCTGGGCTATGTCCTGCTGAGAGAAACCCGCGGCTGGCCGATTAAAATCAATGTTCTTTTTTGGAGCGGATTATTTATCTTCCTGCTCGGCTTCAGCCGAATCTACTTAGGGGTTCATTATCTCAGCGATGTTTTGGGCGGATATTTGCTGGCTGCCGCCTGGTTAATTGCCGGCATTGCCTTGACGGAATGGCTAAAAGCCAAACGCCTCCCCTATTACCATTACCAGGCCTCATCTATTATTCCCAACCGCCTTAAAAAATATGTTGCCGGTTTTTTAGGAGTTTTGGCGGTTGCGGTTTATGTTTCCTTAACCCAGTTTCTTATGGCCGGCATTAATTTCACGCTTAACAAAGTTGAGGTTGTCTCTAATATTCCAACCGTCCAGGAAATTTTTGCTGAATCTCGGCTGAATTTTTCCGAAACAATAACCGGGACCCCCAAAGAGCCGATCGGCCTGGTTTTCTTGGCGGAAAACAGCCAGAAAATAACAGCTGCCTTTGCCGCCGCCGGCTGGTACCAAGCCGAACCAATCAGCGCTAAATCAATCGGAAAGATGATTCTGGCAATCCTTCAGCAATCTCCCTACCCCAAAGCTCCCCTTGCTCCTTCATTTTGGAATTATAAAATCAATGACTTTGGCTTTGAAAAGCCTTTAAGCCAAGTCGGGCCCAGGTTTACAAAGCGCCGTTACGTTAAAATCTGGAAAACTAATTACCGAATTGGCGGCAGGTACGCATACCCGGCCGTTGCCAGCTCCGACAAGGGCTTCGCTTGGCTGATTGCCCGCAAAGTCAATCCTGACATTGACAAGGAAAAATACTTTGTTGTTTCCGATTTGGCCAACACCGGCAAAATTATTATCAACGGCCAAATCCAATTAACCGGCTTTCTTAATCACGGTAT
>CAYVGF010000031.1:4601-5888 GCA_964451115.1 uncultured Candidatus Saccharibacteria bacterium
ATAAAAACAGCGCTTGAGCGCTGTTTGAAAAAGGATAAACAATTATTTAGAAACGTATTCCGGCCTATAAAATTTTTTACCCTTAATAGTGATTGCAACATAACGAATCAGTGGCCTGTTGGATAATAATCCAGAAGAAATGCTAAAAAACCAAGACTCTCCTCTTATTGGAATTGGTTTTTGAAAAAGTTCGGTATTTTTAAAAAACCAATAATAACAAGTTTTTTTAGCCTGTTTTACTCTTTCGAGTTCGGCTGATCCAATAATCGCGCCAATTACTAATTTTCTAACATCCTCAAAAAGATCATCGTCCATTATGCTTTCATAACTTTCAACTTCAACCTGCCGCAAGGGAGCGTAAATCAAAACTTTACCTCTGTATTTTGTGTTTCGGGGGAAAACTAAGGCTTCGTAGTAACCTCTGGCCAGCCAGTAAGCGTATGGCTGACGAACACTTAGACACTTTTCCATCTTTTCTCCTTTATTTATTTAATTTGCAAAAAACTCCCGGTAAATTAACCCATTTTAAGAAAGAAGTCAAATAAATAAGGCTTAATTGATTATTAAGCCTTTTTCAATTTGAATCCCTCCGGAAAATAATTTTGACAGGGGCGGATACTTGTCAAAATAATCTGCGGGGGTGGAGGGATTCGAACCCCCAGTCTCGGTTTTGGAGACCGATGGTTTGCCATTAACCGACACCCCCATATGTTAAAATCCGAAATTCGAAATCCGAAATTCGAAACACTGGTTCACCTGTTAAAATCCAAAATCCGAAATTCAAAATGCAATTTCAATCTGAATTTCAAATTTTGAATAATTACTAATGAATGATTGACCTAATGTTTAAACTAAATTTAAGAAGTTTGTTTATAAATTAATCAATTAAATCATTAGAATTTGAATCGAAATTAGAAATTAGTCATTAGTCATTAATAGCTGTTATTTCTTGGTTTCTTTGTGGACAGTATGGGCCTTGCACCACTTGCAGAATTTTTTCAGTTCAATCTTGCGTTCAACTGATTTTTTGTTTTTGCGAGTATAATAATTTCGGCGCTTGCATTTTTCGCACCTTAATCTTATTAATTTCTCGGTAAATTTTCCTTGAGCCATAGTTATTTTAACTTAATTTAAAACCGCTTTAAAGTCAATGAAACCTGAGCCGTTGCGCGGATTCGAACCGCGGACCTTCTCCTTACCATGGAGATGCTCTGCCAGCTGAGCTACAACGGCTTGTTTTTCTATTTTCGCTAAAAAAAACCTGGTTGTCAATAAAAACTAGGCTAA
>CAYVGF010000032.1:0-1439 GCA_964451115.1 uncultured Candidatus Saccharibacteria bacterium
ACTTCTACCAAATAACAGTTTCAACACCGGGATACTATAATGACCGATCGGTCATTATAGTATCCGGGGGAAGAGGGAGATAAAAAGGCGCAATTAAATTAAGCGCAAGTGCGCATGAACGCGGATTAAACTCTTTTTGGTTTTTTGCCGGCAATCTGGATTTTAGTAATCCTTAAGTTGCGGCTTGGCGTTAGCTCCGCCGCCAAAAGTTTAACTCTCTCGCCGGGCTTGGCGTTCCAGATCGGCTCCTCAACTATAGTCCAAACTCCCGGTTCCGGATTTAGGGCCCGGATAGCGTTAAAGATTTTTGCCGCCGCCGAAGCGTTCCCTTCCCAAGCTGATTTTAGGTATTGGTAATTTATTTCAGCGTCTGCCGCCGAGAATTTTTTGGTTGCTGAAGCCAACTTCTCGTCTTGGGGCCAAGGTTTTACTCTGCCGCTTAAATAATCCGGCAAGGTTTTAATCAACAGCTCGGCGCCCAACTCAGCCAGTTTTGCCTCCGCCGACAGATAATCCAAATCGCCAAGATCGGCATCCAGCCGGGCTTGGCTTAAAATCGGGCCGTGGTCCACTTTGTCGTCCACTAAAAATAAGGTAACGCCGGTTTGGCGGTCACCGCTTAAGATAGCCGACTGAATCGGAGTTGGCCCCCGATACTTCGGCAAAAGCGAAGGGTGGACGCCGATTGCGCCTAGTTTAGGCAGAGACAAAATTTCGGCAGGAATAATTTTTCCGTAAGCGGCAATTACGGACAAATCCAGGCCGGCGAGAATTTTCTTAAAGTCAGCCGCGCTAGGTTTGGCGGGTTGGAAAATCTGCACCTTGTGGCCACTGGCCTGGTTGAGCCGCTCAATCAACCGCTTTGTTGGCGGCGGGGTTAAAACTTGTTTGCGGCCCGCCGGCCGGTCGGGGTTGCAAATCAAAACCTCCGGTGAAAAATCGGCGGCGATTAATTTGCTTAAAATAATTTCAGCGAACCTGGGCGTGCCCCAAAACGCATACTTCATGCCTTTATTATACCCTGAATTCGCGCATTTTGCGCCATTTGGCCTGACTGCGCGCCCTTTTAAGATCTTGACAAGAAAAATCACTTTGCTATACTAAAACCAGCACAAGGAAAGGTGGCTCGTGAAACTGCCTGTACAGCAGTTCCGCGCGCTCCAGAGCCGCCTTTCCACCAATTTTTAGCCACCTTCACCGGTGGCTTTTTTATTTGTCAAAATTATGGAGGTCGAATTATGGAGGTCGGACCTCCATAGTTGATGATGTTGAAAAAATAAGCGTTATATGGAATTATAAGGGAAATTTTGATAAGATTCTTAACATTGCCGGGTCGTCTAATGGTAGGACAGCGGACTCTGGATCCGTTAATCGGGGTTCGAATCCCTGCCCGGCAGCAAAAAATCAATTGTTGATACCCAAATAATAACTGGGATATT
>CAYVGF010000032.1:1539-5881 GCA_964451115.1 uncultured Candidatus Saccharibacteria bacterium
CCGGGGGTTTTTAAAGCGCAATCCTGAATATTATTCAGGATGAGCAGTGAGAATGCCCTGCCCGGCAGCAAAAATATGTCAAAAAAGGTGTCAGGAACCTTTTTTAGGTCTGTATGTCAAAAAAGGTGTCAGGAACCTTTTTTAGGTCTGCCTCGTTTCCTAACCGTTGATTCAAGACCAAATCGGCCAACAATTTTCTTTGTCCAGTTTTCGTTGCCGTAAGGCCGGCCTCTTGTTATGCTTTCTCGAACTAATAATAATTCTTCGTTCGTTATTTTGGTATTAACCCATGAAATATAATCATCGGGTACGGGAACAGGCCAAATTGATAGTAATTGCTTTTGCTTGTCAGTACCACACTCCCTGCGCCACAAGCTTGACCACAACCAATCTTGAGCTTTATTAACTAATTTAGCTCTTAAAGGGTTTTGCTCCACATACCTGCACAAGCGCAGAAAGTAATCATTTCTTTGCACAACAAACGACTTATATCTGCCTTGATACAAATGGCCATAACCAACAGTGTTGTAAAACGCATGGTAACGCTGAGTGTGCGTCAAAGTAAGCCATCCGGTAAACTTTGACAAGTCCCCATCATTTCTGGGTAAAAGCACTAAATGCCAGTGATTGGGCATTATACAGTAAGCCAAGATACGCATCTGAGTTCTTTCCTGGGCTTCTGCTAAAACTTTTTCAAAAACTTCAAAATCCTTATCGGTCTTAAATATTTTCTGGCGAGCGTTAGCCCTGTTTATAACATGGTATATATGATTGCCAATATCTGTTCTTGCAGATCGGGACATTGTTATTAATATACCATATGAAATAATCTTGTTAAAAATAAGTTGTAAAAACTTTTGAAATTGACATTTTCGTTTTGCCGGAAAAGTGAAAAAAGGTTCCTGACACCTTTTTCCTTTTTTGCCGGAAAAGTGAAAAAAGGTTCCTGACACCTTTTTCCTTTTTGTTGGGTTGGGGGGGAGATGTGATATAATTAGGCTAATGAAAAAGATTGCAGTTAATTCTTTGGTTTTAATCTTAATTTTAATCGGGGCGGCGGTTATTTTTACGCTTCAAAAAACCGACCGGGGCAGCAACGCTCTGACCTGCGGCGAAGATTTAATCAGCGGGAAAGTTCAAAAAATAAACCCGGCCGACAAATCCATTGAAATTCTCTACCCCGCCGGCAGGACAATGGCAATTAAAATTGACTCAAAAACCGAACTCCAAACCAAAACTGGAGCCAGAATCAACTTTCAAGACATCCAGGCCGGCAAAAAAGTTAAAGTAAACGGTGTTTTTGCTTCTTTAGACACAATGAACGCTTGTCTGGTAATTTTGGAGTAAACCAACCAAAAAGCCCCAACTCATCAGTTGAGGCTTTTGTTGTTCTTGCTAAAAACAAACGCCCTAAACCTTTAAGTAGCGGCGGATGGCGATAATGCTTGAAACTACCCCCAAGCCAACCCCTAAAGCCAGTTGATAAAAGAATAAAGAAAAAATGTTGTCGCCAAAGTAAGCTTTCAAATTGAAGGTGGGCAGGAAACTCAAAAGTTTCGGAGACAAAAAGTTAATCAGAGGAATAAAAACAACAAAACCGATAACGGCGGCAATGACACCGTAGATAATACCCTCCACAATGTAGGGCCCGCGAATAAACCGGTTGGAAGCGCCAACCACCCTCATAATGCCGATCTGGTCCCGATTGGAAAATATCGCCAAACTAATGGTGTTGAAGGTAATCACCACCGCCAAGAAAGCCAGGAACAAAGTTAAACTAAAAACGCCGATATTTAGGGCGTCAACTAATTTGCGGAGGCGGTTAATGATGGTGGTATTTTGGGCGTAGGTAACTTTGTTAACAATATCTTTCAAAGACGGGGAATCCAAATAAGAAGCAATTGTGCTGTACTGGCTCAACTCTTTGGCTTTAATATTCAAAGACGGCAAAAGCGGATTTTCGCCGAGCTCATCTAAGGTTTTGGTAATAGTTTCATCGCCGGCATGCTTTTCTTTAAAGATTTTCAAAGCCTCTTCTTTAGAGGTGTAGCTGACAGTTTTTACCTCATCAAAGCCCTCCAAAACTCTTTTGATATTTAAAATGCTGTCTTCCGGCGCAGTACTTTTGAAGTAAACGCTGATATCAACTTTATCCTGAATGGAGTTAATCGCGTTTTGGGAAAAAGCGTTGAACAAAATAAGCCCTTCGGAAACAAACAAAGTCAGCACCATAATGCTGATAGTGGAAACCGCCAGCCAACGGTTCCTTAAAAAGTTTTGGAAACCAAATTTTATTATCCGCCAAATATTTATCATAAATTTAGAACCTAATTATTATATCCCTTAAACGTGAAACTCGCCATGAACTTCATCACTGACAACCTTTCCGTCCTCTAAGGTAATGACCCGCTGTCCTAGCTTGTTAACAATTTCTTTGTCGTGGGTGGCTAGGATAACGGTGCTGCCCAGCTCATTAATTTTATTAAGCAAGTTAATCACCTCCCATTTGTTGTGGGGATCCAGATTGCCGGTCGGTTCGTCGGCAATAATCACGTCCGGCTTGTTAATCATCGCCCGGGCAATCGCCACTCTCTGCTTTTCGCCGCCGGAAAGTTCGGCCGGAAACTTAAACAACTTGTCGCCCAAGCCGACCAGTTCCAAAACCTGGGGCACCAGTTCATTGATTTCCTGCTGGCGATAGCCTTCCACTTCCAGAATAAAAGCCACATTTTCAAAAACGTTTTTCTTTTCCAGTAACCGGAAATCCTGGAAAACCACGCCGATATGGCGGCGAAACTCAGGCAGCTCTTTAGACTTAAGCTTTTCCACTTCAAAGGAACCGAAATAAATCCGCCCTTCTGTCGGCTTTTCTTCGCCAATCAGCAGCCGAATGATTGTGGATTTGCCGGCGCCGGATTTGCCGACTAAAGAAACGAATTCGTTAGGTTGGATTTTGAATGAAACTTTTTCCAGAGCCACGGACTCGCGTCCGTTGTTGCGATAAATTTTAGTAACGTTTTTAAAGGTAATCATAACAATTGTTTCGGTTTTTCTTTTGCTTGATAAAAAATCGGGCCTCTACGGCAACCTCTCTTTGTTTATTATAACACAAAATTAAATTAATCAACCTTAATGCCGGCTGGATTTGATTTTTCCAAGATTAAATCAAGGTTGCCAGCCAGCACTTCTTCTACCTTGTTAATCTTAACTTTCAACCGCTTATCGTTCACTAACTTGTAAGGGTGGAGGATGTAAGACCTAATCTCATGCCCCCACTCCGGGGTAACCTTTACCCTCAGCCGGGCCAAGTCGCTTTCCTGCCTTTCCTCTAACAGCTTGGCGAGCTTGATTCTGAGCAGTTTCAGCGCCCGTTCCCGGTTGCGCGCCTGGGATCTCTCCACTTGGGAGGCGGCGGCAATGCCGGTTGGCAGATGGATAACGCGCACTGCCGTTTCAACTTTGTTGACGTTCTGGCCGCCGGGACCGGAGGATCGGAAAAATTCAAACTTCAAATCATCAGCTGGAATTTTAAGGTGGGCAATGTCAATCTCCGCAACTTCCGGCAGGACCTCCACTAAGGCGAACGAGGTGTGGCGATTATGCTTGGAATCAAAGGGCGAAATTCTAACCAGCCGGTGAACGCCCGGCTCGTATTTCAGCAAATGGTAAATGCCCTCGCCCCTAATTTCCAAGGTATTGTCGTGAACCAAATAATGCTTGAAGCCGCGCTTGTCCGCGTAGCCGGCATACATCTTTAAAAGCATCTCGGCCCAGTCCTTGGCGTCATCGCCGCCGGCGCCGGGATACACTGAAACGTAAACAATGTTTGGGTTGTATTTCATAATTTTAAAACAAGTTAAATCTAACAAAAGACAGGAAAAAAGACAATACGGCGAATTAATTGCTAGTTGCCCCAATTAACGAAACTAAACGCTAAATGGCAAATGATAAATAAATGACAAAGCTCAAATGCCAAATAACAAACCAATATCAAATGTCAAATTCCAAAGTAAAGCTCGCTTGCGCTCACGAATTATGCCTGTCCCGACTTCTCGGGGAATCAAGGGCGGGGGATCAAGGGATGTAAGATATAATTTCTAATTTCTAATATCTAATTTCTAAACAAATCCCAATGCCAAATGACAAATTACAGATAAAATCCCTACCTGACGCCTGCCTGCCCTGCCTGCGGCAGGCAGGCGGCAGGCAAGGCAGGCAGACGACGGGCAAATGACAAACTTTAACCTGGTGTTTTTAAGTTTAGGTATTAAGTATTAGAATTTGTTTCGAATTTCGGATTTCGGATTTAACCTTATTTAGGTTAATTGTTCCCGCATTATAC
>CAYVGF010000033.1:0-5522 GCA_964451115.1 uncultured Candidatus Saccharibacteria bacterium
GCAAGCTCTTCTTTAATCGCTTCGTCGCTGGGCCAAAAATCTAAGATAATTCGGCCGATTTCTTCCTGTTTAAAACTGTCGCCGGCATCTTTGTAAAGGTTGTACAAAGCGTAAAGCGGCTGGGGCACTTTCGGCCCTATGGCGCGGGCTTTTTGGTAATACTCAACCGCTGTTTTAAAGTATTCGTCTTTTTTGAAGTCGTTCCACAAAATATTGTAGGCATAACCCATAAACAGCAGATTCTGGAGATTTTGGGGATCTATCTTGGATTCAATGTAATCAACCAGGCCTTTGGCGGCGTTTTCCGGCAGTTTTCGGGTGTTTAACAAATCTACCACGTCAACGGTTAAAAACTTAACCGCTTCTTCCTTGCCGACCGGCGAAGGGTAATTAAAAACTTTGTCGTAAGCCTTGAACATCTCGCCGAGAGTGGCGTACCTGCCGTTAGCCAAAGCTCGCTTGGCTTGAATATACATTTTGCCGGTCCGCAGCGGCATATAAGCGCCGTAATAAATCCCGGCAAGCGAAGCCACAATAACGGCTGTTATGGCAATTTGTTTTACAACTTTAAACATTGGCTTGGACGGTTAATCGGTTTTCTTTGGTTTGGGCAAAATAAAATCCGGCAAAAGCCAAGGCCGCAAACAGGTTGTAATAAACGGTAAGCACCTCAAATAAAACCAGCCCTTGCACTAAGTAAGAAACAAAAAGGGCAATCAGCAAAGCATTCACCAAAACATGAAACCCTTGGCCTTCTTTAACCTTGGACTTAATGGATTTAAAAAGAGCAATGCCTAAAACAACATAAATTGAAAGGTAGCTCAGCAAACCTAAAACGCCGGTTGCCGCCAGGTAATCAAAGATCATGCTGTGGGCGCGGTCAAACCAGGCGCCAAAACCTTGAGTCGGTTTGAAGTAATCAAGCTGGTAATTCCTTTCAAAGTTTTCCAGATAATTTTCCGGTCCCCAGCCTAAAAGCGGCCTTTGCTCAAAACCAGCCCAGGCAATCTTCCACATAATTACCCGATCGCCAAAAGTTTTGGCGTTTAAAGAAATCTGGAAAAGCCTTGAGCCGGGCAGAGATTTGACCAACTTGGTATTTTTAAAGGCGAAGCCCAAACTGAGCAAAATTGAAACGGTTAAAAAAGAAATTAAAATCAGCTTCCGAAATCTTTTCTTGGCGTAAGCCAAATAAAGGGCTGCAACAGCCAGGCCGGCAAAAAACCCGATAAATGTGCCGCGAGTGTTGGCTAGGAATAAAACGAAAACCGAGATTACCGAAACAAAAGCCAATAAATTAACCAAATGCTTCTTTTGTTTTAAACGGTAAACGCCCAAAAGGTAGAAGGCGTAGAAGAGGATAAAGAGCATATAAGCGCCAGTGTAAGATGGGTTGCCAATGGAGCCGGAAAACCGGAAATTAGCCTCGTTCAAACCCGGGCCGATCGCCCAGTAAAAAGTTTTGAAAAACGGGCCGCTGAGAGTTGGATTTTGGGGATTGTAATCAATAAACTTCAAAGCGGCAAAGATGCCGTATAAAGTCATCAAACCGGCGGCAATGATTGAGAGCCAAAAGAACTTACGCCAGTGGGACGGCTGGGTAAACAAAGTTCTCAAAAGCAAAAAGTAAACGACCAAAATCAAAATTTGGAAACCGCCTTCACCCCGCTCAAAGTTAGACCAAAAAGAAAAGTGAGGGTTGACGCCAAAAACGCCGGCCAAAATATAAACCAGCCCGAAAGCCATAACCGCGATTGAAAGCGGCGATTTGATTATCTGAACTAGCCGGCGCCAGTAAAATTCAGACTTGCCGCCAACTAAAAGCTCAACGCAGAACATCACCAGCGCCGCCAAAACCATTCCGCGGAAGAAAGAGTACTTGCCGACAATAAAAGGGAACAAGGTGTCAGACACCACGATTAAAACCGTGAAAGGCACCAAAAATAAAAATAGCCGTGAAATTTTAGCGTAATCCATAATGGAAAAGTTATTATTTATCATATCAAAAAGGCAGAAAAACACAAATAAAAAATCCCGCTGGGAGCGGGATTAAAACTGCAAAATTTTTACGTAAGGAATGGGAGTTGCAATAATCGTCCTGCGGGCCGGCAGGGTCAGCGAATCATTGTTAACCGAAAGAGTAAGGTTTTCGCCGGCTTTCTCAAAAGTTAAAATGCCGACTACTCGGCCGTTTCTTAAAACAGCGCTGCCGCTCATGCCGCCCAAACTGCCAAGATGAATTGAATCCAACTTAATAACGGCATATCTCACCACCAGAGAACGGGTTGAGTCTCTTTCGGTTGAGTAAACCAGATTAGACAAGTTCAATTTAAAATTAACGTCAACGATAACCCCTTTCAGGTCGTGGTAAACCGCTTCGGGACTGTAAAACCGGCTGCCCTGAAAACCGAAGTAATCCTTGACAATCGGCACGAATAAATCCGGCCTGTTGATAGCCTGGTTGAGTTGGCTGATGTACCGGGGGTGAAGATGGATGCCTAAAACCCTAACCGAATCCCCCACTGCCAGCGGCCGCCAGGATAGTTCAAACGGCTTCAGCAGAGGGTCGTTTTGGTCAATTCTGATAACTGCCGCATCTTCAAAAGTGCCCACTTTCTCCACTTCGCCTTTATAGACTCTGCCGTTTAAAAATACCCGGCAGTTTAACGGAACATAATCCGCAAAATGAGCAACGGTCAAAATTAAATTCTTTTTAATTAAAAAACCAGACACGGAATAAGCGTTGCCGCTGCCGATGCGCACCGACCAGTCGTTGACTAAAAAGGCAATCCGGTAATCAATGTCAGGCGGCGGATAATAAAAATCCGGCAGAGGCGGAGAAGGATCTTGAAACAACAGATAATAAGCGGCTAAAATAAGTAAAAAAACAATAATCAAACCTAACAGCGTTTTCCTTTTCACTTTTATCTCCTTTTTTGAGTTGTCTTAGGTTCTAACTAAAATAATAACCCTATTTGATTTAAGTTGTAAAATGAAGGATATTGGAGAAATGATTTTAAATATTTACAAGCCGCCGGGCTTAACTTCCTACCAGGTGGTGGCGGCAGTTAAAAGGCTGACCGGCGAAAGAAGGGTTGGCCACGCCGGCACGCTGGATCCTTTCGCAGAAGGAGTGCTGGTAGTCGGCGTCGGGCGAGATTCAACCCGCCAGCTTCAGCGCTGGCTGAAAAATTCGCAGAAAGAGTATGAGGCGGTTTTGGAGCTGGGCAAGACAAGCAGCACCGGCGATCCGGAAGGAATAATTAAAAATGTGGCCGGCGCTAAGGAAATAATCAAAGACATTGCCAAAGAAGAAATAAAAGAAGCTTTAAAAAGGTTCACCGGCGAGATTTGGCAAACGCCGCCGATTTATTCGGCTGTTAAAGTTAAAGGCAGGCCGGCTTACAAATATGCTCGGGCTGGCGAAAAAATAAACCTGCCCAAGCGGAAGGTTTTTATTAAAGAGTTAAAGCTTGAAAAGTGGGAGCCGCCTTTTTTAAGCATTTACGTTAAGTGCTACTCCGGCACCTACATCAGAAGCTTAGCGGAAGATATTGGCAAGTCGTTGGGTACGGGCGCTTACCTGACAAAGCTGGTAAGGACTGCGGTTGGAGATTTCAAGATTAAAGACGCAGTGAGTTTAGAAACGCTCAGGAAAGCGTACGGTAGCATGTAGTGCTGGGTCATCCATAAAGCGGCAAGCAGAAACTTCTAATGGCAAACTTTTTTTTGATTTTTCCACCCTATTTTTTTCGGCAGAATTTGAATTTTGGTACTTAATTGTTATTTAGCCTGTTATCTATTAAGCCAATAAAAGCAAATAAAAAAGGAAGGGCTAAGCCCTTCCAGCGGGTTATTGGCGACGGGTTTTGTCACCACCAGGAGCGAAAATCGTCCCGATGACGATGCCACCTAGAACGGTGGCAAACCACAAAATACCAACAACAGAAGCAATAGTGTAAGGATCCATGATCCCTCCTTTTTATTTTATTGGAACTTTTAAGAGTATATCATAGATAATACCTATTGTCAATAGTAACATGCAAAGGTAAGTGAAGAAGTACATAAAATACATGAAGTGCATATAGTATAGTGGCGCGCTTTTATTAAAAACAAAAAAGCGTATAAGAACGACGATCGTCTTTCTTATACGCTTGTTGTCAAACTATTTATTCTTATCTGCCTTTTTTAGGGTTAACTTATACCAAGTTCTGCGTTTATTTCTCTCAATAATAATCCCGTGCCATTGGGCTCTCTCGCCAAATTTCTGCTCCATCAACCAGAATAAAACCTCATTTCCATCTTTATGGAAATAAAAGGGGTAATATCCCTGGTTTCGTCTTAAGCTTTTCTTGGCTTGCTCAATGGCAGACTCAAGAGAACCGCGGGTGGCAAAAAACCAGCGGATCTGATCATCGCTAAAGACAGCAAGATCACCGGTTTTTTTGTCAATAATCAACCAATCCCTTTCCGGATCCTGAATCTCATCACAGTAACCGGGCCGTATGTCGCAAACACTAAACGGTTTTGTGCTAACCCAGTATTTCCCCGCATCGGGGTTAAATTTGGTGAGAAACCTTTCCGCCCGATAAATTCGGGCTTCTTTAAACGGATAAAACCTAAATCTTTCTGACATCAGCGCTCCTTTCTTTTATGGTTTTAAGATTCTGCTGTTCTTATACCTTATAAATCGTAATTTATCAATACTTAGTATCACCGCAGCGTTAATCCAATAGCGTTAACCCAATATTAAATTTCAAGCAAAGATTGATAAATATAAACGACGATCGTCGTTCATGTTTATCACTTATGCTTATTTGTGCTTATTCTTGCTGTTCTCTGCCGCTTCTCTGTTATTTTCTATTATTTGCTATTTAGAGCTCAAAAGTATACAAGTTGCTTTTCGCGGTCTTTTATTTTCTAGTGAGTAATGCTAGATGAAGCTAATATTTAGTTTTTCAATTTCTTTATAGTGCCGGTGTTTGACAGCTCAATTATTTCAACATAACGGCTGATTTTTAACTCTTCAAGATCTTTAATAAATTGTTCGGGGATTTTAACAAACCCGATCCATACGCTCCGGTGAATGAATTTAAACCCTAGATTACTCAAAACTTCCCTCAGCCATCTTCTTTTGGGTCTAAACTTTTCAGGGATGTCAAAACTTATCAAAATAGGATTTTCAGATTTAACTTTTTCGTATGGTTTAAGGTGAGGAAATTTTAAACGAAGCTCTTTAGCTTTTTTTATCCCTTTAGGAGTTATTTGAAATCGGGATTTATTTTTAACAACTAAATTGTTTCTTTCTAAGTAATAAATTATATCCCTGATTCTTTTTCTTTCTTGAGAAGATAAATCGTCTTTTTTGCCAATAAAGAATTGTTGTTCGGCTGACCGCCGTTGCATACTCGATAAAGACTCGCCATACCGAGAAGTCATCATCATCATGCTAAAATCAGCGAAGAATTCTACTCCTGACATTAACCGATCAAGAACAGTAAGCATTAATTCTCCTCTCTTGG
>CAYVGF010000034.1:0-5359 GCA_964451115.1 uncultured Candidatus Saccharibacteria bacterium
CAGCCACTTAAAAAGGAGGGCTCGGTTTATGAGAAGTATAAGAGGCAGTATCACTGTTATTGCCGGCAATATGTTTTCTAATAAAACCGGCACCTTAATGGAGAAAATAGATGTTTACCAAAAATTCGGCCGGAAACGGGTTCTGGTTATCAAGCCAACAACAGACACCAGAAGCGGCCAAAATAAAATAAAAAACTTCCATGGCCGAACTATGGTTGCCGAAGACGTCCCGGCCAACAAACCGGAAAAAATTTTCCGAATTATCAGCCGAAAAGAAGCGGAACAAGGGCGGCGGTTTGACGTTATCGCTTTTGATGAGGTCCAGTTCTTTAAAGCTGATTCCGGTTTTTTTCAGGTTGTCGACCGGTTGCTTGATTTAGGTTACGACATTTTAGCCGCCGGCTTAATGCTGAACTTCCGGCGGGAGCCTTACGGCTCAACTTTACAGCTCTTCGGTTTAGTTAAAAATCTGGGCGAAATAATTCTACTTCATTCTTACTGCAAGCAGTGCGGCCAGCCCGCTTTCTTGCCTCAACGGCTGTCAGATGGAAAACCGTCCGATTACCGCGAGCCGGAAAACAAACCCGGCGGCGCTGAAAGCTATGAAGCCCGCTGTTACAATTGCCACGAACTGCCCAACCGGCCGGTTATCGGCAAATAAACCCCTATTTAAAGGGGTTTTTTAACGCTTTCTTTAAATACTGGCCCGTGTAACTGCCGGCTTTTCTTGCAATTGCTTCCGGCGGCCCTTCCGCCACTATTTCTCCTCCCTTTTCCCCGCCTTCCGGGCCTAAATCAATTACCCAATCAGCTGATTTTATCACGTCCAAATTATGCTCAATAACCACCACCGTGTTGCCGCGGTCAACAAGTTTCTGGATTACTTTAATTAATTTTTTGATGTCATCAAAGTGCAAACCAGTAGTCGGCTCGTCCAGCAAATAAAGGGTTTTGCGAGTATCCCGTTTGGCCAGTTCCGCGGCCAGCTTTACCCTTTGCGCTTCGCCGCCTGATAAAGTCGGCGCCGGCTGGCCTAACTGAAGATAACCAAGCCCCACCTCGTTCATTACCTTCATTTTATCGCTGATCCAGCTGATATTGCTGAAGAAATCCCCGGCTTCCTCAATGGTCATTTGCAGCACTTCATAAATGTTCTTGCCTTTATACTTAACCTCTAAAGTTTCCCGGTCAAATCTTTTACCTCGGCAGACATCGCAGGATACATAAACCGTCGGCAAAAAATGCATTGTCACCGCTATCGTGCCGTAGCCTTCGCAGTGCTCGCACCGGCCGCCTTTGACGTTAAAGCTGAACCGACCTGGCTTATAGCCGCGCACCCGCGCTTCTTCGGTAGCGGTGAACAGATCGCGGATATATTTCCAAACGCCGACATAAGTTGCCGGGTTAGATCGGGGAGTCCGGCCAATCGGCGACTGGTTGATATTGATAATCCGGTTGATATACTCAACTCCCAAAATTGATCCGACTTTGCCAGGCTTATGGTTGGCGGCGTTTAGTTTATTGGCCAGATTTTTATATAAAACGTCAAAAACCAAACTGCTTTTCCCCGATCCGGAAACGCCGGTTACAACATTGAACCGCCGCAGAGGGATGTTAACGTTGATGTTTTTCAAGTTGTTGGCGGCGGCGCCGACAATTTTGAGGTAGTCATGATGCTTAGAAACAGCCCGTCTGGCTTTGGGATCTTCTATTTTTCTTTCGCCTCTTAAATACTCCAATGTCAGGGATGACGTTGACTTATTTTTCAGCAAATCGGGCATCTTGCCGGCGGCAACCACTTCGCCGCCGTGCCGGCCGGGCCCCGGTCCGATGTCAACCAAATAATCAGCGGCAAGAATCGTGTTTTCGTCGTGTTCAACTACCAAAATCGTGTTGCCTAAATCCCGCAGTTCTCTGAGGGTTTTTATTACCTTGTCATTGTCTTTCTGGTGCAAGCCAATAGTGGGTTCGTCTAGAACGTATAAAGTGCCAGTCAGGCGGGACCCGATTTGGGACGCCAGGCGAATTCTCTGCGCTTCGCCGCCGGATAAAGTGCCAGCCCGCCGGTCAAGGGTCAGATAATCCAGCCCAACCTCAATTAAAAACTCCAGCCGGGTTTTTATTTCCCGCAAAGGGGCGGCGGCAATAATTTCCTCGCTTTTTTTAAGCTTTAAGCCACTCAGAAACAGGTAAGATCGGTTAACGGGCATCTTAACCAGTTCCGCAATGTTTTTGCCTTTAATTAAAACGCTCAACGCTTCTTTGTTTAGCCTGTCGCCGGCGCAGTCGGGGCAGATTTTCTCGGAAAACCGGTTCTTAACCCCTAAACCGTGGCAAGACAGGCAGGCGCCGTAAGGGCTGTTAAATGAAAAAAGGCGGGGTTCAATTTCCGGAAAGGAAAAATTGTCTTCCGGACAGGTAAATTTGGAGGATAAAGTGTGTTCCGCTTTGCCTAAAAGCAAAGTCACTAGGCCGTTGCTGTATTTTAAGGCCGATTCAACCGCTTCGGCCAGCCGCAGGCGGTTGTCTTTGTCGCTGAAATCAGTGCCGTAATGGAATTTGTCGACCACAATCTCAATGGTGTGCTTTTTATGCCGGTAAAGGTCAATTCTTTCCCGCAGCGACCGAAACTTGCCGTCAATTCTGGCTTCGCTAAAGCCCGCATTCAAGAAATCATACAACAGCTGGTAATACTCCCCTTTCCGGCCCCGCACCACCGGCGCCAAAACGGTCAGCCCAACCCCTTTGGCGGAATTGACCAAATCCAAGGCAATGTCCACTATTTCCTGGGGAGCCATTTTTTTAATCTCTCGGCCGCAGATCGGGCAGTGCGGCCGGCCAATGCGGGCAAACAAAACCCGCAGGTAGTCATAAACTTCCGTCACTGTCGCCACTGTGGAGCGGGGGTTGTGGGAATGGCTTTTCTGGTCAATGGAAATTGCCGGCGAGAGCCCCTCAATCTCGTCCACATCCGGCTTGTTTGACTTGGCTAAAAACTGGCGGGCGTAAGCCGATAAAGACTCAATGTACCGCCTTTGGCCTTCGGCAAAGATTGTATCAAAAGCCAAACTTGACTTACCCGAGCCGGAAACGCCGGTAAAAACCGTAATTTTGTTTTTAGGAATCTCTAGGTTGATATTTTTCAGGTTGTGCTCTCTAGCGCCTTTAATTATTATTTTGTCGATCATAATTTTAAATTAAATTTCGAATTAGTTTGAAATTTAGGATTTTAAAGCATTTGACGTTAGTCATTGGTTAATAATTAAAAATTAAAGATTTTCCATAATTCATAATTTTTTCCGCTGGCCGGCAGATTATAATTAACGATTCGCAGCCTTCGACATGCTCGGTTTTTTAACCTTGCTTTTAAGCACTTTTATCTCGTCTCTTAGAATTGCCGCTAGTTCAAAATCTAAATTCTTAGCCGCCGTTCTCATCTCAGCTTCTTTTTGGCGGATTAAGTTAAGCAGGGCTTGCCGGGACGCCGGAATTGCTTTAAGTTCCATGGCCAGCAGTTTGTCGGCTTCCGCCGGAACAATGTCAGAAATTTTCTTAATAATGGTCTGGGGCGTGATGCCGTGTTTTTTGTTGTAGGCAATCTGCTTGCGCCTCCGTCTCTCAGTTTCTCCAACCGCTTTTTTAATTGACTGGGTCAGCTTGTCGGCATAAATTATTACCTCCCCTTGGGCATTTCGGGCAGCGCGGCCGATAACTTGAATCAACGAAGTCTCGCTCCGCAAAAATCCTTCCTTGTCGGCGTCTAAGATGCCCACCAACGAAACTTCCGGCAAGTCTAAGCCTTCCCTTAACAAATTGACGCCCACAATAATTTCGTAAACTCCTTTTCTAAGGTTGGTTAAGATTTTAATCCGGTCTAAAGTCTTAACGTCACTGTGAAGGTAGTTGACTTTCAAGTTAAAAGACTTTAAATGTTCGCTCAAATCTTCCGCCATTTTTTTCGTTAAGGTGGTTACCAGCACGCGGTCGCCTTTTTTGACTGTCCTCTTAATCCGCTTAATTAAGTCATCCACTTGGCCGGTAGCAGGCCGAATAGTTATTTTAGGGTCAATCAGTCCGGTCGGCCTAATGATCTGCTCCACCACCTGGCCCAGTTTGGGGTTGGTGGCCAGTTTTAACTCATACGGGCCGGGGGTGGCAGAAGCGTAAAGGACTTGGTTGACCCTGGCTTTAAACTCTTCAAAGGTCAAGGGGCGGTTGTCTATTGCCGAAGGTAAGCGGAAGCCATATTCAATCAAAGTCTTTTTGCGGGCATGGTCGCCTTCATACATTCCTTTTAGCTGGGGAATAGTAACATGAGATTCGTCAATCACGGTTAAAAAATTGTCCGGGAAATAATCCAGGAGGGTAGTCGGCGGCGCGCCTGGCAGCCGGCCGGACAGGTGGCGGGAATAATTTTCAATCCCGTGGCAGTAGCCGATTTCCTTAATCATCTCCATATCGGTTTTAGTCCGCCTTTCCAGCCTTTCCGCCTCCAAGTACTTGCCTTCCCGTTCAAAAAACTTAAGCCGTTCGGCAAGTTCTTCGGCAATGTGCTTTAAGGCGCTTTCTATTCCCGGCCGGTGGGTGACAAAATGCCTGGCCGGAGCTAAAACCATCTCCGAAACCGCCGGCGTTTTGCCGGCCTGGAAGCCTTTGACCGGATCAACCTTAAAAATCTGGCCGATTAAGCCATTTTTAGTTTCAAACCGGTAAATTGCCTCCTCATTCGGCGGCATCACTTCCCAGTTATCGCCTCTCAACCTAAAGCTGGCCCGCTTTAGATCCGAATTGGTCCGGGTGTACCGGCTCCTGATTAAGGCTCTTTGAAGCTCTGAACGGTCAATCCAGTCACCCGTCCTTAAGTGAATTAAATTTTGGCGGTAAAGGTCGGGATCGCCCAAACTGTAAATGCAGGAAACCGAGGCCACCACAATCACGTCCTGTTTGGTTAGTAAAGCGGTAGTAGCGGCGTGGCGCAAACGGTCAATCTCATCGTTAATCATCGCTTCCTTGCCGATATAGGTGTCGGATGACGGAATGTAAGCTTCCGGCTGATAGTAATCGTAGTAAGAAACGAAATAATAAACGTGGTTTTCGCCAAAAAAATCCCGCAACTCATTGCAAGTCTGGGCCGCCAAAGTTTTGTTGTGGGTAATCACTAAAGTCGGCCGATTGGTTTTCTCAATAACTTTTGCCACTGTAAAAGTTTTACCGGAACCAGTTACCCCCAGCAAAACTTGGTGCTTCAAACCTTTTTTGAGCCCGCCAACCAACTGCTTAATGGCCCGAGGCTGGTCGCCGGCCGGTTTTAAGTTTGATAAAAATTTAAACATAAACGGAAACAGCCCCCGAATTTAAA
>CAYVGF010000035.1:0-5357 GCA_964451115.1 uncultured Candidatus Saccharibacteria bacterium
CAAAACCAAGCCGGAGAGTTACGCGGCCAGCAAGGTGGCGGATAGGCATTGTTGACGTGGTGCCTGTTTCTAATTTTCCAGTTAATCTAGTATAATAATTAAATCCGAAGCATAAAATCTGAAACCTGAAGCATGAAATCCGAAGCACGAAATCCGAAATCCGAAACAAATTCAAATACTTAATGGCCAAAATTCAAAACAATAGATACGATTTGGAAGAAAGGTGCCTAATTTTTGCCAAGAGAGTGAGAAATTTCATTAGAAAACTGCCAAAAACAGTGGTAAATATAGAAGACGCGAAGCAATTAGTAAGATCATCTGGTTCAATAGGCGCTAATTACATCGAAGCCAACGAAGCTATCAGCAAAAAGGACTTCAACCATAGAATCAAAATCTCAAGAAAAGAATCTAAAGAAACCTCTTATTGGCTAAACTTGATAGAAATAAATGACCATAAAGAGTTAGAAAGAGAAAAACAAGCATTAATCCAAGAATCTACCGAGTTAATGAAAATATTCAGCGCCATTATGAGGAAATCAAAATGAACCAATGTTTATTTATTAATTATTAGAATTTAACCATTGTTTCGAATTTCGATATTCGAATTTCGGATTTAATGTTATGGATAAAATAGTTTTTGACATAGAAACAAAAAATTCGTTTGCTGATGTCGGCGGGAAAGAGAATCTGAAAGATTTGGAGGTGTCGGTGATTGGGGCTTATTCTTACGACCGCGACGAGTATTTGTGCTTTGACGAGCGCCAGCTGAAAGAACTGGGAGAGCTGCTGAGGAATGCCGGCCTTTTAATCGGGTACAGCAGCAAGTATTTTGATGTGCCGGTGCTGAACAAGTATTTTGACTTCAACTTGGCGGCGGTGCCGCACTTTGATATTTTGGAAGAAATTGAGAAAAGCTTCGGCCGCCGGGTTGGCCTGGGCGATGTGGCGGAAGCTAATTTAGGCATTGGCAAAACCGCCCATGGTTTGGAGGCAATTGATATGTATCGCGCCGGCCGCATCAAGGAATTGAAAAATTACTGCCTCAACGACGTTAAGATTACCAAAGAGATATTTGATTTAATCAGGAGCAACGGCTACCTTTGGATTCCGCAAAGGGGCATTCCCCAAATGAAGAAGGTGGAGATTAAGTATGAAGAGCTGGAGCCGCCGCAGGCAAGGCTAATTTAAAAAAATTAAAATTCATGGCTTCCAAAAAATTCAAAAGAAGAGTAAGCATTGGCCTGACTATATTTTTGACCATTGCCACCGCCTTAACCCTAACTCCGTTTTTGTTTGTGGCGCCGGACACTTCAACGCCGAGCGTTGAAACGCCGCCCGCGCCGGCGGAAACCGGATTAGCAACAACAACGACAAGCACTCCGGCTTCCGTTCCGCCGGCGGCGGAAGAAGGGGAGCGGTAAGGGCTCGGCGGTTAGCCGCTGGCCATTCATTGCTAACCGTTCGCCGGTTGCCGGTTACTTACCGTTGATTATTTATTATTATTCAAGCATGGATAAAGAGTTAGACAGCCTTATTAACCAGGAAAAGAAGCGGCAAGAGAAAACCATTAACCTTATCGCTTCGGAGAATTTTGCTTCAGACAGCGTTTTGCAGGCGCTGGGTTCGGTTTTAACCAATAAATACGCGGAAGGGTATCCAGGGCGGCGTTATTACGGCGGCACTGAGATTGTTGACAAAGTTGAGCGGCTGGCCCAAGAAAGAGCTCTAAAATTATTTAAAGTGAGCCCTAAAAAGTGGGGAGTTAATGTCCAGCCGTATTCCGGCTCCCCGGCTAATCTGGCGGTTTATTTCGGGTTGGTGCCGATAGGCGAGAAAATTATGGGCATGCGGCTTGATATGGGCGGGCACTTAACCCACGGCCATCAGGTAAACCTCAGCGGCAAGCTGTGGCGGCCGGTCTTTTACGGCGTGGACCGAAAATCCGAGAAAATTGACTACCAAGCCGTTGA
The DNA here is from genome assembly GCA_964451115.1 of uncultured Candidatus Saccharibacteria bacterium. GTDB lineage: Bacteria > Patescibacteriota > Minisyncoccia > UBA6257 > GWB1-50-10 > CAYVGF01. Next base: position 1,971 of record CAYVGF010000035.1, read on the forward strand.
GCGAATTGCCCTAAAAGAAAACCCCAAGCTGATTGTTGCCGGCTATACCGCTTACCCCCGGCGGGTCAGCTTCAAGAAGTTTCGGGCAGTTGCGGACAAAGTTGGCGCTTTGCTTTTGGCTGATATTTCCCACATTGCCGGTTTGGTGGCATCCGGCATTCATCCGTCGCCTTTTCCGCACGCGGACATAGTTATGACTACCACCCACAAAACTTTGCGAGGGCCGAGAGCGGCAATGATTTTTGCCCGGCGGGAGTTGATGCCCGAGATAAACAAAGCGGTTTTTCCCGGCCTTCAGGGCGGTCCGCACCTAAACCAGATTGCGGCAATGGCGGCCGCTTTGCACGAGGCCAGCCGGCCGCAGTTCCAGATTTATATCAGGCAAGTAGTTAAAAACGCCAAAGCAATGGCTGAAGAGTTTAGGCGTTTGGGGTGGCGGATCGTTTCTGGCGGAACGGATATTCATTTGTTTTTAGTTGACACTGCCAAGCGGGGAGTAAGCGGCAAAGAAGCGGAGAATCTTTTAGCTAAACGGGGGATTATTGTTAACAAAAACGCAATTCCCTTTGACAGCCGCCCGCCGGCAGATCCGTCCGGCATCCGTATTGGCACGGCTTTTATGACTACTCTGGGCTGGAAAGAGCGCGCCGCCCGCCAAACCGCCCGTTTAATAAGCAGCGCCTTACTTAACCAGAACTGAGTTATGGCCAAGAGAAAAGATTTTTTAATAGTTTTGATTGCCAGCTTTTTTTCGGCTTTATTTTTTTTGCCAGTTTTTAAAAATATCGGCTGGTTGCCTGAAATTAACATTGCCGCTTTAGGCGCATTCTTGTTTTTAGGGCTGCTCACCCTTTCCAGTCTAACCTTGTTTTTGGCGGGAGTTATCGGCCGGAAATTGTTATTTGTTTGGCAGTTTGCAAAGTTTGCAGTTATTGGCCTTTTAAACGCCGCTTTGGATTTCGGCATTTTAAATTTATTAATTATGTTCAGCGGCGCTTATAGCGGAATTTATTTTAGCTTGTTTAAGGCGGTTTCTTTTATTGCCGCCGCCGGCAACGGTTATTTTTGGAATAAGCATTGGACTTTTTTGAAAGGCGGCTTAGGTTCGCCGAAAGAATTTGGCAGTTATTTGTCTATAGGGCTTATTGGTTTAGCGTTAAACGTGGCAGTAGCTTCGGCGGTTGTAAACTTTATAAGCCCCATTGGTAATATTAGCCCTGAACTATGGGCTAATGTTGGCACTTTATTAGCGGTTGCAGTTTCGGCTTTTTTCAATTTTACAGGGTATAAGTTTTTTGTTTTTAAGAGATAAGCTTTAAACTTCGGCTGGAAAGCGTTATTGCGAAAAAACAAAAAGTGTGGGAAACTGCTTATAATTAATATTAAGAGTATGAGCAAAACAGTTGGCATTATTTTAACCTGGAACAGCGGAAAGACATTGGCGGAAACGTACCGCCGGATTCCAAAAGATTTATTGGATGAAGTTATTGTTTCAGATGACGGTTCCGATGACAATACCGCCGAAGAAGCAAGGCGATTAGGATTGAAATTTTTTACTCATCCGCACGGCGGCTACGGGGCTAATATAAAGTTTGGACTTAAAAAAGCGCTGGAGCTAGGCGCCGATTACATGGTTGAGATCCACGGTGATGGCCAATACAGCTTGGAATCTTTGCCTCAAGCCATTAGCAAAATGGAAGGAGGCTGCGATTTTCTTCTTGGTTCAAGATTTACCGACAAAAAACAAGCTTTGAAAAACGGCATGCCGCTTTCAAGATACTTAGCCAATCGGGCATTGTCTTTTTTTGACCGTCTGTTGTTGAATTTGAAATTAACCGAGTTTCACACCGGCTTTAGGGTTTACAGCCGCCGATTGATGGAAACCGTCGGCTTTAAAGGCCATGATGATTACCTTTATAGCTTTGAGATTATTGTCCAGGCTGTCTTTTTTAAATTAAAAATCTGCGAAACTCCGGTCCAGTGTGATTATCGGAAGCCTCACACTTCAATTAGCATTTTTAAGTCTGCTATTTACTCTTTCCAGACTTTTTATGTTTTACTGCTGTATTGGCTGGCAAAGTTAGGCCTTAAAAAGGCAGATCTGTTCAAACGGAATGCCGACAGAAATTAAGTTGGAGGCATGGGCGTTGAAAGTGGAAAAATATTAGTTACTGGCGGTAGCGGAATGATCGGCAGCCAAATTGATTTTGGCCTCAAGCCGTCTCACTCGGAGCTGGATATAACGAATGCCAAGGCGGTTTTTGATTACTTCAAGGCGAAGAATCCGGAGATTGTCATCCATCTGGCGGCGCTGGATATGGTTAAGTCAGAGCAAAATCCGGCCCTTGCCCGCTTAGTGAATGTTGGAGGTTCGGTTAACATCGCCAAAGCCTGCTTGTCATTTGGGGCAAAAATAGTTTACGTTTCAACCTGCGCGGTTTTTGACGGCGGCAAAGACAGGCCGTATCTGGAAAGCGATAAGCCGAACCCGGTTAACATTTACGGCCAAACCAAGCTGGAAGCTGAAAATATTATAAAAGAGATAGTTCCGAGTGCCGTTATTGCAAGGCTGGGGTGGGCTTTTGGCGGCTCTCAGGATAAAAAATTTGTCAGGTTAGCTTTTGACAAGCTGATACGCGAGGAAAAATTAAGCGCTGACAATTGGCAAGTAGGATCGCTGTCTTATCTGCCGGATATTATTTCAGCAATCAAAAAAATAATTTCTGATTTTCCAGAAAAAAGCGGCTTGCTGCACATTGCCAACCGGGGGTTTTCCACCAGATACGAAATAGCGCTGAAAATAGCTGAACATTTAGGCAAGATTAGCCTGGTAGAAGGCAAAAAATATGTTCAACCTGTGCCGAGGGGCAGAATGGAAGCCATTCAATCGTCAAAGATTAAAATACGGCCTTGGCAAGAAGCGTTGGAGGAGTATATCAGCGAGCTTCAATCTTGAAGAAACGACAAAGCTTCGTTTCGGCACAACATAAGAATTAAGAATCAAGAATAGGGGATAAATTCCCAATTCCTAATTTCTCCTACCTGCCGATAGGTAGAAATTAAATCCCAATGCCAAATGTTAAATAATAAACAAATTCCAAATGACAAATTACAAATAAATACCAAATTTCAATTTCCAAAAGCTTACTTACTGCCCGCGATCCGCTAGTTGGTGGAATAAATTTTGAATCATGGAGAATTTCTAATTTCTAATTTTGAATTTCGAATAAATTTCTAATGATTTAATGAATTAATTTCTAATGAGTTTTTTAAGTTTAGGTATTAAGTATTAGAATTTGTTTCGCCTGCCTGCGGCAGGCAGGAATTTCGGATTTCGAATTTCGGATTTCTAAAACCGCATTATACATTACCCTTATTGCCTATTGC
>CAYVGF010000036.1:0-5326 GCA_964451115.1 uncultured Candidatus Saccharibacteria bacterium
CAAAGTTTGAGCTGATTGTTAATAAAATCTGGGTGGGTGATGGGGCTCGAACCCACAACCGCCAGCTCCACAAGCTGGTGCTCTGCCATTGAGCTACACCCACCATATAATAAATTCCAAATTCCAAATGACAAATTACAAGTTACAGTAGGATTATATACTATCAGTTCAGATTATCCAGCCGCACCTTCTTTCTCATTTTTTTCTTCTCGCCTGCTCTTTTCTTGTCGGCAAGCCGCCGTTCCTTGCTGCCGGCAGTAGGCTTAGTCGGAATCCGCTTTTTAGGGAGTTGGGAGTGTTCATTAATTAAATTGACCAATTTTCTAAAAGCCGAATTAAAATTCTGCTTCTGGGACCGGCTGTCCTTTGATTCAATTAAAATCTCGCCTTTTCCGTTCAAATAAGCGGGCGGCAGGTTTTTGAGGAGCAGAGATTTTTGAAAATCGCTAAGCGGCAGATCGGCAACCGCAACCCTAATTCTCACCGCCGTTTCGCGCCGATTAATATTTTGACCGCCAGGGCCGGAAGACCGCTTAGTCTCCGTTTCAATCAAAGATTTAAGCTTTTTCTCGTTCATGATTCCCTTTCTCAATTTAGTTTATTTAAGAGCTGTTGGCAATCTAGCAGAAAAAAAATTATAATTCAAGCATTAACTAATTTTTCGGCACAATGGAACAAATTTTCGGTGAAACTTTGGCCGGCATCGTCGCTTTTTTTCTTCAAAGCAACCTGGCGGTAAAAACCTTAATCCTTTTCTTGGGCTTTGTTTTGAGGGGCGAGATAACGATGCTGTTGGCAATCTACCTTACAATGAAAGGGGCGCTGAAACTTGACTATGTCTTGCTGGTTTCGGTTGTGAGTTTGATTATCGGCGACAATTTTTATTATTTTCTGGGCTATTTATTCAGAAAAACTCACCTTAGCCAGAAAATTAAGGAAAAATACCTCTGGCCCCAAAAAGCGCAAAGGTATTTCCGGCACCACGCCGGCAAGCTGGTGGCGGCGGCAAAGTTTACCATCGGCCTTACGCTGATGATAATGGTAACCAGCGGCTGGACCGGCGTAAAGTTTAAAAAATTCTTCCTTGTCCAAGCGGCAACGGTAATTGTCTGGACAGCGCTGATGGGCGGCTTTTCTTATTTGTTCATATCCGGCCTAAGCCTGCTGGAAGCCAAGGAAATGGTAGCTTGGATCCAGATCGGGCTGGCGGCAATCGCCGTCGGCAGCATTGCCGGCGGAGAAATTTACCTGCAGAGAAAAATCAGGAAGGAGATGCTGATTGAAAACAACCACCGCCACCAAAACGGGGATTAACTTTTTCGGGTCAGAATAATCAAAAAAGGGTCCAGGTACCTTATCTCCCACTCTGGATCTTTGGTAATCTGGTAAAGGAAATTTTGGGCCCAAGGGGTAAGGTCGTTGTAGGCAAAGATAACTGAGTTGATATTGAAGGCGGAAAATATTTTTTTCCGGAGCCGCGGATTATCTTGCAAGCGGCGGTAAAGCTCAAAGAACACCTCCGAGTAAGCCTCGGGACGGTTATCAACAAAAACCCGGTAAGAAGGGTAAAGGCGGTAATCAAGATAGCTGCCGACATCAAAGTTGTTAAAGATTTGGCCGGGCAGCTGGCGGCTTATGAAAAAATCCACGCCGGCGCGGTAAGGGTCGGGAAGCCGAAGGGAAAACCGCCAAAGGCTGGCCACCATAACCGCCAAAGCCAAACCGGCAGCCAAAACGGCGGCCAGGGCGGTAAAATAAAATTCGGGTTTTGAGAGAAACTTTAATTTCTTAAGCAACTCCTCCAGCGCCAAAGCCAAAACCGGAACGGCGCTTAAAACGAAAAACGGAATGTGCCGAACCATGTAAACGGAAAGCGCCAGAAAAGTAAACGCAATCAAGTAAAGCTCCCATCGGGCCCTTCTTTTTTGAAGCGCGAAGCCGGCAGCAAGCGCTAAAATAACAACTGGCGCCAAGATTAAAAAGTAAACCAGAAACGGATTGTCAATGCGGGGCAGTAAAAAGAAAAGGGACTGGTTCTCCACAATCAGGTAGCCGTAATTCCGAAAAACCAAAAACGGGTACAAAGCGCCGATTAAGCCGTTGGGGTTAAGCAAAGCCGCGCCCAGATTAGCCAGCAAAAACAGGCCGGGACAGGCAATGGATTGGCGGGGTTTGGCAGTTAAGGCCTTGATTATCTTCTTTAAAAAATAAACGCCAATCAAAAACAGGCCGAAGACAAAGCTAATGTGAAGATTGACCCAAAAGGCGATTATCAGCGGCGCCAGCCAGATTAACTTCCGGTTTTTGCCGATAAACAGCAGGTAAAAAATCAGCGCGAAAAGGAAGAAAGGAATTATCTCCGGCCTGACTTCCGCCCGGTCAATGATAAGCGGAGCTAAAAACAGGAAAGAAACCAAAGCCGGCAAAAGGCCGGCCAGGCGGTAAGCCGAATAAAAAGCAAGAGCCAGCGCCAAGCTGATAAAGGCAATTTTGAGGAGAATCAAAGCCGAGGCGCCCAAGGCGTCGGTTAGATAAAAAATTACTTCCGAGAGCCAGTGGTGGTTAATAAAAGGGAAACTAGGGCTGGTGTAGGAAAATAAATTGGTGGCCGGCACAGTTTTGGTCTGCCAGATAATTCCGCCCAGCTTTAAGTGGCGGCCCAAATCTTGGGTAAGCGCCGGATCGGCCTTGCCGCCTATGAAAACCGACACTAAAAGCACTACGGCAAAACTGATAAACAATAAAATCTTTCGGGTCTTTGGATTTGGCATGGTTAAAGGTGAAGGATTGCCCTGATTATTTTAAAGCCGTCTTTGAGAGTCAGCTTTTTTCCTTTTCGGCGCGGCCGGTAAGAGATCGGCACCTGCTTTATTTCCAGTCCCGATTTGACGAACTCTTCGTTCAACCGGACGCAGTCAAAAACAAAATCGTTTTCCCGATACTCCGCCAAGTTAGGCGCCAAAAAAGCCGGAAACAGCTTATAGCAGGTGTTGCAGTCCTTAAAACCGGCGCGGTGTTTCAGGTTAAACAAAAAAGTGGTCAGCCGGTTGCCAAAATCATAAACCAGCCTAAACGCCGGCTTGGAAACAAAGCGGCGATAGCCCAAGACAATTACTGGCCGGTGGCCAAGGGCGGCAAAAAGCTTTTGCAAATCGGCAGGGTCATACTCTAAATCGGCGTCTTGGATAACGATATAGTCCCCGCTTGCCCGCTGAAGGGCGGTTTTAAGGGCGGCGCCTTTGCCTAAGCGGGCAGGGTGGGAAATTAAATAATCAAAAAGGTGCCGATGGCGATTGAGAGTATCCAAAGTGCCGTCGGTGGAGCCGTCGTTGACCACGATTGTTTCCCGCTCAATACTTTCGGGAAATGACTGCTCCAGCTTCGTTAAAACGGGAACAACAGTGCCTTCTTCATTAAAAACTGGGACGACAACTGAAATCTTCATAAACAATTACCTTAAGAATAAAGCAGCCAAACCCAAAAAGGCCAAAAAGCCCAAAACATCGGTGGCGGTGGTAATAAAGATGGTAGCGGAAGACGCCGGATCTTTGCCTAAGCGCTTCATCAGCAGCGGGATAATCGTGCCGAAGAAACTGGCCACAACCAAGTTTAGCACCATAGCCATCATCAAAATCAAGGCCAAAACGAAATTGCGATTGAAAGCAATCACAATCAGCGCCACGATAAAGCCGTTGATAAGACCGTTTAAAAGGCTGGCTTTAATTTCATTGAAAATGACCGGCAGGGAGTTTCGGAAGTTAAGCCCTTCGGTAGCAATCCCGCGCACCATAACCGCCAGCGTTTGGGTGGCGGCATTGCCGCCCATGCCGGCAACAATCGGCATGTAAACCGCCAGCAAAACGTAGCGGGAAATTGTTTCATCAAACAAGCTGACAACAAACGACGCCAGAAAAGCGGTGCCCAAGTTGATAATCAGCCATTTGTACCGGTTTTTGAACTTTTGCCAGGCCGAATCGGTCGCTTCTTCCTCTTTTAAGCCGGCAAACTCATAAAGGGAGCTGGAGTCTTTCTCCTTCATTAAATTTAGGACGTCGTCGGAGTAAATTATTCCCAAAGGGCGGCGGTGTTCGTCCAGAACTACAATTTTGTTATGGGGAGTCTGGCGGAAAAGGTCAATCACTTCGTCCACCGAAGCGGCGGCGGAAACAGTAGGAATGCGGCGGAGGTATTTTTTGACCCTGTCCTGAGGCAAGCCAAAGCCCAGTTCGTGGCCGGGCAGATAGCCAACAAAAGTCTTATTGGCCCTTAAAACCACAATAGTCGGCAAGCGGCCGGTCCGCTTTTCGTACAATTTGAACCGGCGGGCAACCGACCGCAGGGTGTCGTTTTCGTCAATGGCAATGAAATCCAAATTCATCAAACCGGCGGCCGATTCCGGACTGTACTTAATCAAGGTTTGGACCTCGGAGCGGATGTTAAGGCCCAGCTTGTTAACCAAATCTTTCTGCCTTTCCGGCGGGAAGAGCTGAATTAAGTCGGTGGCATCATCGGGACTGGAAGCGTTAAGGATGTTAAACAGCTCTTCTTCGGGCAGGGATTTTAAGAGGTCGTATTTGATATGCTTAGACAGCTTGGCGAGAATCTCCATCTTCAGCGCCAGCGGCAAATCCAAAAAAACCGCCAATCTTTCCTTGGGGCGGGAATTGATTTTGTAAATTATTTCCTGAAAATTGAAACTCATAAGCAAAAGGGGTTAATTTTGGTCGGGCTGCCGGGAATTGAACCCGGGCTACATGCTCCCAAAGCATGCGTACTGCCGTTATACTACAGCCCGCTTGCTAAAATTAAAACAATATGTTGAAATTTTATACCGTTCAAACTACAATTTCAATGTATCTAAATTCTAAAGCAGATGCCCCCGTAGCTCAATCGGATAGAGCAGTTCCCTTCTAAGGAAAAGGTTGCAGGTTCAAGTCCTGCCGGGGGTGCCAGGAAAGGAGGGGTCGGATAACGGCTATTCCACCGCGCTCGAAACGCGGCGCCCGCAAGGGCTTGTGGGTTCGAATCCCACCCCCTCCGCCAAATTTCACCTTCAGCAAAATCCGCTTGCAGATTTTGCTGAAAGTGAAAACTGGCGGTACTGTTTGGACGAAATTCTAACCTTTTTTGAGCAAAATCCAGAGGATTTTGCGGATTGAATCCCGCCCAGCGTTTCCGCCCGCCTCCGCTTCGCTACGGCGACAGGCAAAACAGAAAAATTTTCTTTTCCTTAATTGAAAGAAATTTTGGGGGCGCGCGATTAAAAAAATGTAGAGAAAATTTTTCTGTTTTGCCTTCCTCTTAACAGAGGAATCGCGGAAACGCT
>CAYVGF010000037.1:0-5186 GCA_964451115.1 uncultured Candidatus Saccharibacteria bacterium
TTTCCTGAAACTCCATCTCGTCAGTGTAGGTAAGCGCTACTTCCACCTCTATGCCGTTGGCTTCGCCGTGAACGTAAAAATTGCGGTCTATAATTGAATTGATGCTGTAGGTTAAATAGTCAAGGTAAGCCGACAAACCGCCTTCAAAATAAAAAGCGTAATTAAACGGCAAATCGGACCGCTGATCGCTAATCTTAATTTTGACCCCCCGGGTTAAATAAGCTTGCTGCCGCAGGTAGTTAAGGATCTTTTTTAAATCGAATTCAATGACAGAAAAAATTTTGCCGTCAGGCTCAAAGATTACTGTCGTTCCCGTCTTATCGCAGAAACCTACTTTTTTCACGGCGCCTTTGGGCTTGCCGCAAACATATTCTTGGCGGTACCTGTGGCCGTCCCGGCACACCTCCACCGTCATGGCTTTAGATAAGGCATTAACTACTGAAATTCCCACGCCGTGAAGGCCGCCGGCAACTTTATAGGAGCCGCCGCCAAATTTGCCGCCGGCATGCAAGGTGGTCATTACCGTCTCCAGAGTGGATTTTTTTGTTTGGGGGTGGCGTTCCACCGGAATTCCACGGCCATCGTCAGTTATTTTCACCTTATTGCCGGGCAGCAGTTCTATCTCAATGCTAGTGGCAAAACCAGCCATTGCTTCATCAATGGAGTTGTTAACCACTTCCCAAATCAAATGGTGCAAACCGTCAACGCCGGTAGAGCCAATGTACATCCCCGGGCGCTTTCTTACCGGCTCTAATCCTTCCAAAACTTGGATATCTTTTGCGCCGTAGCTGCTGCTAGGCTTATTTTTTGGTTCTTTGTCCTTTGAATTTTTTGCCATTTTTCAGAAAAAAAAGCCGTTAAAGGCAGTTAACTTACGCTTTAATTTTAGCATTTTTTTGCCTTAATTACAACCCAAATTTGGCTAATTTTAACTGCAACCTAACGGTTAGCTTAAGTTGTTTGGGTTGGTTTCCTAATAATTTTTTCGCTCAGGAAAGGTAAAACTTCCGCTCTAATCTGCCCTGCCTGCTGCCAGTATTGCATTAACTGCGTTTTTGGTTTAGAATGACAAACCGTAAAACCATGAAAAAAGACATTCATCCCAAATACTACCCTCAGGCGGAAATAACTTGCGCTTGCGGCAATAAGTTTAAAGTTGGGGCCACAAAAGAAAAAATGGAAGTAGAGATCTGCAGCAACTGCCACCCGTTCTTCACGGGCGAGAAACAGTTGATTGACACGGCTGGCCGGGCAGAAAAATTCATCAAAAGAAAATCTAAGGCTAAAGCCGACTTGAAAAAGAAGTCGGAAAAGCGGCGTGAAAAAAAGGTTAAAAAAACTAAAGAAAATAAATAACCAATATGGAGCTTAAATTCCAACCTCGGACAGTTTTAGGCAAAAAAGTAAGGCACCTTCGAAAGGAAGGGTGGGTGCCGGGCGAAATCTACGGTCACGGCTTTGAAAACCTGCATGTCGCGGTAGAAGAAAAAGCTTTCCGGAAAGTATTCAACCAAGCCGGCGGTTCTGCAATCGTTGATTTAATTTCAGACAAAGGCGAAAAAATGCCGGTCATCATCACTGACGTTCAAAAAGACCCGATCTCCGGCGCTTATCTTAATGTTGATTTTTATAAAGTTAAAGCTGATGAAAAGATAACTACCACTATCCCGCTCAAATTCGTTGGAGAATCATTAGCAATAAAGGAAGGGGCAGTTTTAGTGAAGGTGGTAGATGAATTGGAAGTAGAATCTTTGCCGCGAGACATTCCAAAAGAAATTGAAGTTGACATTACAAAACTTGAAAAAGAGGGAGATGTTATCCGCGTTGCCGACTTGATTTTGCCGGCCGCAATCAAAGTTTTAGTTAATCCGGAAACTGTAATCGTCAGCGCCAGCGCGGTTGAAGAAGAAGCAGAAACCGCCGCTCCCGAAGCGGAAGAAGAAACAGAAACAACCGAACCGCCTTCTGGGCAATCGGAAACTGAACAGTAAAAATTGCGTTAAAAATAAAAAACTCCATAAAATATTATGGAGTTTTTTAACCCTCTTCCAGATATCCAAGCGGCATGTTATTATTTCTATGCAATGGCAGTTTATTTTAAAAGCGGCAATCTTCGTTTAATTGCTACCCGAAAATTATTGGGCGGTTTTTTGGTTTTAGGGTTAGCCGCTGGTTTTGTGGGGGTGGCTCGGCCAGCACTGGCCCAAGAAACCGCGCCGCCGGCGGAGTCAGTAACCACCCAAAGGCAGATCTTGGAACAAAGGCTGGCCGACTTGGAAGCGGAGATCGCTAAGCAAGAAGCGATAATTGAAAAATACCGGAAACAAAAAAGCACGCTCAGCAGCGAAATCAGCAGCTTAAACGCCAACATTGCCAAAAAACGGCTGCAGATTAAAGCGGTTGAGTTAAGTTTGGAAAAATTAAACCAGGATATCATTAACACTCAAAGCCAGATTAACCGCACCCAAAACCAAATTGACCAAAGAAAAGACGCCTTAGCGAAAGCAATTCAAACTATCTACGAAATAGACAACCAGAACATTATTGCGATTCTTTTCCAAAACAACACTATCTCCGACTTCGTAAACGACTTTAACAACATCTTGCTTATTCAAGACAGCATCCGCCAGGATTTGGTTACTATTGAAAAGCTGCGCTCTAATTTAATTTCCCAGAAACAGGAATTAAATGCGGAAAAAGACGATATTGAAAATTTAAAAACAATCAGAGAGTCCCAAAAAAGAAAGTTGGAACTGGCGAAAAAACGAAAGGCTAATTTGCTGGCCATAACTAAAAACAAGGAATCGGAATACCAAAAAATAGTCGCGGAGAACAAAAAAACCGCCGCTCAAATCAGAAGCCAGATTTTCCAATTAATCGGCGGGGGGCAGTTGTCTTTTGAAAAAGCTTACGAATACGCAAAACTGGCTTCCGGCGCTACCGGCGTTCGGCCGGCTTTTATTTTGGCCATTCTAGACCGCGAATCCTTGCTGGGCAAAAACACCGGCAAATGCAATTACAAAAAAGCGATGCATCCCACCCGAGATATTCCAGTTTTTTTGGCTATTTTAAAAAACCTGAACATAGATCCTGATTCTGTTTTAGCTAAAGTCTCCTGCCCCAACAAGCACGGTACCTACGGCGGGGCAATGGGACCAGCCCAGTTTATCCCTTCAACTTGGGCAATTTACGGCGGCTATAAATACCAAAACGGCCAATGGCAGTACAATCCGGATAAAGATGAAATCGGCACTGTAGTTGGCCGCAAGCCCTCTAACCCTTGGAACAACGCCGACGCCTTTGCGGCGACCGCAATTTACATTAAAAACCTCTATAACTCAAAAAGCTGCATCAATTACGGTAAGCGGTATAAAAACATAGTTTCGGAACAAACCTTAAGAGAAAGGTGCGCCGCTTCCAAATATTATGCCGGCTCTAATTGGTGGACTTACCGATTTTGGTACGGCGACGCAGTTGTCACTCAAGCCAACAAATTCCAAAAAGATATCAATGTCTTAAACTCAGGTTCTTAAGGCTGGTTTCTCCCCTTAAAACCGAAGCGGCTCTCTGGGGATCAACCGGATTGGTGTAGAATCCGGTTGCGATCTCAAAACCGGCTAGGCGCAAAGAACGAGGAAGGATTTTAATGTGCCAATGGTAACTTTTCCTTGCTTTGTTGTCGCTAGTAAGGGCAGAATGCAGAAAGAAGTTGTAGTCAAACTTTAATTTTTTCTCCACCATTTCTAAAACGGGCTGCAAAGCCTCGGCAACATCAGCCAGCATCCGATCGGAACTTTTTTCAAAATAAGCCAGATGCCGCTTAGGAAAAACTTTTACTTCAAAAGGGAAGTAGGAAACAAACGGCGCAAAAGCTATTACCGCCTTAGTTTCAAAGATTACCCTTTCTTTAAACCTTGATTCTTCCTTAATCATCTCGCAGTACACACAGTTGCCGAATTTTTTCAAAAAACGCTGGGCGTAATCCACTGATTTTTCAATATGAGGCGGAATAATCGGCAAGGTAATCAATTGATAATGGGGATGAAAAACCGAAGCGCCGGCCATCAACCCTTTGTTGTGGAAAAAAGACACGTATTTTACCTTTTTGTCTTTGGTAAATTCCCGAAACCGATTCCGGGCAGTTGTTAAAACTAATCGCGCCTGTTTCGGGTTAAGTTGGGGGAAGTTTTTTTGGTGGTTTTTAGTAACTAATAATTCATGATAACCGTAAGCCGGCTTTATTTTATAAAGTTTTTTATTGAAGCTCGCCCGTTTGCTTCCGCAAAGCTGGACTAAAGGGAATTTATTTTTCAAAACAGCAATTTCCCAGTTTTTCTTCGCAGGGTAAAAAGCAATTACCTCTTGGCCATTAAGGCGCTCAAACGGGCAATTTTTTAAGCTAGGGTCCAGGCGGCAGCCTTTAAGTTTCCTGATTTTGCCAAGGCGATCCGGCGCTAGAAGCAGCCAATCGTCGGAAATTAAATAGTTCCTCAACTCTGAACTTTCTATCATAGTTCAATTTTTTTATTCTTCAGCGCTTCCTGAAAAATAATATCTAAATTTCCTTCCATAATTTTATCCAGTTTTTGCCATTTTTTATTCAATCGGTGGTCGGTTACCCGGTTCTGAGGGAAATTGTAAGTTCTGATTTTTTCTGCCCGTTCAGAGCTGCCAATTTGTTCCCGCCGCAGCGAGCCGGCTTGGCTTTCCCTCTGCCTTTGCCGCTCCTCATAAATTTTGGCCCTTAAAATATTTAACGCCTTTTCCCGGTTTCGGGCCTGAGAACGCTCAACTTGGGAAGAAACAATAATGCCGGTTGGAATATGTTTGATCCTGACTGCTGTCTCCACCTTGTTGACGTTTTGCCCGCCCGGACCTGATGAGCGGAAAAAACTTACCTCTAAATCGCTCGGGTTGATGGCAACCTCCGATTGGTTGACCTGAGGCAAAACGGCTACTGAGGCGGTGGAAGTATGGACCCGGCCTGATTTTTCTGTTGCCGGCACCCTTTGCACCCGATGAACTCCTGATTCAAATTTAAGGTAATTGTAAGCGTTTTCTCCTCTTACTTCGGCAATAAATGTCTTGTAACCGCCCAAATCGGAGTGGGACGCTTCTAAAGGGATAAATTTCCAACCTTTTTCCAAGGCGTATTTCTGGTACATTCTGGCCAAATCGGCAGCAAA
>CAYVGF010000038.1:0-5179 GCA_964451115.1 uncultured Candidatus Saccharibacteria bacterium
TGATTGTCAATCGGGTTATATCTTCTGATTTTAATAAAATTAGTTTCTCACAGGCTTTCTGGTTGTTCTTTCTTAATTTAGCTATATTTGTTTTTGATCCGCCCCTTGCTTTTCACACTGAGTATAATACTACTTTCTTCGTTGCTTTAATCTGGGCAAGTATTTCTTTTATTGTTAAATCAATTTTAAATGGAAAATATCGTCAAATTAATAGGGCTAATACCGGGGATCAAATTAATCGGACGGTTAAAGTTGATAAAACACGGATAAAACTAGCGGCTATCATCAAATTGCCGCCATTTTTATTAAATCTTTTCACTTTCTTAATTGATACGGGAATAATTATAGGCATTTTTTTCGCTGCTATAGTGAGCGTATTATATTTTTTTAAAGTGATATTGTGGGTTATGCGTTTTAGCTTCTAAAATTCCTTAAATTAATTTAGAAAAAGGATAAGTTTTGTTTAATTTTTCAACGCTTCAATGCCGGGCAGTTTTTTGCCGGCTAGAAAATCAAGCATTGCTCCCCCGCCGGTTGAAACAAAGCTTATTTTATCGGTTAAATTTAGCCTTAAAAGAAGAGCGGTGGTTTCTCCCCCGCCGACAACAGAAAAAGCTTGTTTGTTTTTAGCAATAGCCTTGGCAATTTCAACGGAGCCTTTTGCAAATCTTTCTTTCTCAAAATAACCCAGCGGCCCGTTCCAAACGATACTGCGGGCGGTTTCAATTATTTCCTTGTATTTCCCGATTGTTTTTGGGCCGAGGTCCAGATTTTGGCCGCGGTAAGAATTAAAATCAATTGGCGGAATGATTTTACCAGCTTTAAGCATTTGTTTGAGGGCAGGAATTGATTTCCGGTCATAAATGGATCTGCCGATGTCATGGTTTAAAGCTTTCCATAAAGTGTTGGCAGGTCCGCCGCCCAATAAAATGTAGTTGGCATTTTTAATAAGGTTTTTAATTACGGCCAGTTTGTCGCCGGTTTTAGCGCCGCCGATAATGATAACTAGAGGCGGTTTTGGCTTTTTTAAGACTTTGGTTAGGTTGCTTATTTCTTGCTTCAGCAAAGGGCCGCCGAAGGCCGGCAGAAGCTTTGGCAGAAGGTAAACAGAAGCGTCTTTTCGATGGGAAACCGCAAAAGCGTCATTAATGTAAAAGTCTCCCAGTTCAGCCAGTTTTTTGGCCAGCAGGGGCGAAGAAGCTTGTTCCGCTTCAAATTTCCTCAAATTTTCAAGCAAAAAAAACCGGCTTTTAGCGTTTTGGATTTTGTTAATTAGGCGTTGGTTGGATTGATGCGGGTTAAAGCTGGTTAGGAATTTTATTTTGATTCCGGTTTCTTTTTCTAAAACCGGTTTAATGCTTCTTAAAGAAACTGGCCTGTTTTTTCCGGTGCCGCCGAACCTTCCGCGGTGGCTAATAATTATCGTTTTAATTCGGGCCCGGTTTAAAACCTTTAAAACCTGAACAGCTGATTTGATTCTTAAGGAAGAATGTTTTTCCGAGCTTCCCACGTTCAAATCAAGCCTCAAGAGGCAGGTTTTATCTTTTAACCTGCCGGGAACGGATTTTGAATTTATGATAAACTTAATCATTATAGTCTTTTTAGTTGCCAGTGTTTAAATTATAATACTTTTAATCAATTTATGAAAAACATAGTCATTTTAGGCGGCGGTTTTGCCGGACTCTCAGCGGCCAAGGTGCTTTCAACTTATTTTTCCCGAATTAATAAGCAAGATTTTGATAAATACAAGATTATCTTAATTGACCAGCGGGATTATCAGACCTTTACTCCCCTGCTTTATGAAATTGCCACTACCGATCCCCAAACCGCCGATTATAACGGCTTAAAATCTTTAGTTGCCTACCCTTTCAGCAAAGTATTGGATCTTGACTTGATAGATTTTGTAAAAGGAGAAATTCAATCTGTTGATTTTGGAGAAAAGATTGTAAATTTGAAAGGCGGTCGAATTGCTTTTGATTATTTGATTTTAGCGTTAGGCTCTGAAGCGGATTATTACAACATTCCCGGCCTGGAAAAATACAGCTTAACTTTAAAGTCTTTCAACGATGCTATCGCAATCAGGAACAGCATTTTGTTTAAAAGCGATATGGATCCCAGTCGGCCGGTTCAGATTGTTATCGGCGGCGGCGGGCCAACCGGCGTTGAACTAGCCGGTGAAATCAGGGAATGGGCCTGCCACTTGGGGGCGAAGCAAAGATTTTGCAGCGTGGAGGTTTCTTTGGTCAGCGGATCAGAATCAATTTTAGCCGGTTTTGACAAAAAAGTTGTCCAGAAAGCGGTTTTAAGGTTGGAAAGCTTGGGGGTAAATATGATTAATAATTTGTTAATCCAATCAGTGGCTGAAGATCAAGTTATTTTAAGCGACGGAAGCGTTTTAGGTTATGATGTTTTTATCTGGACTGGCGGCGTTAAGGCGGCGGATATAATTGACCAAAAACAAAAAATAAAAAAAGACCCGAAGAAGGGCAGGGTTTTTGTTACGGAACTATTGGCGGGCATTGTTAATTCGCCGGAAAAAACGGAAGTTATGGAAAATGTCTATGTTGCCGGCGATATTGCGTTTTATAAAGATCAAAAGACGGGAGAAGTGTCGCCGATGACGGCAAAGGTTGCCATCGACCAAGGAGCAATAGCTGCGGCCAACTTAATATCCGCCCTTAAGGGCCGAAACCGGAAATTTAAGTTTAAACTTAGGCGTTATCCTTATGTCATTCCGATTGGCGGAAAGTTTGCGGTGGCTAAAATAGGCAGGTTTGTTTTGACTGGAGTGTTAGGCTGGTTATTTAAGGGGTTGGTAGAGTTTAATTATTTGATTTCTATTATGCCCTTTTGGACCGCTTTGAAAATTTGGCTTAAGGGACTGTATTTATTTACCAGAAATGACAGGTTGGGATAAATTATGGGTGAATGTCAAATAACAAATGACAAATTAAAAATCGCCAAGAATTATCAATTTTCCCTACCCCGCTGACGAAATCGAATATCCATAATATTGAGATGTTTTTTTGAAATCTAAATATAAATATTTTTTACTCAAATCAAAAGGCCGGCGCAATCTACTTTCCCACGCTCAAGGCGTAGTATCATCGACCCTGCTTAGTTTCACTTCTCTGTTCGGAATGGAAAGAGGTGTTGCCTAAGCAGGTTAAGCACCGGCCTATATTAGCGTTTGCCGCTAATTGGTAAATTATTTCAATTGGAAATTAGCTTATCGGAGTAGAAATTAAAGGGAGTGGAGGTGATTAGTACTCCTCGGCTTCCACTTTTCCGGCGCTGACCTTCCATTGTTAACCGCAAGCGGTTAACAATTTCCAGACAGCAATGGTCAAGTGGGACACCCCTTACGAGGCTTACACCTAGAGCCTATCAACCTGGTGGTCTTCCAGGACCTCCCCCCGACTAAAAGTCAGGGAAGTGTCTAATCTTGGGATTGGCTTCGCGCTTAGATGCTTTCAGCGCTTATCCAAACCGAACTTAGCTACCCGGCGCTTCACCTGGTGGCAAAGCCGGTACACCAGAGGTTCGTCCAACCCGGTCCTCTCGTACTAGGGTCAGCTTCCCTCAGACACTCAACGCCGACAGCAGATAGAGACCAACCTGTCTCACGACGGTTTAAACCCAGCTCGCGTATCACTTTAATTGGCGAACAGCCAAACCCTTGGGACCTTCTCCAGCCCCAGGATGTGATGAGCCGACATCGCTTTTGCCCTATTATTACTAATAGGTTTGGACTATATCTTCTCCCCGCTTGTTAAACGGGGGATTGGCGTTTTAGCTCTCCGCACTTGGAGAACTCCACCGTTCCCAGTTAAGAAGAACGATGAGTCTCTACGGGGTCATAACTCAATTTATACCTCATTGAAGGTATGATGTGAGGGCTGATTAATTCGTTCAATTTTTTTACGCTTTCCTTTAAAAATCTGATTCGGTAATATTTCTTATCCTTGTTTAATCTTGCCCTCAACCCCAATTTACGCAGTAAATACAATAACCTCCTTTGATCCTTAAAACTGAACTGTTGGGTGTTTAGGTAGACGTCAGATTTTTTTGTTTTACTGCCGTCATCCATAAACCAAACAGCCAACATTAAAGGATCAAGCTCTAAATCTTTAGGGATGGTTTTTTTTCCGTTACGGTAAAACTTTTTAAGCAAATCGGTTAATTCCGAATTTTGTTTAGTGTAGAACCTGTACGCTATCTTCCATTTTTTTCCGTTTACTCTTTGTTTTGGCGGCGATTTTACCAGATTTTTAAGCACTGAATATTTCCAGTCAACGTAATCTTTTGCCTTTAAGGAGTGGTTTATCTCCAAAAAAGCATCTTTTCTGTCTGGCACAATCCTAAGATAACCATCGCCTAAAATTGAGCCAATAATTACTGATTTTTGCGTTTGGGTTAGTTTTTCCACGGTATAGATTGAGTTAGACTTCCCACGGTATTGTCCATGATTATTATACTAGCTCTAATCATGGAGTCCACCGTTATAAGCCAATTTGTTTTTGTAGGGCATTGCTGCCCTAGGCACCCCGATGTGCCTGCCTGCCGGCAGGTTTGGTTAAGGTGCCGAACCTGGTCGTCGATGTGGACTCTCGGACCAGACTAGCCTGTTATCCCCGGGGTAGCTTTTAGCCGTTGTCTCCAGCCTTCCTATAAAGGACTTACATTGAAAAAAAATCAACGTAAGTATTACTGTCGGGTCGCTAAGCTCTGCTTTCGCATCTGCGCGGCTCGTAAGCCTTGCAGTCAAGCCGGCTTATGCCTTTACACTTTCAGCGCGATTTCCATCCGCGCTAAGCCGACCTTAATAGGCCCCTCCGTTACTCTTTAGGAGGGATCCGCCCCAGATAAACTGCCCACCAGACACTGTTCCCTACCGTTTTTGCCGTTAGGGTTAGATATCAGCACTTAGAAGGCGGGTGTCTCATTGGCGGCTCCATCCCGTCCGGAAACGGGACTTCAAAGCCTCCCCGCTACTCTGCGCATCTAAATGATGAGATCAATATCAAGCTGCAGTAAAGCTCCCGGGGTCTTTTCGTCTTGCTGCCGGTACCCCGCATCTTCACGGGAATTGCATTTTCATCGGGCTCTTCGCTGAGACAGTTCCCCAGTCGTTACGCCTTTCGTGCGCTCCGGAACTTACCCGGAAAGGAATTGCGCT
>CAYVGF010000039.1:0-5137 GCA_964451115.1 uncultured Candidatus Saccharibacteria bacterium
ATTTTGTTTCTTAATATAACTAGGAACTTAAAACAATAAAGGGGGATAAAAATGAATGTTTTATCTTTTTTATTTTCTTTTGTGGTTGTACTCTGTTATTTGAGATTGGCTCCGCCTAAGCCAATTTTGGTAGAGATGGAAAGCGTTCTGGTGTGGAGCTCCTCACTGGGAATGTGGTACTTGATATTTTTAATATTCGGTTTTCATTTTTATTTCCTCCTGTGGGGAATCCCGATTTCTGTTATTTGGCTTGGAATTTTTAGAATAATCCAAGCTGTGAATAAATTGTTGATAAAACACGAACCCTATTTTTAAAAACCGCATAAATAAAGGACTTTTTGAAGTCCTTTATTTTTATTTTAGATTATCGGCAGTTTGCTTGTTTTTGGTTTGGTGGTATACTTAATCATAGAAGTGGGGAATTGTGGATAACTATGTGGAAAAGTGCCAAAGTGGTGAATAAGTATTCAAAATTATGATCTTAGGCGAATATACACACAGCATAGACAATAAAGGCAGAATTGCTATTCCGGCCAAGTTTAGGCCGGAGTTAGGCGACGGCGCAATTATTACCAGAGGTCTGGACAAGTGCTTGTTTGTGTTTGGCCCGAGGGAGTGGCAGGAGCTTGTCGGGAAGCTGACTTCCTTGCCCTTGTCTCAGGCTAATTCCCGGGCCTTTGTCAGATTGATGCTGGCCGGCGCCAGCGATGTCAGGTTGGATTCCCAGGGCCGGGTGCTGATACCGGACTATCTGCGCAGCTATGCCGAATTAGGCGAGAAAGCGGTTTTGGCGGGCCTCTACAGCCGAATTGAAATCTGGGATGCTAACCGATGGTCGGAATATAAGCGGAAAACTGAGAGCGCTTCCGAAGAAATAGCCGAAAAATTAAGCGAGTTAGGGATATAAGAATCAATTTCAATGACAAGTGATAAATAATAAACAGCTAACAATCAATAATAAATAACCAATAATTCATGCCTCACATTCCCGTCCTTTTAAAAAAAACAATAGATCTTTTAGAGCCCCGGCCCGGTGAGGTTTTTGCCGACGGGACTTTAGGCGGCGGCGGTCACGCTTGGGAGATTATTTCCCGGCTTTCGCCCGGCGGCAAGTTTTTGGGGCTTGATCTTGATGGCAATCTTTTGGAAAAGGCCAAGAGCCGGTTGGAAAAAAAAGCGGAAGAAAACAATTTGCAGGTGGAGTTAGCTTTTATTAACCGGAACTTTGCCCATTTGGCTGAGATTTTGGCCGAGTTAGGTTGGGGGCGGCTAGACGGCT
Source organism: uncultured Candidatus Saccharibacteria bacterium (assembly GCA_964451115.1). Lineage (GTDB taxonomy): Bacteria > Patescibacteriota > Minisyncoccia > UBA6257 > GWB1-50-10 > CAYVGF01. Next base: position 1,280 of record CAYVGF010000039.1, read on the forward strand.
TGCTTCTGGATTTAGGATGGTCCTCAGACCAGCTAAAGGGCAAGGGCTTTAGCTTCAGAGCTGATGAGCCGCTGATAATGAGGTATGACGATTATGAAGAAGGCTTAACCGCCAAAAGGTTTTTAAATGAATTTAGCGAGGAAAGCATTGCCAAGGTTCTAAGGAAATACGGCGAAGAAGATTACGCCAAGGAAATTGCCGGCGCCATTGTGGCAAGGCGGAAGATTAAGCCGATTGAGAGCACTTTTGAGTTGGCGGAAATAATCAAACAAGCCCGGCCCAGCCTGAAGAAAAAAATTCACCCTGCCACCAAAACTTTTTTGGCGATTAGGGTTTTTGTCAACGGCGAGTTGGAGAGTCTGGAAAAATTGCTGAATTCCTTGCCGGAGATTATGAAACCGAACGGCCGGGTAGCGGTTATCTCTTTCCATTCTCTGGAAGATAAAATCGTGAGAAGCAAGTTTAAAGAGCTGGCGGAAAAGGGGCTGGTTAACCTGGCCAATCTTCAGCCAATTCGCCCTGATGAAACTGAGGTTCAGAAAAATCCAAGATCGCGGTCCGCTAAGCTGAGAGCAGTCGTCTTTAGATAAAAAACCAATAAAAACTAAGTTTAAAAAAAAGTCGCTTATTAAAAAATAAAAGATAAAAGATAAACCCAACAATATGACGATTATCAATGCCCAAAAAAACAAGTCCCTGATTTATTTTTTGCTTACTTTATTCACATTGATTATTGCAGGCGGATTGTTTTATATTTATCAATATAATCTTTTAGCGGAAAGGAAGATTAACTTGGACAACCTTAAGTCTGAAATTGAAGTTGTCAAAGTTCAGAATGCGGAACTGAAAAACAAATTGTTCCAGTTAATTGATCCAACCAAAGTTGATTCGCTTGCCAGCCGGTTTGGTTTGGTCATTGATAAATCGCCAAATTACCTAAAGTCACCATTATGGGTTTCAGATTCTTCACACTAAGCATTATTTTTTCACTTTTATTCTCAGCCTTAATTATAAAACTTTACAACCTTCAGATAGAAAAAAGCAGTTTTTATATAGAGCAAATTCGGGCCCGTTCAGCTTATCTGGAAAAGTTAAGGACCGTTAGGGGAGAAATTTTCTTCACTGACCGCAATCAGAATGTAAATGCTGTTGCCAGCAGCAAAAATTATCCAATAGTCTACGCGGTGCCCAAAGAAATAGAAAATGCTTACGCCGCCTCTTTGCTTTTAGCCGGCATTTTAAACAAAGACGCTGACAAATTAAGGACTTATCTGGCCCAAAAAGACAGTTTGTTTTATCGATTGAAAGAAAAAATTTCACCGGAAGAAGCGAAAGCGATTAAGGAACTTGATTTAAAAGGGGTTTATCTTGACGAGCGCCGATTCCGCTATTATCCCTTCAAAGAACTGGGCGCTAATGTGATTGGCTTTGTGGGGCTAAATAAGGAAGTTTCCGAGCCGTCCGGCTTATACGGAGTGGAACTTTATAATGACGACTTGTTGCGGTCAGGCAAGGACGTTTATCTTACCATTGACCGGAGTGTTCAGGCTGAAGCGGAACACATGCTGGATAAGCTGATTGAAAAATTTGAAGCGGCCGGCGGAACGGTAATTGTGGAAGAGCCTCAAACCGGCAGAATTGTGGCGCTCGCCAATCGTCCGTCTTTTGATCCGAACGAATATTTTAAATTTCCGGTTTCTAACTTTGCCAACCCTGCTATTCAGCATGTTTACGAGCCCGGATCGGTTTTTAAGCCGCTGACAATGGCTATCGGAATTGACCTGGGCGTCATTACTCCGGAAACGACTTATACTGATAAGGGTTACGTAACCTTAAACGGCCGAACAATCAGAAATTGGGATTACAAAGCTTACGGTAAAGTGACGATGACCAACGTTATTGAACACTCAATCAACACCGGCGCCGTTTACGCAGTTACCCAAATTGGCCGGGATAACTTCGTAAAATATATGAAAGCGTTTGGCTTTACCGAAAAAACCGGCATTAAACTGCCGTCGGAAGCTTCCGGCAATTTAGGCGACCTGACCAGAAGCGGCTTTAAGGAGATTGACCTGGCTACCGCCGCTTTTGGCCAAGGAGTAGCGGTGACTCCGCTGGAACTAGTTAACGCTTATTCCGCAATAGCCAACGGTGGCGTGCTGATGAGGCCCATAATTAATGCTGATGACAAGCCGGAAATCATCCGCCGGGTTATTAAAAAGAGCACCGCCGAGAAAGTTATTAAAATGATGCAGTCGGCGGTTTCCAAAGCAAAGGTGGCAGCGATTAAGAATTACACTATTGCCGGCAAAACCGGCACTGCCCAAGTGCCCGACTTTAAAAAGGGAGGATACTCTGACAAATATATCCATACCTTTGTCGGTTTGATTCCCGCCAGCAGCCCCCGGTACGTTGCTTTAATTAAACTAGACAAGCCAAATGAAGAGTTAGCCGGTCTGACAGTGGTGCCGGCTTTCAAAAACTTCGCCCTGTTTCTTATAAGTTATTATTCCATCCCGCCGGATGATTTAACTGTTGATTAAATAAAGATATGAAAAAAATAGGCCTACAGGCATTAATAAAAATATTAAGAATAATGGCGCGCCTCACCCTTCGGCGGTACAAGCCGATTGTAATTGGAATAACCGGCAGTGTCGGCAAAACTTCTGCCAAATACGCTACCGCTGCCGTTTTGAGTAAAAAGTTTCGGGTTAGGTTTTCCGCTAAAAGCTTTAACAACGAGTTTGGCTTGCCGCTGACCATTCTTGGCGACTGGCCGACTACCGGCGGTTTTTGGTTTTGGCTGAAAGTTTTATTTGTCGCCAAGCTGCGGTTAATTTTTAAATCCCGCCGGTATCCTGAGGTTTTGGTTTTAGAGTACGGCGTTGACCGCCCAGGCGATATGCGAAAACTTTTAGAGCTGGTAAGGCCGACAATTGGCGTTGTAACGGCAATGGGCGAAATACCAGTCCATGTGGAATTTTTTTCCGGCTCAGAAGCGGTGGCAAGGGAAAAATCAAAACTGGTTCAGCAACTGCCGGCTACCGGCTTTGCGGTTTTAAATATTGACGATCCAGCGGTTTATAACATGGCTTCCGAAACCAGAAGCCGGATTGTAACTTTCGGCTTTAATGAAAAAGCCCTGGTTCATATCAGTAATTTTGAAACCATCTTTACTCCGGAGTTTAAAGGCGTTACTTTTAAGCTTAACCACAGCGGCAGTTTTGTGCCAGTAAAGCTCGCTAATGTTTTGGGGCGGTCCCAAGCTCTTTCCGCCGCCGCCGCCGCCGCTGTTGGCTTGGCGTTTAACTTGAATCTGGTTGATATTGCGGAAGGTTTGTCTAATTATCAGCCGCCCGAAGGCCGGCTGAGAGTAATTGCCGGCATCAAGGAATCTACCTTAATTGACGATTCTTACAATGCTTCGCCTGCGGCAATGGCAATGGCATTGGAAACTTTAAAAAATATTAAAGCCAAAAGGAAAATCGCGGTTTTAGGGGATATGCTGGAGATAGGGAAGTATACTTTTGAAGCTCACCGGGAAATAGGGCAAAAAGCGGCGGAAGTTGCCGATTTGCTGATAACCGTCGGTTTGAGGGGCAAGATAATATCCGAAAGCGCTATTGAAAGCGGCCTGGCTGAGAAGTCGGTTTTCCATTTTATGAAGGTTGGAGAAGCCGGCTTGTTTTTGCAGAAAAAAATTAGAAAGAACGATTTAATTTTAATTAAAGGGTCCCAAGGAGTGCGTCTGGAACGCGTGGTAAAAGAAGTGATGGCCGAACCGGAAAAAGCCGAAAAACTGCTCGTTCGCCAAGACAAAAGATGGCTGAAAAAGCCAGGACTATATGATTAGAAATT
>CAYVGF010000040.1:0-4812 GCA_964451115.1 uncultured Candidatus Saccharibacteria bacterium
TGGTGGGCATGGTAGGAATCGAACCTACGGCCTCCATCTTATCAGGATGGCGTTCTACCATTGAACTACATGCCCAATTGGTTGCCATTTTAAAACAAATTTTTTTATTCGTAAAGCCCCTTACTTCTTAATTAAGTTCAGTTCGTTAAATCCGGCCCGGTCAAAGGACGGTTCGTTTATCCGTTCGGCGGCGGAACTGTTGTTAAAGGCGGAGTTTAGGTTGGAAACTAAAAATACGATATTTGACGAAATAAACATTATCAAGCTCGCCAGCAAAACCAGCGTTGCCAAAATTAATGCGATCTCCCCTTTAGATACGGTTTTTATCTTTTTAATTGCCGGTTTTAAGCTTATTTTCATATTATTCTCGAAAGTATAATTTACCGCTGACCGAAGCGGAATTATTTTGGAAAGTGATTGCATCAATAGAGCTAAAATAATGAAGCTGAGTTAGCCTTTTCAAATAAGTGCTGACCTGGTTAATGTCGCCGTTAAGATTAAGGCGGAACTGGATAAAGCCCGGGTTTGGCGGGTTGGGCGCTTGTTCGTTGACGAAAGAAAAGCCGAACCCCAATTTTATAGTTTGGGCCAAATCTTGAAGCTGCTGAGAAACGTCAAACAACTCATCCCGCTTGGGTAAAACGTTGTGAAGCACGTTAAGGTAAGCCATGCCAAAGTCATTATAATCTTTTCTTAGATAGGCCAATGTTTCCAGGTTCTTGCTTTTAGTGTTTATCAATTGCTGGGTGTTTTTAATTGCTTGGGCAGTCTGCTTAATGTTGTTTTTGAAATAAAAAACAATCATTAAGCCCGCAACCAAAACTGCTGTTAATATTCCGAGCTGAATCAAGAGCGCTTTTTTAAATTCTTTATCATCCATTTTTTTATATGTTATACTAGATTAATCAAGCAATTGCCGATTTACTTTACTATTATAGTTTATTCTTATGAAATTTGAAATAAGCTATCTTGATAAAAAGGACGGTAATTTTCCGCGGCGATTGGCCAACATTCCCCGTCCGCCAGCCGGCCTTTATTGTTTGGGCAATATTTCCCTTTTGTCAGCTGAAAAGGCGGTAGCGGTTGTCGGCACCAGAAAAGCGACTAGAGTAGGCTGCCAAATAGCTTATCGTTTGGCTTACGACTTAGCTAAGCGAGGAATAGTGATTGTGAGCGGTTTGGCGATTGGCATTGACAGCGCTGCCCACCAAGGCTGTTTGGATGCCGGCGGCAGGACAATCGCAGTTCTAGCCGGCGGTTTAGACAATATTTATCCTTCTTCTAACCGCCGACTGGCCCAAAAAATAATTGAAACGGGCGGCGGAATTGTTTCCGAGTATGCTGGCGGGACTTCTGTTTTACCCCACCAGTTCTTGGCCCGAAACAGAATTGTCAGCGCTTTATCCGACGCGGTGGCGGTTGTGGAAGCTCCCGCAAAGTCCGGCGCTTTGTCTACCGCTAATCACGCGGCCGATCAGGGCAAAGAAGTATTTGTTGTTCCCGGCAGCGTTTTTAGTAGCAATTACGAGGGGTCGCACAAGTTAATTAGGGACGGGGCGAGATTAGCGACTAATTGGCGGGATATTTGCGAAGACCTAGGCTGGGTTGACCTGGAGGAGAAATTTAACCATAATTATTCGGATTTAAACGAATCGGAAAAACAGGTATTAGATTCCATTAAGACTAATGCCGGCATCAGCGCTGATGATTTAATTAATCAAGTTGGGGACCGAGCTGCGGTAATCGCCGCTTTAAGCTCTTTACTGCTTGATGATTTGATTATAGAGATTGACGGTGCCTATTTTTTAAACAATGGCTAAAACTGAACAAAAATTAATAATCGTAGAATCGCCGACAAAAGCCAAGACAATTGGCAAATTTTTGGGAAAAAAATATAAAATCCAAGCTTCTTTCGGCCATGTTCGAGATTTGCCTCGGGGCAGTTTGGGCATTGATGTGGAAAACGACTTCCAACCCAAGTATGTTATCCCTACCCGGGTAAGAAAAAAGGTTAACGAACTGAAAAAAGCAATTCAGAAATCGGCGGAAGTGATTTTAGCCACCGATGAAGACCGGGAAGGCGAATCTATTGCTTGGCACATTGCTCAGATCGCGCCTGAAAGCCACCCCCCGTTTAAAAGAATTGTTTTTCATGAAATTACCAAATCCGCCATTGAAAACGCTTTAACCAGCCCTCGGGAAATTGATTTAAATTTAGTTGATGCCCAGCAAGCGCGGCGAATATTGGATCGTCTGGTAGGTTATAAGCTCTCCCCTTTCCTTTGGAAAAAGGTGGCTAACCGGCTGTCCGCTGGGCGGGTCCAATCAGTCGCCTTGAGGCTGGTAGTTGACCGGGAAAAAGAAAGAAGAAGCTTCAAGCCTCAGAAATATTGGACCATTGAGGCTGATTTTGGGGATTTTTCCGCTTTTCTTAGCGCTGTAGGCGGCAAACCGGTTCCTAAGCCGGGCATTTTGTCGGAGAAAGAAACAAAGCAAATCCTGTCCGACCTGGAATCGGCCAAGTTTATTTTAACGAGCGTTGTCAAAAAAGAGACTAAACGTTATCCCCTTCCCCCTTTCATTACCAGCACCCTTCAGCAAGAAGCAAGCAAAAGGTTAAGGTTTTCTGCCAAGCAAACAATGAGAGTTGCCCAGAATCTTTATGAGCGCGGATTTATTACTTATATGCGGACCGATTCTTTCAACCTTTCCCAGGAATCGTTAACTTCTGCCGGCCGCTGGGTTGCTGAAAATCTTGGTTCCGATTATTCATTGCCCCAGCCAAATTTGTACCGCAACAAGTCAAAGTTGGCCCAGGAAGCCCACGAAGCTATTCGGCCGACTGATCCGGCGCTTGATTTGGAAAAAATTAAATCCCAAAAGTTAGAAGGGGCGGAGTTAAAGCTTTACGAACTTATCTGGCGTCGGTTTATCGCTTCCCAGCTGCCGCCGGCTGTTTTTGAAAAAACTGCATTTGAAATTGCCGCCCGCGGCCAAAATAATTATTCATTGAGAGCTAACGGCCTGATTTTAAAGTTTGACGGCTTTTTAAAAATTTGGCCTCAGCAGATTAAGGACAATATTCTTCCTGATCTGAAAAAAAACGCAGAATTAAAGCCGGAGGAAATTAAAGCCATTGAACACCAAACTGAACCGCCTCCTAGATATAACGAAGCTTCTTTAATCAAAGCTTTAGAGGAAAACGGTATTGGCCGGCCGTCAACTTACGCGCCGATTATCAGCGTCTTACAAAGCCGCAACTATGTTATAAAAGATGAAAACAGGCGGTTTGAGCCGACGGAAATTGGCGAAAAAGTAAGCGAGATTTTAACTGAACATTTTCCCAGTATCGTTGACATTAATTTTACCGCTAAAGTTGAAGACGAACTTGATAAAATTGCCGCTGGCCGAAAAAAATGGCAGGCGGTTATTAAAGAATTTTACGAGCCGTTTGCTGAAAACTTGGAAACAAAATACCAGGAAGTAAAAAAGGAAAAGACCAAGGAAAATGTAATTACTGATATAAGCTGCGAGCTCTGCGGCAAGCCGATGGCAATAAAAACCAGCCGATTTGGCCGATTTTTGGGCTGCACGGGTTTTCCGGAGTGCCGCAACACCAAGCCTTTGCCCGGAGCAAATAATGTTTCTGACAGCGAAGGCAATGACATGATTTGCCCCAAATGCAATGAAGGCAAAGTGGTCCGCAAGCGGACTAAAAGAGGAAGGTATTTTTATGGTTGCGATCGGTATCCTGATTGTGATTTTGCTTCCTGGCAAAAACCCGATGTAAATTCCAGTAGCGGCAGCGCTGATAAAAAAAGCTCCGCCCAATAGAGCGAAGCTTGGTGTTATTATCAGCATCCAGTGTATTCGTTTTTAACCGTGCTGCCATTAGCAAAACTTATTCCGAGTTTGCTTAACTTTTCAAAAAATTCTTTCTTTTCCCTTTTGTTTTTAATTTGATTTTCTATTTTATCTTTTGTATTTACGGCTAAAATAATATTGGCAGATTTTATTATTTCAATTTCCGGTCCCGATAAGGCCAGAGCATTTAGCCGATAATCCATAAACGCTTCCCAGGTTAAAGGCACCCACTGGGCGACAATCTTATAGCCGATTATTTCAGCGTACTGCCGAATTTCCCATTGGGCATTAGGCGCCATTCTCAAGCTTAGGAAATGCAGTAAATTATGCAAATCAATCTTCCAGTAAGCCTCGGTATAAGTTGAAAGCGGCAGATCTTTCCGGGCTTGTTCCCGGGCTACGCCTCGGGCCAGCCGGCCTTCGTAAACTTCGCGGGCGTGGCTATGAAGTTCGGCTTCCTGTTCAGTCAGCTCCTGGCCAATGGCAGGATCTAAAAAATCACCGCTCCCCTGCTTATTTCCTTTTGACTGCAGGCGCCATTTATCAGGCGGAGTTTTTAGGGCGGAATCAATTGCTACTGAATATCGGGTGCTGTACTCGTTAACATTGGCAGTGCGGTGCCTAATCCATTGCCGCCAAGCATCCATTGGCACTCGCACATGGAGTTTAATTTCGCACATTTCAAAGGGGGTGGTGTGCCGGTGGCGCATTAGGTACCTAATAAGCCCGCGGTCGTCGCTGACTTTTTTAGTACCTTTGCCGTAAGAGACTCTTGCCGCTTGGACGATAGCGCTGTCATCGCCCATTAAATCCACCACCCTTATAAAGCCGTCGTCTAAGACATTAAATTTTAAGCTTTTAATGTCGGATTTCTTCAAGATTTACCCTCCTTTTTATTGGTTTTAAAAATCTGAAGTGAATATATCACGGGGATTTTAAAAAGTAAAA
>CAYVGF010000041.1:0-4791 GCA_964451115.1 uncultured Candidatus Saccharibacteria bacterium
GTGGAGATGGTGGGAGTTGAACCCACGTCCGGAGGATTGGTCCTGCCGAGTTTATAAGCTTAGCCGGGTTTAAAATCTCAAGCCAAGGTTGAAAACCGGCAAAAATAACTTGGCTCCAGCCTAAAAATTTATCCTAAGCCAACTTAGGCGGATTGGCTTATTAAGCTTGATGAAATGACACCAATTTAACCTTATCAAGCGTCAGGTTAAACGGCGCCGCGTTTAGGCAAATGCCAACGCGGGAACTGCTTGTTTTTTGGCAGTTGTTTGTTTGATCCGTTGATTAACGAGAGTCGGACCGCTCTCGGCTTAAATCAACAAGGCCAAGCGGCTCCGTCAAAGCCTGTCATCCCCTCTTATTTTTTTAGCCAGGAACTGCCGTGTTTCTTTTTCTATCGCCTTGCTTTTAAGGGCTTCGCGCTTGTCTTTCTTTCTCTTTGATTTGGCCAGTCCCAACTCTACCTTGATTAAGTTCCTGTTAGAAAGATAAACCCGCAAAGGGATTAATGTCAACCCGCTCTCCAGTTTGCCTAAAAGATAGCTAATCTCCTTTTTAGTCAGCAAAACCTTGCGGCTGCGCTCTTGGCTGTAATCGGCCGGCGCGTTCTTGGGCTGGAAAGAGGGAATGTCCATGCCGATGATGAAAATCTCCCCGTTTCTCTTGACGGCGTAGCTGCCGGACAGGTTAATCCGGCCCGATTTGATTGATTTGACCTCGTGGCCGGTCAGGCTCAATCCCCCTTGGAAAGTCTCAAGAATCGCGTAGTCAAACCGAGCCCGTTTATTTTCGCCTAGAACTTTCATTGGCCCTTGGATTAAACCACTTTTTGAACAAAGATTGCCGCCTTAAATTCGTCAATTTTAGTTTCTTTTTCCACTAAAAATTTGGCGGGTTTTTTGTGGCCAATCTCAACCGCGTTCAGCCGGCTTTTAATTACTTCCTGGTTTTTGTCTATTACGCGCTCAAGTTCCGAATCGGCTTGGACAAAAATATTAATCCGGTTTTTGGGCTCCAAACCCCCTTCCTGCCTCATCCGCTGAACCACCCGAACAAACTCCCTCAGCCAGCCTTCTTCTTTTAGTTGGTGGTTAAGCCGGGTATCCAGCGCCGCTTCTGTTTTAAGTTTGGAATCAAAGATTATCTCTTTGACGTTAATCTCGTCCTTTAGAATCTCCCAAAAAGCCGCCTTTAAATCCTCATCTTCAATCTTAAGCGGGTCGGTTTTAAGCTTGAGCGCTTTTAAGGGCTGCCTTAATTTCACTCCCGCTTTCTCCCTTTCAGCCAAAGCCAGCGCTGAGATTCTCCTAATCTCGTCCATGCCGGCCAGCAAATCGTCGTTTTTATGCTTGGCGGAAATCTGAGGCCACAGACTCAAGTGGACCGACGGCTCTTTGTCACCGATTATTTTGCCGATCAGCGACTGGTACAGGCCTTCGGCAAAAAACGGGGTAAACGGCGCGATAATCTTGCTCAGATTCAGCAAAGCAAAAGTCAAAGTGGCCGCCGCACTTTCGTAATCCCGCCGGTTTGCCGGCTGCTGGAACCTGGCCCGGGACCGCCGAATGTACCAGCGGGACAAATCGGTTGCAAACCGCTCAATCCGCCGAGCGGCGGCGGTGATATCATAACGGTCAAGGTCGGCGGCAACTCCGTCAACAGTCTGGTTAAGGTAAGTCAGCAGCCACCGGTCTAAAAGGTTGTAGGAAACAATGTTTCCTTCGGCCGGCAGTTTTATTTTGACATTGGCGGTGTAGGTGTCCAGAAAAACGAATGAATTGTAAATCAGCATGAAAAAGTTTCGGGTCAGGCTCAGTAAATCTTTTTCATCAAACAGCTTCGGCTCCCCCGGCGGATTAGTGGTATAGAAAAACCAGCGGACGGCGTCAGCGCCGTAGCCGTCAATAACAGACCAAGGATCAACGGCGTTGCCGCGGGACTTGGACATCTTCTGGCCTTTTTTGTCCAAAACCAATCCTAAAGAGATGGCGTTGCGGTAGGGCGTCGGCTGATCCAGTAAAGCGGCGGTGGCTAAAAGAGTGTAGAACCAGCCCCTGGTTTGGTCTACGCCTTCCACAATATAGTCGGCTGGAAATGGAATGTTTTTGACCGCCTTGGTAATTGTAAGCGGCGTGACGGCCGGCTTGGCAGCCGGCATTTGGTCAAACGGGAAATGGTTCTGGGCAAAAGGCATGGCGCCGGAATCAAACCAAACATCCAGCACTTCTGGCACCCTTTTCATTGCCGCGCCGCATCGGCATTTGATTTTTACTTTGTCAATAAACGGCTTGTGGGGGTCAAAAAATCCGTTCTCATTTCTGGGCAGGACCAGCAAAGGAATCTCCAACACTTCGCCGGTGGTTACAAAATCATCTCCCCGCTTCAGTTTTTCGCCTACCGCATCCCCTTCGCTCAAACCCTTCATTACCGTGTAGGCCATCCAAACAATGTATTCGTGCCCCACAAACAGGATTGTCTTGCCTTTGTGCTTTTTTTCTAAATCGTTGACCAGGCTCCAAACGCGCTTGGCGACATCGCGCAAACTTTCTCCGCCCGGCGGCTTTTTGAAGAATTTTTCGTGGTGGCCGCTGAAAAACTGGGAATAATCCTTCGGCGACTGCCCTTCAAAAACACCGGTGTTTATTTCCCTCAATCGGGGGTCAAAAATCGGCGTGACGCCCAATTTGCGGCCGACAATCTGGGCGGTTTCGGCGGTCCGCTTGAAATCAGAGGCGATAATCAGGTCAATTTTCTCCTTTTTCAATTTAGTTGCCGCTTCTTCCGCCTGCAGCCGGCCCTTAACAGTCAAAGGAAACAGATCGCGGTTAGCGGGAGTGGAGTTGATGATGTGCTTAACGTTGCTTTCTGACTCCCCGTGCCGCATGACCAAATACCGGTTTTGGGAAGCGCCAAGCTCGTCGCTTAATTCCTGGTAACCGCTGATAACCTTTGTTTCGCCGCAGGCGCGGCACTGCCAGATTGGCAGAGGCGTTCCCCAGTACCTCTCCCGCGAGATTGCCCAGTCTTTAACGTTTTTTAACCACTCGCCGAACCGGCCGGTTTTAATATGAGGCGGCAGCCAGTTTATCTTTTTATTTTCCTTTATCAGCTTTTGCTTTAACTGGGACATCGCCAAAAACCAGGAATGGCGGGCATAATAAATAATCGGAGTAGAACACCGCCAGCAGAACGGATAATCGTGGGTGTAGTCCTCTTCTTTATAAAGGTATCCGCGGCGGCTGAGGTGCTCAATGATTTTATCCTCCGCTTCTTGGGATTTGACACTAAGGCCTTCCAGATCCAGTATCTCGGAGTTAAACTTTCCGTCCTCGCCGACAACGTGTTTTTGGGGCAAGCCCGCCTCCAAGCCTAATTTGTAATCGTCTTCGCCGTACATAACGGCTGTGTGGACAATACCGGTTCCTTCTTCGGTGGTCACAAAATCAGCCGGATAAACTTTATAAGCCGCTCGGTTTCTTTGGGTCTTCCGGTTGGGAAAAAGAGGGGTATAGCGCAAGCCGACTAAATCTTCGCCTTTAAAGGACTCAATCGCTTCAAACTTTTCGCCTAAAACCTTTTCCGCCAAGCTTTCAGCTAAAATCAATAAGTCCTTTGAGTTGGGGCCTTTAGCTAAAACATATTTGATGTCTCTGCCGACTGCCAAAGCCACATTGCCCGGCAAGGTCCAGGGGGTTGTGGTCCAGGATAAAATGTAAACATTGCCCTTTAGAGGCTTGTTTTTAAGAGCTGAGCCCGGCGCCAGTTTAAATTTTACAAAAACTGATTTTTCGGTTACCGATTTGTAACCCTGCGCCAGCTCGTGGGAAGACAAAGCCGTTCCGCAGCGGGGGCACCACGGCACCACTTTGTAGGATTGGTAAAGAAGCTTCTTGCGGCGGGCCCAAGCTAGGATCCACCAGATCGTTTCAATGTAGGAGTTGTCATAGGTGACATAAGGGTGATCCATGTTCAGCCAAAAGCCGATTCTTTCTGTCAGCCGCTCCCATTCGTCCTTGTAGGCCCAAACGGATTCCTTTGAGCGCGCGTTAAACTCGGCAATGCCGTATTTTTCAATGTCTTTTTTGTTTTTTAAGCCAAGTTTTTTCTCAATCTCAAGCTCCACCGGCAAACCGTGAGTATCCCAGCCGCCGCGCCGAAATACTCTGAAGCCCCGCATGGTTTTGTAGCGCAAAACAATGTCCTTGAACGAGCGAGACAGAATGTGGTGAATTCCGGGCTTGCCGTTAGCGGTGGGCGGACCTTCGTAAAAAACAAAAGATTTACCCCCTTTTTTTCGGCTGAACCTTTCTTCAACCGTTTTAAAGACCTGGTTTTCCCGCCAGAAGCCAAGAACTCTTTCTTCTAGCTCTGGTAAGGAAAATTTAGATAATTTATTAAACATACTGGATGATAAGAGGTAATAATACCTATAATACCCTAAAAAACGCTGATTTCAACCGTTAAATTGCGTTCTTGCCAGTTGGGCAAAATAAACTAAATTCAGTTCCAAGTTAAGATTTTTGATTGTAAGCGAAGATTCACCGCTCGCTTTCAAACTCTCAAAGTTTAAAACCTTAAAGATGGCTGCAGTTTTAGAACCCTAAAGACAGTTGCGATTTTAGAATTAGAAAGATAGCTGCAATTTTAAGATTCTAAAGACAGCTACAATTTTAAGATTCTAAAGACAACTGCAATTTTAAAATTCTAAAAACAGCCGCTTCTTCTAAAGACAGCTTCAGCTTAAAGCGCACTGAGGATAGTATAATGACCGATCGGTCATTATACTATCCTTT
>CAYVGF010000042.1:0-4724 GCA_964451115.1 uncultured Candidatus Saccharibacteria bacterium
GTGCAATTGCCGCTATGCGACGCGCCCAATAAAATATGCTGTCTTTTAAAATTCTTTCTTTTAATTTCCTTTTTGGGCTGGCTCTATCAAATATAAATAAAAAACGGCTCCAATACAAGGCAGAAATCTTTACAAAACAAAATTGCCCACCTATCGCTGTCTCTTGCCGTTTACAAAACGTTTTTGCTTTCTTCCTCAGCCTCTGGTTTCTTTTCCTCGTCCTGCGCTTGGCTTTCACTGCCCGCCAAAAACCTGCCGTTAGTGTCATTTAACTTGCCGCCTTCTTTTTTAAAGCCGTTAATTCTCTGGGTTAGGTAATTGTCAATCTTGAGAATGGATACTCTCAACTTCCGAAAAGTTTTTTCAGCTGTTACCTTTAATTTTTCATCAGCTTTTTCAATGTAATTAACCAGCTTAGAAGTCTTTAAGCTGTCATCATTTTCCACTTGGTTAATCCGCGGCAGAACCCGAGCCGTAACATAGAGAAAGCCCGCCAAGGACGAAAAGATTATCAAATCTAATATGAATTTAGAGCTCATACCGGCAAAATCTTTCAACCTTAATATTTTCACCCATTTGGGCAATAACCTGGGTGATGATATCATTGACAGTTACTGCCGGATCTTTGATGGAAGGCTGTTCCAATAACTCATCAACTCCTTCCGGTTCCATTGCCGCAATCTGCATTGCTAAATCATGAGCTAAGTTCTTAAACATATCCGATCGGGCTACAAAATCAGTTTCGCATCTTAACTCCAGCAAAACTCCCACCCGATTATTGTGGATATAAGTTTCCAGCAAGCCGGCGCCGGTTTTCCGGCTAGCTTTTTTTTCAGCAATGATAAGCCCTTTTTCCTTAATAATTTCCCGAGCTTTATCAATGTCGCCGCCAGCTTCTTCCAAGGCCCGCTTGCAATCCATCATGCCGGCGTTAGTCATCATTCTTAACTTTTGAATATCTTCTTTTTTAACTTTCATTGATTTTTGATTTTAATTGGTCGAAAATCCACTCAATGCTTGTTGCCGACCGATCATTGGCAAAAATTGGATACTGGACTAAATTGACGCTGTCGTTGTCGTCTAAAACGCCCACAATCGGAATTCCTAAATGATTAGCCTCCTTCACTGCTGCCAAATGATTTTGGATATCCACTATTATTACCGCCTCTGGCAATTGCTCCATCTTAACCAGCCCATCAAATTTCTTAGCCATTTTACTCAAAAGGCGGCTTAACATCAACCTTTCTTTTTTAGTATACTTTTCCAGCCCCCCTTCTTCTTTTTTCGCTTTTAAGTCAACATAAAAATTAACGCTTTTCCGGATAGTTCCAAAATTAGTTAAAGTTCCGCCTAGCCAGCGGTTGATAATATAGGGCTGATCAAACTCCGCTGCCAGCTTCTTAACCGATTCTTTGGCTGGCGGAGTGGTGCCAACTAATAAAACCTTACCGGAAGTTTTAATCAGAGGCGCCAAAAATTTAGCCGCTTTCGTTAAGCTATTGTAAACAAAAACCGCATCTAAAAAATTAAAATTTTGGCGGCGAAAAGCAACAATCCTCTTTAATTTGGGGTTAGTTTTAGATTTTTGATGGCCAATCAAAACGCCGGCTTGGATCATCTGGCTGATTAAATCTGCCGAAATTTGATTGTCGTTCTCAACAACAAGCTGGTTCATATAGTCATAATTGAAGCAAAAAAAACGCGCTAAGTCAAATTTTCCCGATAAAACCTGTTTGCTTGGCGCCATTTTTCAATCTCCTTATGGTTGCCAGAAACGAGAACCTCCGGTACTTGCCAAACTTTGCCCGGCTCCGGTTCAAAACTGGCCGGCCGGGTATAAACCGGATGCTCAAATACAACATTTTCCGAAAAAGATTCCCCTTCCTTTGATTTTTTATTGCCGATAACGCCAGGCACCATTCGGCTAATAGCGTCTACCATCACCATCACCGGCAGTTCGCCGCCGGTAATAACAAATTCGCCCAAAGAAATTTCCTCGTCAGCAATGTAATCAGCCACCCTTTGGTCTACGCCCTTGTAGTGGCCGGCAATAAAAATCAATCGGTCATATTCGGCCAACCGGCGGGCGGTTTTTTGGTTAAAAACCGAACCGCGGGGCGAAGTCAAAATAACCCGAACCTTCTCTTTGGGATTCTGGTCTTTGATTTTGGAAACAGCGTGGTAAATCGGCTCCACTTTCATTACCATACCTGAAATTCCGCCGTAAGCGATGTCGTCGGTAACTTTATGCTTATCTGAAGCGTAATCCCTTAAATTGCGAACGTTAATCCTTACCAGGCCCTTGGCTTGCGCCTTTTCCATCATTGACGCCTGAAAATAGCAACTGAACATTTCTGGAAAAATTGTTAAAATATCAAACTTAATCATGTTAAAAATATAACTTGGTTTAAGCAGCAAAAGCAATCCCCCGCTGTTAGCGAGGGATTAACTTTCCAAAAATTGCTCTTAATTATTCGCTTTCGCTTTCGCTAGAAGCATTTTCGGGTTCTTCTATTCTTAAATTGACCCGAGCGTCATTTTTAATCCCTACGATTCTCAGCAAAGTGCGGATCGCTTTGGCGGTTGAGCCCTGGCGACCGACGATTTTGCCCATATCTTGGGGATTAACATGGAGCGACAACAGCACTCCCCTTTCGTCAATCTTCCGATCAACCTTCACATCTTCCGGGTGATCAACGATTGACTTAACAAGCAATTCAAGAAACTCTTGATCAGCTGGATTAGCCATAAAACTTTCTTTCTCTTTATCTAAAACCGACCTTTTTGTATTTCAGTCTAAACACGTTTACCCTACCAGATTACAATTAAATTGTCAAACTCGGAATCTGCTCTGAAGTTTGTCTTTGTATTCCAACAGCGAAAGTTTTAACCCTTTCTTGTTCTCGTCAAGCGCCCGCCGGACATTAGAACCATAAGTGGTAGCGGTTAAGCTTCGCTTTGATTTCAACCTTAGGGTAGACTTGATTTCATAAACATCGCCTTTCCGATGGTGAAAGGTTGACCTTTTTATTTCCAAGATTAACGGCCGGTCCCCTTTTGATTCAAATTTTTTCAAATATCTGCCCAGCGGAAAAAATTTCTTATTGACATACTCTTTCAAAGCGGGAGTAATTTTAATATTAAAGGGCTTTATTTCTATTGTCATAAGCAAAGATTAAGCCGCCTGGACGCCGTTACTGACCGGTGCCGACGGCTCAAAAATCACTAATTTATCTCCATCTTTAGCCGCCAAAACCATTCCTTCGCTCTTTAGCCCCATAATTACTCTGGGTGCCAGATTAATTACTGCTATCAATTGGCGGTTTAACAGTTCTGCCGGCTGGTACTGGCGGCCGATGCCGGCTAAAATTTGACGTTCTCCCAAATCGCCGAAATCAATAATTAACTTAACCATCTTCTCTGAAGCCGGCATTTTTTCAGCCGAAACTACCGTTCCTACCCTAATATCGACGTTTTTGAAATCATCCAAAGAAATCATTTTTTAAAATCTACTTTAAATAATCCTCTATGTTCCGCAAATGTTCCTTATAAGTTTGGCTACAGTGGATTATACCATTTTTGTCATGGAGGTAAAACAAGCAGTCAGAACGGGCGGGGAAAATAGCAGCCTTAATTGCCGCCAAACCGGGGTTGGCAATGGGAGTCGGCGGCAAACCTTTATATAAATAGGTGTTAAATAACGAATCAAGCTTTTTGTCTTTTACCTTAATCGGGGTCCACCAGCCTTTTTGGCGGACATAATCAGGCTTTAGAGAGTCGCGCGCGTACTGGACAGTAGCGTCAATTTCCAATCTCATGCCTTTATCCAACCTGTTCCAGATTATTGCCGAAACAAGAGGCATGTCGGTTTTATCAGCTGATTCTCGCTGGATCAATGAAGCAATTTTTAAAGCAGTTGTCCATTTTATATTTTTGTCAGTCAAGGACTTTTGGTAAGACTTGATTTTATTTTCAAACCTTGATTTTAGCCGCTTAACTACCTTTTCCGGCGGTTCATCAGCGGGGATAAGGTAGGTATCAGGAAAGTAAACGCCCTCCCGATAGTCCGGATCCAACTCAGTCGCGTCTAGCCAAGATTGTTTTTGTTTTTGGTTCCAATTAAGTCGGTTGGCTAAAATTTCCGCTATTTGTTCCTTCCTTAACCCTTCTTCAATCGGAACCCAAACCAATTTTGGACGGCCGGCTAGAATATCAATAATAGTGAAAATGCTCATATTGGAAGACAGCATATAACCGCCCGGCTGGACTTGCGGCTTTTTGGTTAAAAACCAGAAAATATCAAAGATAAATTTATTCTTAATAAAGCCTTTATTTTTTAAAGAATCGGCAATGCTGGCAAAATTACTTGATTTGGCAACAACAAAAATCTCAGCTTTGTTTCCTTGGCTGGAAAAAGGGACAATCTGAGTAAACAGCCAGCCGCTGGCAAAAAATAAAAACAAGCCAAGAAAGAAAAGTTTGCGGTTTTTAATAAATTTAGTCATCGTCCAAAACAACGGTTTTTATCTTGCTCTTAAAGCCTGACTTAATCCTAACGCAAGATTGGGGCAAATTAAAATGCTCGGCTAAAACCTTAATCAGTTCCGCGTTAGCTAAACCCTGCTTAGGTTTAGATTTCAAGCAGACAATCCAAAAATCGTTTTGTTTTTCAACTTTAACTTTTTTCGCTCCAGGTTTGGCCAAAATTTTTATCAATTTCATAA
>CAYVGF010000043.1:0-4392 GCA_964451115.1 uncultured Candidatus Saccharibacteria bacterium
TCCGGGTTGGGGATTTGTTCGGCCATGGTGTCAGTCAATTATCTTAACAATTCAATTTTATCTCCAATTTTAATGCCGCGCTCGCGGGCAAAACCGGCGTTAACTTCCAGCACGAACTTAGCCGGCATTTGCGGCCTAAACGATTTCGGGAAGGTGTCAGGCGTTAAATTATAAGTAATGTCAACTATCCGATAATCCGGACCAATCCAGATAATATCAATAGGGAAATTCATATCTTTCATCCAGAAGGAATAGATCCCCGGCCGGTTAAAAAGGAACAATAACCCTTTATCCGGCGCCAATGATTGCCTGCCTGAAAGACCTTTCATCCTCTTAGCGGACGTGTCAGCCAGTTCAACTTCAATTTTGGCGCCGTTGATTGTAACAGTGGAAACTTTGGCTGTCTCAATTTTTTCAAATCTTTCCGTTTCGGAGAATTTATAAGGGCGGAAAATGGACGCCACCTGCTTGCCGTAAGCAATGACCAAAACAAGTATAATCAAGCTGACTAGAAGGATAGAGATTAGGATAACGCTTTTAGCACTCATTTCACTATTATCCAAATTTTTCCGGTTTAAATCAACAATCTCTTAATATTGAAAAATGCCAATCGTTTCCCTTCTCCCAGCTTGACGGGGTAATTTATGTTGGTTAATATGCCTAAACCCAGCAACTTAACAACAATAAAAGGAGAAAAGATGGGAAACGTTAAGGAAACTTTGCAAAGCATAAAAATTAGTTTGCGCCAAGCCTTGGAGGAAGCAATTCCTTACTACAAGGAAGTGGAAAAATACAAACGCCTCAAACGCATCCACAAGGAAGTAGAAATAGAAGCTAAAAGATTGGAAAATCCATTCTCCACTCAAAAAATAAAAGAACTAACCGGAGTTGAAAAGGTGGTTCAAGTTAAAGCCGTATCCCTTGATGAAATTTTAGAAAAATCAGGATTGCCTCCAGTCAAAGTGATGGAAAAGCGAAGGGAGTATGTAGAGTTAAGAACAAAGTTGATTAGATTAACCGGGAAGTTCAATGATTTTCTAGGCAATGCCAACAGCATCCAACTGCCTAAAAAAGAAATTGAAAAATACACCCGAAAAATAAGGCAAGGGCTGAAAAAGGTCATGGCCGAGGCTCACTTGCTTAACGACCTGGAAAAGCTTAAAGAAACGGTATTGTTTATGGAAAAATTGGAGAAAAAATACATAGATTACGCCTACGCGGCGGAAAAAATCTATCCCCGTTCCAGAAAAAAACTGGACTCTTTCTTTAAAGAAGTTTATTGCAAACATTAAAGCGGTGGCAAGGCCATCGCTTTTTTTATTTTAATTCTAACTACATCACAAAAGCCCCGAAACAGATCGGGGCCATTTTTGTTAAGAAACCCGGACAACAACCCGGTGGCGGTGGTCGCCGGAAACAGCAGAAGGAACCTCAATCCCCCAAACCAGCAAATCAAACAAGCCAGTGATGTTGGGAGCCGCTACAATAACTTTAAATTCTTTTCCGGATTTCAACAAAAACATAAAAACCTTCCCCGGCTCTTTAAATTTATCTCCATATTTTTGGAGAAACGTTACAATTTGCGCCCGAGTCAAGCAAAGCTTGTTTAAATCGGGGCTTACCGATTTAAAAATCTCTTCAAAAGTTGCGGTCCTCTGCATTTCATAAACTGCAACCTCAACTGTTTCAGCCGATTTTTCCGGTTGGTTGAAATCCAAAAAATCCGGATCAACATATAAAAACGGATACCCGTCATTCTTGCCGCAATCAACCGTCAATCCTTCGGCGATAAGAGGTACTAAAATATCGTTGGCCATCTTTTTCTCCTTTTTTATTTGCTAATTTAACAATAGCCACCCTTTATCAGACAAGTCAAGCTCCCTAAAAATCCGGCAAAAAACTAAAAAAAGAGCCAAACGATTTTTTTATTCATAATCAGCAGATTAATTATCCTCTTTCTTCTTTTTAGCCTTAAGCGCCGCTCTGATTACCAGGGCAGAAACAGCGACAATAACAACAATCGCAATGAAAAGCGGAATCTCACCCAAAAACCGGTTGATAAAATCAGTTAGCTTCGCTAAATAAATATTGATGGTAGTTTGGTATCCTCCATCACTCATAGCCAGCCGGCCAGTTTTTGCAAGGTAAAGTATCAAAACGCCCATTAAAAAGAAGGTTGTGCCGGAAACCGCCTCGGCAATGGTGAGGCGCACTTTTTTCCCTGCTAGCGAATAGGAAATTTGTTTTTTTAAGGCGGTCAGTTTTCCCATAACATCCGTTTTGTCCAGAAAAAAGGCAATGACTAAAAGAGGAGCCACCATGCCGGAAACATAGGCCAGGGTGTATATACCGCCCCAAAATATTGAGCCGGGCAGCGCCGATAAGGCAATTACCCCAGCCAAAACCGGCGCGCAGCAGAGAGTAGCCAAACCGGAAAAAACGCCCAAACTAAATACCGAAGCGGCGCCCTTAACCTGCGGGTTGCGCTTGGTGGAGAAAGGAAGCGAAAAATGGAAGCCGGCCAATATTGACAAGCCTAAGAGCAGAAGAAAAACGGCGCCGGCCACAAAAACGGCGCTGTGGTACTCGCTAAGCAGCTGGCCAAGGCCGGCGATTCCCAGCCCAAGCGGCAAAAATACCGCCAATAAACCGAAGAAAAAAACCAGCGTCATCAAGACAACAGTTCTTTTCTGGCGAAAAACGGAACCAAGATACGAAGGCAGTAAAACGGTAATGCAGCAAGGCGCAAAAAGGGCGGCTATTCCCGCAATAAAAGCAACAACCAGCGACGCTCCAATCAGAACTTCCATGCGGTTAGTTTAAATTGAGTTTAGAAAGCTCGGCGCTTAACAAATCATTTCTCACGGCCATATTAGGATCGTCAAAGGCATACCGAATAATCCCCTCTTTATCAATTATAAAATAGGTGTGGCCGGGATTTCTGTTTGGGTGCATTGATGACGGAAGAGCCATAATGTCGTAGGCGAAAGAAACGGCCTTGGTGGGGTCAAACAAAATTTTAGCGTTGGCAAAGCCCGGCGTTTTTCTGACTATTTTCTGCCAAGTGCTTTTAGGGTCTATCACTATTGAAAACACCGCCACGTCATCAGAGTTGAACCGGCTGTCTTCGGCAAACTGTTTGATCTGGTCCCAGCACGCCGGATAACACATGCTGCCCTCGTTAAAAAAGAGAACAACGTTTTTTCCTTTGTAATCGCTTAACTTAACCGTTCCGCCGTCAATGCTTTCTAAATTGAAATCCGGCGCCGGCTTCCCAACGGCGCTTTCAAAAGAGATTCTTTCTTCGGACAATAAGCCTAACTGGCTTCTTTCGGCGCCGGGCTGTGTTTCGGAATTATTTTTGCCGGAAAATAAAAAAATCAGCCCAACTAAAGCAATTAATGAAAAAATAATTAAATAAATTGATTTTTTGTTTTTTAACATGTTGAAAAATATTGATTAATGACCGCATTTAAGCCTAATTTAAATACTTTGTCTTGAAAAAATCAAGGAGAAGCTTTTGGCGCGTCTTTCAATGAACTGAATTTGTAATTTGTACCCCTGTTGCCGCCAAATTCTGCAAATCAGTACGCTTCATGCGTGATATTCTTTGCCTAGCACATTGCCGCGCAACTTTACAATTCTTTTTCCTCTCGCCTGATTCTAATAACCCCCTAAATAATTGTCGTCAAAGTTAAGTCTAGCTAAGAAATTTTTTTGGCTTCTTAAATGTAAACGGATAAAATATGGCAAGAATTGATAAAGTCCACGGCGTCCAGCCAAAAGCGGAAATTAATGCCGGAATACCGAAGCTGTTTAAAGAAGGTAGTGGAATGCTATAGTACCAAATCATAAAAGGTAAATTTACCAATTCGGTAATTAATCCGAATATGAATGTTGATAAAAATACGCCGAACGCTAAATAATAATTGCCTTTTATCATTTCTGAAAATATGCTTCTTTTGTATTTTTTGTAGTTATACCAATCAACAACCAGCCACATTCCATAAAGGAAGAAAAATGTTCCGTAGGGTTTCGAGATTGCGTTAAAATCAAATAAGTAAGTTAACAAAGTTAAAATTAAATACAAGACGCCCACTATGAGAAGGTTCTTATTTTTGGGTTTAAGAAAAATAAAAATCGCCGAACCTGCTAAAATTATTGGAACGAAAGAATCAACAAGCAACAAATTTACATTTCTCGGCAACGCAATGTAGGACTGGATAATGATGAACAATAACGCAACTACAAAAAAGATAATCCAAAAAACTCGAGCATGGCGCTCGTACTCAATTTCTAAATCTTCAACAAGATGATTAATTAATTTACTCATTAATTAGGCTGTTTTCTTTATAAGATTATAATATTAATACTTATACTTATCACTTTATC
>CAYVGF010000044.1:0-4144 GCA_964451115.1 uncultured Candidatus Saccharibacteria bacterium
TGAACCGAGTAATACCCCCGCGGAACGGAAAGCTGGTACGAACGGGGGGTTACAAAATGGTTAAAACAAAACCGGTCTTTGGATTCTTGTTTAGAGTAATGCTTTAGCCTGGCTTGCCCTAAAAGATAAAATAAGCCCACAGCCAGAAAGCGGACCGTAAAAACCCTTCCTGTTCGGCAGCCTAAAATAATATCAAAGTCGGAATTTTTGTTTGCGTTGCCTAGGCTTAGAGAGCCGGAAAGTAAGGCAAAATCAATAAAGGGCAAAAAACGGAATAAGAACAATCTGCCTTTTAACTTTTTTAATTTTCGGTGAATTAAGCCAATTCTTTTCCCGTCTAAAGGAGGGGCCTGCCTTAAGCGCTTAACAATAATCTGCCAATCAGATTTACTGAAGCCGACGCCAGCCGGCAGAGAGCGCTTAATTTCCAAAACCGTCGGCGTAACGCCTAAGAAACGGTAAAAGGTAAAAATTTCTTCAAGTAAATTATTCTTATTAAAATCTGGCAATGGGTTATTCTTCCTCATCAAATTCCATGCTTTCTATTTCTTGGGCCACAATATCCATTTTCTCACCGCTAATTTTAAAAACATCCTTGTCAATCTTAGCAAACTCCTTGTAAGCCCGTCCATAACTCTTGGCTGCCGTTTTTAAGCCGCTGCCAAGCTTTTTCATGTAACTGTCAAAGCTAAGGAGGTGCCGGCTTAAATTGGTGACCGCTTTTTGAATCTCTTGGGCCGATTCTTCTATCTGCATCATTTTCAAGCCCTGCAGAACCGTTTGCAGGTAAGCCATAAACGTGGCTGGCGAAACTATGATGACTTTCCGGTCAGAGACAGCGTAATTGATTAAATTCCGGTCGGCTGCCATTCCGACATTGTTAACCAGAAGATCGTAATACAAACTTTCCGAAGGGATAAACATAAAGGCGAATTCAACCGTCCCTTCGGCGGGCTTGATGTATTTGCTGGTTTCATCAATTCTGGTTTTTAAATCTTGGCGCAGAAGCTTGGCAAAACGGTCCTTTTCCTGCTTGTCGCGGGCGTTAATGTGCTTGTTGTAATTTTCCAGGCTAAATTTGGAATCAACCGGAATAATTTTGTCCTTCACTTTAATCACGGCGTCAACTTTGGTGCCGTCGGAAAAAGCATACTGAAGCTCGTAGCTGCCCGGCGCTAAAACATTTTGGAGCGCTACTTCCAAAAAATATTCGCCCAGCACTCCCCGATGCTTTGGATTTTGCAAAACGTCCTGAAGGCTCTGAAGCTGTTTGGCGAAATCAAAAACCCTCTTGTTGGTTTCGTCTAATCTGGTCAGCTTCTCAGTCATGCCAACATTAATCTTCTGAACTTCGCGCAGTTTGGCATCCAGAGCCTGCCGCAGTTCGTTGATCTGGTTCTGGATTAAAGCCAGCGAATCAGGCTGGGAAGAAGGCTTCTTTTTCAGCGCCAAAAAGACAGCCAACCCAATCAAACCTCCGATAATAACGATTAAAATTAGCTCCATAGGCTTAATTTAAGGATAAAATCTGAAAAATATAAATCAAAAAAAATACTCCCGCCAGTAAAGCGGCGGCGCTCAAAAGGTAGCTTAAAACTTTTGACCGGCGAATAAGCAAAAAGGACAGCCAAGCGTTGACAGCGGCCAGCGCTAGGCTAAAGCCGGAAATCAGCAGCAAATTAAATTTTGGCCCCGTAACGTCAACTCCCCGGCCGCCTTGAAAGTGAAGAATAATGGAATCAGACAACTGGGGATAATTTGCCAAAACTGCCGCCGCGCCAATTAAAAAAACTGCGCCGGCGCTGAGGTTTAACAAAACCAACGGCTGATATATTTTTTTAACCTTAATTTTAAATCTCTTCATACCTTAAAACGGCAGCTCTTCAGCATCGCTGCCAGTTTTATTTTTCGGCTCAGGCCGGGCAGCTTTGGAAAGCTCTTCACCAGCCGTTTCCAAGTCTCCGATTTTTTCCAGTTCCGCTTTAATTTTTTGGAACTCGTTTTCTGCCTGTTTGAATTTAGAGTGGGAAAGCTTGATTAGCTCTGCTCCTTCCTTGAATTTTGCCAAACCTGATTCCACATCCAAGTCTTTGTCGTTAAGCTCTTGAATAATTTGCTCCAGTCGGGCAAGGGTTTCTTTCAGGTTTCCCCTTTTTTTATTAGCGCTCATCAAATTTTATTTTTTTAACAGTTGAAGTGGCTTGACCTTTAGAAAATTTGACTTTGATTTCCGAACCTACGTTCAGCTGGCCGGCATCTTTAATAATGCGGCCTTCTTTAGTATAAGCGATACTGTATCCTTTTTGCAAAATAAACTCGGGGTTTAGCAAACGCAGTTCCGATTCATAACTGCTGATTTTTGCCTTAAATTCATCCAACAGCCGGCGGTAGAGCCCGACAATTTTCTGGGAATGCTGGTTCAACTGGAAAAAATAAGAAGCGATTGCTAATTTCAAGTTAAAGCCGGCTTGGCTGAAGCTGCGTTCAATAAGCTGGAATTTGATGAAAGTTCGGCTTAAGGCGGCGCTTATAATTTCGCCCATTCTCTTGAGGTCGTTCCTTTGCCGGTCCAGCATCAAACTAAAACCGGCGATTAATTCATCTTTCAGGCTGTTAAACCGATTGGAATTAAGCTCCAGTATCCGGTTAGCCTCCAGCTCTAAACTGGCCGCCAGCTCCAGGTGCCGCCTCAGCAAAATCTCCCGGCTCAGACGGATAAAATTGGCCACGGCGGTAGGAGTGGAAAATGACCGATCTGCGACAAAATCAGCTATCGTTTGGTCCTTGTCGTGGCCGATGCCGGTAATAATTGGCAAGCGCGACAGAAAAATAGCATCAGCAATCTTTTCCGAATTGAAAACATTGAGGTTTTCCAAACTGCCGCCGCCCCTGATGACGACTAAAACATCCAAATCGGGCCGGTTGCGGTTAAACCAGCGAATAGCGGAAACAATAGAGCTTTCGGCGTAATCCCCTTCCACCATTACCGGCAAAAGGCTGATCTTAAAGCCGAAACTGCCCACATTATTCAAAAAATCGTGAAGCGCCTGGCCGCTCTCGGAAGTTATCAGCCCAATACTTCTTATTAAAGCCGGAACCGGCTTTTTATTGGCGGGATCAAAGTATCCCTTGGCCGCCAGTTTTTTCTTTAGGGCTTCAAACGCCTTTTTTATCGCCCCTTCGCCATAGGGCAAAACCCGATGAATAACCAGGCTAAACCGGCCGTTTTTGTAAACGCTGGGAACGGCTTCAATAATGACCTCCATGCCCTTTTCAATTAAATGGCTGTACTCCCTAAACTTCCAGTTGCCGATAAAGCAATCTACCGTATGCTCCTGGGTTAAAGGATCCTTAATTGAAAAGAAACAATAGCCTTTGGCGTGAGGATTGACTTGGAAAACTTCCCCTTTTATTTTTACCACGCCTAGGTAAGAAAGTTGTTCGTTAATCAGATCAAGAAATGATTTAACCGAAAAAATACTATTAGCTAAGACGTCGTTCTGGTTTGGCAATGAAAACTGGCTAGAGCCGGCCTCGCCGCCGTTTTTAATCAAATCTAAGATTTCATTGCCGTACTTTTCAATCTTTTTCGGGCCCCAGCCTTTTATTTTAACCAAATCCTCCTTTGTCTGGGGACGGGCCTGAACGGTAAGTTCCAGAGTGGCGTTGGAAAACACCATAAACAGCTCCTTTCCTTCCCGACGGGCAATTTCGGCCCTTTTCTGCCGCAGTAAATTTAATAACTCTTGGTCGCTCATAAAAATCCTTATCAGTTAACAATAATAAACCAAATCATTAAAAAAACCAATTGCCGGCCGATAAAACGGTTAAAAAATATTGATTTTTAGCCAGGTTATTTTGACATTTCAAAGTTTTTAAGGGAAAATATCCTAAAACAGCGGCAGGCTCCCATCGTCTAGCCCGGTCTAGGACGCTGCCCTCTCACGGCAGAAACTGGGGTTCGAATCCCCATGGGAGCACAGAGATAAATGTCAAATGACAAATATCAAATGACAAATAAAACCCGGGAGTCAAATTCTGGATAAGGATTCGAACCAAGGGGTGGGTCGGAGGGAAAACTCCCCTCCGTGTTGGAAAAGGGTTAAAAACCGAGGGTTTTTAAAGCGCAACGAGCAAAGCGAGT
>CAYVGF010000045.1:0-4076 GCA_964451115.1 uncultured Candidatus Saccharibacteria bacterium
AAAGAAGCTTCTTCGCCGCCCGTTCCAGCTCTGATTTCCAAAATTGCCCTATTAACTTGATTGGTTTCCATATTAATTAGCTTAAATTACCAGCCAAAAACCGACAATCGGTTCGTTACCACTTGTTTAACAGCCGAAACTACAGGCTGCCCTATCCGGTACGGCGCCAATTCTTCTGGGTTGCCGGAAAGTTTTTCCGCCAGACTTTTGCGCCAAGCCAGGCGCATCTCAGTGCTGATATGAACCACCGAAATGCCCGCTTGAATCGCTTTTTTGAAATCGTCATCCCTAATACCGGATCCGCCGTGCAAAACCAGAGGAATGCCGACTGCCTCTTTTATTTCACTTATCCGACTGATGTTAAGATTGGGATTGGGAGCGTTCTTAAACATGCCGTGGATATTGCCAACCGCCGGCGCCAATAGATCAATTCCGGTGGCTTTGACAAACTCCAAAGCTTGCTCGCCGGTCGGCATGCTTGCCGAATCAATTGCCGCCCCCTCAGGCGCCTTATCTAAAAGCTTGGACGACTGGCCAATGTAACCCAACTCCCCTTCCACTAAAATATCGGGGTTGATTGATTTGGCAATCTCCACCGCTTTTTTGGTTTTTGCCACGTTTTCTTCAAGCGGCAACGCCGCGCCGTCAAAGATTACCATATCATAACCGGCTTCAGCGGCAATTCTAATTTTTTCCAGATCGTAGGTGTGGTCAGCGTTCAGAAAAAGAAAATCCTTACCGCCTAAACTGCTCTTCCGTTCCTGATTGTAGCTGTCAATCAAAGCCCGAATATGGTTAACGCCCAAATAAGATCTTTCGCCCTCGGAAGTGCCAATAATCACCGCCGTTTTTTTGTCTTCGGCGGATTCCGTAACTGCTTTAACCATCTCAAAGTTAGCCACGTTAAAATGGCCCACAGCTTTTTTGTCCTGTTCAGCTTGTTTAATAATGTTTAAAAGTAAATTAGCCATATAATTAATAAGTTAAATTAATATTAAACCTCAAAATAACCTTGAAGCAAGTATTCCTTTAAGAAATAATCCAGCTGATCCCGGCCGAAATACTCGGTAAATATTCGATTCCACAAGGCTTCCTGGTGATGGTAGAGATACTTAATCAGCTCCTTTTCCTTAACCAAGCTCATAACCGTGTCCACCAAATCAAAGCTGACAAGGACATCATTTCCCACTTCGTCTTTAAAATAACCGCCTACCCAATCAAGATCAGCCCAAAAGCCCAGAGTGGAGCCGAAGTGGTCAAAGGAGTTGCCCAACTTAATCAAAGACTCTTCCGCCAAAAGCCAGTGGCGGGCTTCCGGATTAACGCGCGGCACAAATAAACGCCAGTCATTTTCATCGTCTTTGGCCAGATACCTCTGAACTACCAACCACAGCGTTTTTTCACTCTCAGGAATGCGCCTGTCAATCACATCTCCCCTTAAAAGCGAGGTGAGGTTTGCTGAAAAAGTAACCGGCACCTCCGCAATCTTCCGAAACATGTCGGAATAAAAAGGCACTTCGTTGAGATAATGGAAAACCAGGCTAATTGTCCGCAAGGTTTCTCCCGGAATCCCCAAAGAAATCGGAATAACAAAGACCACTCCCAACTCTTTCAGGTGAGATATGTTGTGCCATTTCTTAACCACAAAACGCTCAGCCGCTTTCCGCCATTTAACGTCAATTGCCTTTAAAATAATGTCTCGCTCTTCAAAGTCATCGGGGGTAAGGCTTTCATACTGCTTAAAGAACACCTCGTTCATCCAGCTTTGGTCCTCCACAAATCTCAAAGCACTGTAAATTTCAAACAAGTCTTCCTTAGCGAGCAGTTCCCGCGCGTCCTTGTAGCCTAAGTAAGCCATAACGTTTGGCGGCGGCACATTTAAGATAAACTCTTCAGCTTTCTCTTTTTTTAAAAACCAGCCGCGGCCGGGGTTATGCATTTTGGTAATTGCCGCCAAAACTCGCGCGCAGTCTTCGGTTGAAGAATAATCCGGCCGGCCCAACACTTCATCTATTTTAATTGTGTCAGACTTTATTTTTTCAATTAAAGCGTAATACACTTCCTTGGCAGTTGATTTTGGCGAAACGCCGATAGCGCTGAGGGTTTTGGAAATTATTTCCTCATTTTTTTGGGCTAAATTTTCAAAAACATTCTTCCGGCCAGTCATGTTTGAAAGCCGGCTGTCAATTTTAATAAAGTAATCTTTATCTGTTCTTAAAATTTTTGCTATTTTTTCAATTCCAGACATAAATAAAATTATAATTTAGTTTTAACAACCTTTAAATTTTTAAACCTTTTTTGTTCTGATTGGCTACTGGTTAAAATTCCCGGCTGGGCGCCGATTTGCTCCACTACTGAGGTAGCGTTAGCCGAACCCAAAACAATCGCGCTTTCAATGTCTTTGGTTTTAATCAAGCCGGCCACAAATCCCGAACCGAACGCGTCGCCGGCGCCGGTGCGGTCCACTACTTGTTTTTCCTTAAACACACCAGCCCGGTAGACAACTTTTCCATCTGAAACCAAAACCCCGTCCGCGCCGTCAGTCATAACTGATATTCCCTTGACTAGTCGGTCTAGTCTCTTAAAAATCAAATTTTCCTGATCGTAATCAATTCCCGTCAAATAAGCGGCTTCTTCCCGGTTCATAATTACTACATCCAACTTATTAAGCAAGGGGTTCAAAACCGAAGGTTTGAGGGATAAATAGTGGCGGGACGGATTCATAGCAATTTTGGCCTTGTTCCGCTTGTATTTATTAATTGCCCGCCGAATAACCGAAACCGGAATACTGCCGGGGTTAATGTATATCCAGTCTGCCCGCAAAGGCAGAACGTCAATGTCTTTGGCTTTTAAATCATTGGCAGCGCCGCGAAAAGTTAGAATCGTCCTTTCTCCGCCCGGCGTTAAAATAATCGCCGAATAAGCTGATTTGGCTTTTGAGTTAAAACTGATTCTGACTTTCACTTTTTGGCGCTTAAGATTGGCGGCAATGTTTTCGCCGATTAAATCCTGTCCGACGCTAGCGGCGCAAATAACAGAAAAGCCCTGGCGGGCAAAAGTCACTGCCGTATTAGCCGCGCCGCCGCCGTAAGTAAGGCTTAAGTCTTCCACCTCCATTTTTGCTCCCAAGGCAAAGCACTCGGCTTCCCCGGATTTAAAACCAATCTTTTTCAGGTGTTCGGGGTCATAGAGCCGCTTCAGTTCCCGGCTTAGCAAAAAAACGTCCTGAGTGGCCGTCCCGATGGTAATAACTTTCATAATTATCTTTTTTTAATTACTTTTTTAACGGCTCGCTTTATGTGGCTAACATCCATGCCGTATTTTTTAATTAACTGGTCAGGTTCGCCGGATTCGCCAAAAGTATCCTTCATTCCAACATACTCCATCGCGGTGGGCTGATGTTGGGCCAAAACTTCCGCTACCGCTCCGCCGACTCCGCCAATTACATTATGCTCTTCAACTGAGACCACCGCCCTCGCTTTTTTGGCCCAATGCGCCAAAGTGGCGCTGTCAATTGGCTTGATTGAAGCTAAATTAATTACCGTCGAGTAAATTCCTTCTTCTTCCAACTCTTTCGCGGCCAGTAGAGCGTTGTAAACCATTGTACCAGCGGCGACAATCAAGACTGCGGGCGATTTTCTTTTCGGCGGCAGCCAAAAAATAGCTGCTTTGCCAGGAATGAAAGGCGTTTTGTCGGTAGTTATAATCGGGGTGCCGATCCGGGCAAACCTAAGGTAAACTGGACCAAAAATCTTAGCGGCAGCCACTGTCGCTTTTTTGGCTTCAATTGCGTCACAGGGGACAAAAACTTTCATATTGGGGATAACCCGCATTGTCGCAATATCTTCTATCGCCTGATGGGTGGCGCCGTCAGGGCCAGTTGAAACGCCAGCGTGATGGCCGGCAACTTTCACGTTGGAATTGTTGTAAGCTGCGGTGGTTCTAATCTGCTCCCAGTTGCGACCCGGTGAAAAAGTGGCGTAGGAAGAAATAAAAGCAATCTTGCCAGTAACGCCGAATCCGGCCGCGATTGTCGCTAAATTTTGCTCCGCGACCCCAACTTCAAAAAACCGGTC
>CAYVGF010000046.1:0-3970 GCA_964451115.1 uncultured Candidatus Saccharibacteria bacterium
ATTTTGACTACGCCGGTTCAGTTCTGGGTCGGCTGGCAGTTTTATTCCGGCCTTAAGCTTTTAGTGAAATACCGGACGGCCGATATGAACACTTTGATTGCCATCGGCACATTGGCGGCTTATTTCTATAGTGCCGCAGTGACCATTTTCCCGGGATTTTTTATTAAAGGCGGAGTTACCCCCGAAATCTATTTTGATACTTCGGCGGTTATTCTAGTTTTGATTCTTCTTGGAAAGTACTTTGAAGTTTTGATGAAAGGCCGAGCCAGCGAAGCAATTAAGAAACTTATTGGCCTGCAGCCCAAAACCGCCCGAGTATTGAAAGATGGGAAAGAAATAGAAACTCCAATTTCGGAAGTAAAAACCGGCGATTTGATAATCGTTCGGCCGGGAGAAAAAATTCCGGTTGACGGAAAAATTACCGAAGGCAGTTCGGAAATTGACGAATCGATGATTACGGGAGAATCAATGCCGGTCCATAAAAAAGCCGGCGACGCGGTAATTGGAAGCACCGTGAATAAATTTGGCACTTTCACTTTCCGGGCCACGAAAGTCGGCAAAGACACTGTTCTTTCCCAAATCATTAAAATGGTGGAAGAAGCCCAAGGGTCCAAGGCGCCTATCCAGCGCTTAGCCGACTTAGTTTCATCTTATTTCGTTCCTGTTGTAATCGGAATCGCAATCCTTACGTTTATTGTTTGGCTTTTCTTCGGGCCAACGCCCGCTTTCCAGTTCGCTTTAATTAACTTTGTTGCGGTGCTTATCATTGCCTGTCCTTGCGCTTTGGGTTTGGCTACGCCAATGGCAATCATGGTTTCTTCCGGCAGCGCGGCCACTAAAGGCATCTTGATTAAAGACGCTGCTTCGCTAGAGATTGCCAACAAGATAAACGCAGTTGTGCTGGATAAAACCGGCACCTTAACTCAAGGCAAGCCGCAGTTGACCGACATTATTGCGTTTGACAACGAGCACAAAACGCACATTCTTAACCTGGCTGCGTCCTTGGAGCAGAGGTCAGAGCACCCCTTGGCGCAGGCAATTCTGCAGGCTGCCGCCAGTTTAGACCAGAAATCCACCCATCCGCTTGATAAAGCGATTATCGACGAGGCGAAAAAGGAAAAGGTTAAAATGTACAAGCTTGAAGACTTCAAGGCCATATCCGGCAAAGGCTTAAAGGGAGTTTTGCAAATTCAATCGCAGAAAGTAGAAGCTTATCTGGGCAACCGGGCCTTAATGAAAGATTTGGGGCTTGATGTTTCTTCTTATGAAGAAGCGATAAAGAAACTTGAGAGTGAAGGGAAAACCGTAATGATTCTCGCGCTTGGCCGGAAACTTAAAGGCGCTCTGGCTGTCGCCGACGTTTTAAAGAAGGAATCAATTAAAGCGGTAAAATCTCTGCAGGAAAGCGGCATTGAAGTTTGGATGATTACCGGTGACAACGAGCGCACTGCTCGGGCAATTGCCAGCCAAGTTGGCATTACCAACATAATGAGCGAGGTTATGCCTGACAAGAAATCCGAGAAAGTAAAAGAGCTTCAAGAGCAAGGGAAAATTGTGGCAATGGTCGGCGACGGCATTAACGACGCGCCCGCTCTGACCCAAGCTAACATCGGCATTGCCATGGGCGAAGGGACGGACATTGCCATGGAATCAGCCAACATTACCCTGATGAGAGGGGACCTGATGCTGATTCCGGAGATAATTAAGCTTTCCCGGCGGACGATGAGGATAATTAAGCAGAATCTTTTCTGGGCCTTCTTTTACAACTCTGCCTTCATTCCGGTAGCGGCCGGCGCTTTGTACCCGTTCTTCGGCATTTTGCTCAACCCTATTTTTGCCGCCGCGGCAATGGCCTTTAGCAGTATCAGTGTGGTTCTGAACTCCCTGCGGTTGAAAAAGATAAAGATCTAGGCAGAATTGGAAACTGATCTGACCTAAAAATCCCGGTTGGTTGCCGGGATTTTTAGTTGCTAAAAGTTTTGGAAGGAACTTGAGGCGCGGTTGATTTCAAGGCAGTAAAAGCTAATGTTGTACAATAATACTATGCCTTACCGCCGAAAAATTATTCTGGCAGCCCTTGCCTTTGCCGCAATTGGCGTTGGAATCATTGTCATAACGCCGCCAAAAAACGAGGAACTGCCCGAACTTTTCATTACCGCCAACCCGCTTAACCTTGATCAGATTAGGGCTATTTCAAAATACCGAAGCTGTGAAGGGCACGATTACCGCGGCCCGAACTTAGCGGGAGAAACAGAAAAGACTCCTCGTTCCATGAAACATTACTTAATGGTGAAACCTGAATTTCGCGGCACAGAAGGCCAAGTGGAGGTATTTGCTCCGTTTGACGGGGAGATAGCCGAAGTTAGGGATGAAATGGCGTCATCCGGCCGGCAAGTTTGGCTGACACCGAACCCAAACAGTTCTTCTCGGTGGCAGTTTGTATTTTTCCACGTTTTGCTTAACAGCGGTTTAAAGGAAGGTTCGGCTGTAATTGCAGGCCAGCGGATTGGCACTGTTTCTCTAGCGCGCGGCCCTGACGGCGCAACAGACAATTTTGATTTTGCCTTAAAATTAATCCGGCCTTTCCGCCAGCCGGCTTTAGACACGCCCTTTAAGCATATGGCGCCAGAAGTTTTAGCTGAATACAGGCAGCGCGGAGCAAGCATTGATAAGCTCATAGTTTCCAAAAAAGAAAGGGACGGCAACCCTTGTTCGGTTTCTTCTTCTTCTGATGGAGGAAAGTTGGATGCAATATTTGTTTCCAAAACAACGGCAGATGAATACGTCTGGTTAACATCAACCAACTTAATTAAAAGAGATGAGTAGTTTATAATTTTAAAAACAGATGTAAATAAAGGCATGAATAACAAATTATCACTAGTAATAATTTTTTCAATTTTATTTTTAGGAATGTCTTGGATTCAAGTTTCCGCAGACAGCATAGCACCCCCCTCTCCATATACAGTGGTTACAAAAGATGGCAAGAGCATTTTTGTAATGTACCCTGAATATTATTTGGAATATTACCAACAAACCGGGCAGTTTCCTGAAAACTTTTCTCTTTCCAAAAATTCCATCTCTAAATTGATCAGCTCTTGTACCAACCAGCCATATCCGAAATCAGGCCTTTACGCGTATAACATCTGCAGCGATGACGGTTCGGATGTTCTTTTGTGGTCCGTTAACTGGTACAGCAAATCAGTAGATCTCTCGGATGATGGAAAATATTTAGTACGATATGGTCCATGGGCCACATTAAATAATTTTGGCCAACCCAACACCAAAGAATTGGCAGTAGCTTTTTATAAAGAAGGCCGGTTGCTTAGCCGATACTCAGTTGGCGATTTAGTGAGGTTTGCCTGGGTTCTTCCGACAACCGTTTCTCATTTTATGTGGCAAAAAGAAACTTTTTTTGATAGCCAAGCAAATCAATTAACAATTACCACTTTGAACGGAGAAAAATATGTGTTTGATATTACTTCTGGAGAGATAATAGAAAAAGAACTGCCTCTTATTCCTGTCCGTTTTGTTTATGACGGTTTTATAAATTATAAAGCTGTCATAGTTTTGCTTTTACTTGCCGGCATAGCGCTAGCAATAACAATTTTTGGCATAAACCGGTTTAAGAATGGAAAAAGTTAATCAACTTATCGCAACCAAAAAGATGAACAGAACGAAACTGGTAATTGTTGTGTCATTTTCTTTTTTTATTCTAAGTAATTTTACTTTTGCCGCTCCCAATAATTTAAACTCTGCCGACATTAACAACAGCGGCAATGTTGATTTTCAAGACTTAATAGCTTTATTCCAAAATTGGGGCGACCGTCCCAGCAATCCTAATTCCGATCTTGATGGCAACGGCCGTGTAGATTTTCAGGATTTGATTGTCTTATTCCAAAACTGGGGAGAGAAAAGGAAAAACGAAAATAATTTTACCAACAGCAACGGAAATCCAAGCTCAGTCAGCGCC
>CAYVGF010000047.1:0-3877 GCA_964451115.1 uncultured Candidatus Saccharibacteria bacterium
GCAAAAATTCTGGCTTCCGGATGATTTCGCGCCAGAAGAGGGCCACTGCCGATGTGGTCCAAATGGGAGTGGGTGAAAAATACTGCATCCACCCTTTTCCCATCCAAAAAATTCAGGTCCGGCGGGAAGGTTTTAAATTTTTCCTGCCGAACACCACAGTCTACCACTATCCTTGTGGTAGCAGATTCAATAACGGCGCAAGAAGCGCCGATCGCCGCACCGCCTAGCAGAGTAATTTTCAATTCTATCTCCTTTTTTTGGTGTTAAAGAGCTTATTTTTAATCTCGTTTTATAAAAACCAAACCAAAAACAAACTCTTTTCTTTTATTTAAAGCATAAAAATAGGATTTTGTCAAACAGATTATACGGTTATAGCCTGCTTGTTTTAAATAAAAAAACCCGCTCTAGCGGATGTTTTTTTACAAATTAAAAGGCTAAATTTTTTCCAGATAAATCCTTTTTTCTTCCGGCTTTACTTTTGTTACTTTGAACTTGTAAGCTTCGCCTTTTTTTAGTTCGCGCTTCATTTCCTCAGCGCTGCCGAAAGCGGTAATGTGAATCTGGCCCTGCAAGCCGTTTGAGAGATCCACAATCGCCCCGAAGGGATTGAAGCTGTAAATCCGGCCCTCAACTTCCTGGCCTTCCTTAACCAGGTCGCCAATTTTTTCCCACGGATCTTCTTTCAGCGCTTTCAAGGAAAGGTAAACTTTGCCGTTTTTAATCTCAATTATCTTAGCCTGGACCGTATCGTTAATTTTGACCAGCTCCTTGGGGTTTTCAATCATCTTGTAATCAAGTTCGGAGATGTGAATCAAGCCTTCTATATCCGGGTTGTCGGCAAACTTAACAAAAACGCCGAAATCAGCCACGCCGGAAACCACTCCTTCTATCACTTGCCCGACTTGGTATTTGTCCAGAAGCTCGCTCATGTTGACCTGGGAAGCGGCTTTTTCGGAGATAATCAGCTTGTTAGTGTCGGGGTTAACATCAATTACCCGCACCTTGAGCTCTTGGCCTATTAACTCTTTAAGCTTCTCTTCAATTTTTTGCTTGTCGTTGTCTTCCACGTTGGGATAATGCTCCGGTGAAAGCTGGGAAGCGGGCAAAAATGCCTTTAAGCCTTCTATCTCGGCAATTAAGCCGCCTTTGTTGGCTTCGGCAATCTGGACGGTTATAACCTCCTCCTTGCCGGCTAATTCTTCAACGGTCAGCCAGTTCTTTTGCCTTTCCGTTTCCATCGGCAGAAGTTCAATCCAGCCCTCTTTGTTGTCTAAAACGCTGACTCTCACCTTAATCACCTGGCCCAAGCTTAAGCTTTTAGTCGTGCCGCCGGCCCTGATGAGATCGCCTTTGTAAATAACCCCCGTCCCGTAGCGGCCGAGGTCAACAAACACCCCCTTGGGCGCAAGGTCAATTACCTTGCCTTCTAAAATCTCGCCCACCTTCAACAAGGAGAAAAGGCTGCTGTTATCCCTGGCAAACTGGGCGGTTAAATTTACTTTCTTAACCGGGGCTTGCGGCTTGGTGTTTTCTGTATCCATAGTTTTGTAAGTTTTCGTAGTTTAGCTAAAAAATGATTGAAAATCAAGTCAAAACGAAGTAAAATAAACTTATCCTCCCTTAAAGGAAGGTGTAATTGTTTTATCGCATATGGTTATAACTTACAACGGAGAAAATTACTTTAAGCTCCAGTCAGGCAGCGCGGTTGTCTTAGTTGACCCGACCGACCAGAGGTCGCTAAGGGGCGCCAATCTTGTGCTCAGCACGGTTAATCCGCCGAAAATTAACCCGGAAAAATCGGACAACGCCTTTTTTATCGTCCATCAAGGGGAGTATGAGATTGAGGGTATCAGGGTTTGGGGCTACACCGCCTACTGGTCGGATGGTAAAGGCAACAACCGGCAAGAACACACGATTTACCATCTCACTTTTGACGGGCTAAGAATCGCGGTTTTCGGCTACTTAGCTAAAATGCCGGCCCCGGAAATCGTTGACAAGCTGGGCGACGTTGACATAATGATTGCTCCCGGCGGCGGAGAACCTTACCTCTCCGTTGAAAACACGGCAAAACTGATCCGCCAGATTGAACCGGTTTTATTTATTCCGGCTTTAACCGCCAAGCCGGACAAGCTGTTAAGCGAGTTTGACTTAAAGTGCCAACCGGAAGAAAAAATTGTGATTAAAAAGAAAGATCTCAGCCCCGGTACGTTCTCAATTAAGTGCTTAAAGCCCAAACCTTAAAATGGCCTTTGTTTACAAAATAAAAAATATACCCCAAAAATGGCGCCAGTTCCTGACCAAGGTAAGAAAATCCGATTCCAACACCAAACAAAAGTGGCTGATAATTTTTTCGGCGGCTTCTTCACTGCTGGTAGTCGCGCTCTGGATAGTTTATATCAACGCCTTTATTGCCGACAATACTCCGTTTAAAGACACCGCGCCGCCTGTACCGGCAGCCGAAAAAAGCCAACCAGCAAACGATTCCTTTTTTTCCACGTTTAAGCGGGGTTTGGCGGTGGCTTACAGTGATCTCAAGCCGGCTTTAAAAAATTTGGCCGATAAAGTCTCCCAACCCTTTGAAATCTTGAAAAACTTTATCAGCCGCCCCAATAATATATCCATTGAGGCGCCGGAGCTTAACGGTTATTTGTTAACCCCAAACTAAACTTATGGCAGACAAAAACAAAGATAAAGATAAAAAACCGAAACCAGACCAGCCGAAAGATTCCCAGCCAAAATTAGCCGCCCACGTCCAAAACCAAGAAATCACGGAAGAACTGCGGAGCGCTTATCTTGATTACGCAATGTCGGTTATTGTCTCCCGGGCCCTGCCTGACCTGCGGGACGGCTTAAAGCCGGTTCAAAGGAGAATCCTTTGGGCAATGTGGAGCATGGGGCTGCACGCCGGCGCTAAAACCATGAAATCGGCGCGCATCGTCGGCGAAACGATGGGTAAGTTCCATCCCCACGGCGACTCAGCGGTTTACGACGCCCTGGTAAGAATGGCGCAGGATTTTTCCCTCCGCTACCCCTTAATTCAGGGGCAGGGAAACTTTGGCAACATTGACGGCGACAGCGCCGCCGCCCAAAGGTATACCGAAGCCAAGCTCTCCAAGATAGCGGAGGAGATGCTCAAAGATATTGAAAAAGATACGGTCAACTGGCGGCCAAATTACGACAACACCCGCAAAGAGCCTGAATACCTGCCAGCCAAACTGCCCAACTTGATCTTAAACGGCGCAATGGGAATTGCGGTGGGAATGGCAACCAGCATCCCGCCTCACAACCTAAACGAGGTGGTTGACGCTTTAGTCTACCTTATTAAGCATCCCAACGCTTCAACCAAAGACTTAATGAAGTTTGTTCCGGCGCCTGATTTCCCCACCGGCGGCATTATTTACGGCCAAAAAGATCTGGAAGAGGCTTATGCTACCGGCAAAGGCTCCATCACCATTAGGGCAAAAACCGACCTAGAAGAAACAAAGAAGGGGCTTAAAATCATCATAACCGAGATTCCCTATCAAGTGGTGAAATCTTCCTTAATCGCAAAAATCGCGCTTCTGGTCCAAAGCAAAAAGATTGACGGTATCAGGGACATTCGGGACGAATCAGACCGGGAAGGGTTAAGAATCGTGATTGAACTAAAAAGCGGCGTTAACCCCCAGCGCATACTCAACTATTTGTTCAAACATACCGACCTGCAGAAAAAGTTTTATTTCAACATGGTGGCTTTGGTAGACGGCATCCAGCCCCAGCTGGTTTCCTTAAAGGAGATGCTAAGCGGTTATGTCGCCCACCGCAAAACAGTGGTCCGCCGCCGAACCGAGTTTGATCTAAGGCGGGCGGAGGAGCGGGCCCATATTTTGGAAGGGTTGGC
>CAYVGF010000048.1:0-2143 GCA_964451115.1 uncultured Candidatus Saccharibacteria bacterium
CTAAGAACGGCTTAATTCCCATATCCATCAGCCGGGGAACGGCGGTTGGCGCGTCGTTGGTATGCAAACTGGACAAAACCAGGTGGCCGGTTAGCGCCGCTTGGACCGAAATTTCCGCAGTATCCTCGTCCCTGATTTCCCCCACCATAATGATATTGGGATCTTGCCTCAAAATTGAACGGAGCCCTCTGGCGAAGGTAATGCCGGCCGCTTCGTTTACCTGGGTTTGGTTAACGTAGCGCATGTCGTACTCAATGGGATCTTCAATAGTTACGATGTTAACCTCCGGCCGGTTAAGCACGTTAAGAATAGAGTACAAAGTGGTCGTTTTGCCGGAACCGGTCGGCCCGGAAGCTAAAATCATTCCGTAACTGGTGGAAATCGCTTCCTTTAAGATCTTGGCCGTGTCAGGCAGCATTCCCAAATCTTCAAACGAAAGCGGTTTTTGGGTGGAGGAAAGCAGACGCATCACCACTTTTTCGCCGTAGAACGTGGGAATGACCGAAACCCTCACGTCCACCAAAATTCCGCTAACGCGGTGGCGGAACCGCCCGTCTTGGGGCCGAGAGTGTTCGTCAATGCGCAGGCCGGACAAAATCTTAATTCGGGCCACAATCGGCTCCTGGATTTCTTTAGGCATTCTGATAATTTCTCTCATTACTCCGTCAATCCTGAACCTGACCAAAACTTTGTCGTCCAAGGCTTCAAAGTGAATATCGGAAGCCCGGGAAGAAATAGCGTAAGCCATGAGCGCGTCAACAATTGAGACAATAGGCAGGTCCTGGGCCGCTTCTTCAATGCCTTTCGCTTTTGACCTCAAAGATTCCTTAATTTTTTCTTCAATAATTTTTTTGAAGTCCTGCGTTTGCTTTTCTCCGTAAAGGGAGAATCCCTTGTTTAAATCGTTTTCGTCAGCCAAAAAAGGATGAATGGGAGCGCCTAACCGCGAACTTAAAAAATTGATTGTTTCAAGATCAGTGGGATTTTCCATTGCCGCGTTGTAAGAGCCGTCGGCGTTTTGGCCAAACAAAATAACTTTTTTCTGGCGGGCAATCTCAACCGGAATAAGGTTTAAAACTTTGCGGTCAATATCAATGGCGCCGAGGTTAACCCGCTCCACATTAAGAGCGTTGGATAGAATTAAATAAAGATAATCCTTATTAACCAGGCCTTGGGAGATAATGAGCTCCAAAGGGTTTTGCCGCCGCCTCAAGGCTTCTTTGTTTATCTCGTCAAAAGTTTTCCCGTCAATAATCCCCGCTTTGGTTAGGATATTTTTTAACAGTTCCGGTTGAAGGTTAATCATGGTAATTAGCTAAAGATAAGCATTTTAATTATTATAACTAAAATCGCGGTGGGAAGCCATATAAAATAAGCGGAAATCCTTTCCATTGCTTTTTTTTTGAGAAAAGCAAAAATCTGAACAGCTAAATAAACCAGCCAAAAAGCCCCCAGATAATAAAGCCAAAGGAAGGGCCAGCCGGGATTGCCTAAGGCAAATATGGTCAAGGCTCCGGCGTAGATCTCAAAATTTTCCAAGTAAACTCCGCCGGCCCGCCGGTTTATGTTTTTGAAAAACAAATAAAAAGCCAGCGAGATTAGAAAAGCGACAAGATAGTAAAGAAGGAACCTAATAAAGTAATAGCCGATAACATAGCTTAGCGGCCGGTAAGGCGGCACTAAGTATTTCGTCAAAGGATTCGCCGCCCAGATATTGGTTTGGGCGACAACCAAATAGACGTAAACCCCGATTACCGAAACAACCAGGCCCAGGTAGCTTATTTTTGCGGCGGCAATCAGCTTTTTACTTGAAGGCTTAAAATAAATTTGGGCCAGCAGCAAACTAATTAAGATGCCCAGCGTCAAATAATCAATCAAACCTAGATTAACCATAATTTTAATTATAGCCAAGCGAACAAAAAACGCCATTGCTGGCGTTTTTTGTTCGCGTAGGGCTAATAAATTAGGATGACGGGTTTGTTGCGTTGATAGTCAGATCGTTGCCTACTTCATAGACATTTGATTGGTTGCCGCCGTCGGTTGACTCTACATCCGATCCGCCGCCACTTTTGTATTTCGTGCTTTCCATATTAGCGTTCAGCTCATAATTAGTGCTGGTTTGTGTAGATGTCGGAGCGTAGAC
>CAYVGF010000048.1:2243-3810 GCA_964451115.1 uncultured Candidatus Saccharibacteria bacterium
TCCCTGCCCTGCCGCAAAAGCTCAGCCGGGTTAATGATAACGATAACCGCTACCGCTAA
The DNA here is from genome assembly GCA_964451115.1 of uncultured Candidatus Saccharibacteria bacterium. Lineage (GTDB taxonomy): Bacteria > Patescibacteriota > Minisyncoccia > UBA6257 > GWB1-50-10 > CAYVGF01. The sequence continues at coordinate 2,303 of CAYVGF010000048.1, forward strand.
GACCGCTAAAATAGCAATTACAACTAATAACTCAATTAAAGTGAAACCTTTTTTCATACGGAATTATATTAGTTCTTGGTTTATGTAATGTATTGGAATATAAACGACCTTTAACTGGTTTTTTAAACTTTGTTAGTATAGCACATTCGGGGTAAAAATTAAACTTTGGCCATGAATTCTTTTACCTTTTTAACCACTTCTTCAATTGAAAGCCGGGCTTTAATCAGGTAACCGGAAGCGCCCAGCGTTTCGCCTTTTTTAATGTCGTTGTCCTGCCCCAGGTTGGAAAGGATTAAAATGGGAGTTTTTTTGTAAGCCGGATCAGACCTTACCTGCTCCATAAACTCAAAGCCTGAAACTTTAGGCAAGATTATATCCAGCAAAATCAAATCCGGCGATATTGACTTTAAAACGTTTAGCGCCTCTTCTCCGTCTTTGGCGGTGACAACCTCAAAACCGGCCCTTTCCAGCCGCTGCTTTAAAAGGTTGAGCAGAAGCAGCTCGTCTTCCACTAAGAATATTGTTTTTTTTTCTTCAGCCATCAATTTAATTAATTATAGCAAATTTTAGTTGCTTAAAACACTTTTTAGTTGCCCCAAACTTTTTGAAAACTTCGCTGGTTTTACCCAGTGAAGGGCCGAAACTTGTAAGGCTACCCCTCCGATAAAACTGATCGGAGGACCCCTTCTTAGTCAAAACTTTCAAAGATTTTGCCCAATGTTTCCGCCGAAAGCGGAGAGCAGACAAACTCTTTGATCAAGTTTTAGCCTAAAAAGGACTCGGCCAATACCTTTTCAAATCTGCAGTTAAAAACCGCAGCCGACTAGGTTGGTAAGGAAAATTCCCTTACTTCTTCTATCCTAAGTTTAATTGATCCACGGACAGCTTCCGCTACCCGTGCCTTGTTACGACTTCACCCATGTCACCGAACCGACCCTAATTCCGCCGAAGCGAAACTTCAGGTCTTCCCGGCTCCCTTGGTGTGACGGGCGGTGAGTACAGGACTCGAGAACGTATTCACCGCGGCATGGCTGATCCGCGATTACTAGCGATTCCGGCTTCATGAGGTCGAGTTGCAGACCTCAATCCGAACTGGGGCCGGTTTTAAGGGATTAGCTCCGCCTTACGGCTTGGCAACCCGTTGTACCGGCCATTGTAGCATGTGTGTCGCCCAGGGCATAAGGGCCATGCTGATTTGACGTCATCCCCTCCTTCCTCCGTGAATAACACGGCAGTCTCGTGTGACACTTGTAACACACGACAAGGGTTGCGCTCGTTACCCCACTTAAGGGAACGGCTCACGCCACGAGCTGACGACAACCATGCAGCACCTGTGTTAGTGTCCGATTAAAAATCAGAGGGTTCCGCTTTCACGGAACTTTCACTAACATGTCAAGCCCTGGTAAGGTTCCTCGCGCTATATCGAATTAAACCACATGCTCCACCGCTTGTGCGAGTCCCCGTCTATTCCTTTGAGTTTTAAGCTTGCGCTCGTACTTCCCAGGCGG
>CAYVGF010000049.1:0-3645 GCA_964451115.1 uncultured Candidatus Saccharibacteria bacterium
GCAGCTATGAAATTATCAGTTGGCATTGTTGGCTTGCCCAATGTTGGCAAGTCAACTTTATTCAAAAAATTAACCAATCAGGATATTAATATCGCTAATTATCCGTTTGCCACAATTGATCCCAATGTGGGAGTTATTGCCGTTCCCGACGGAAGATTAGACAAACTGGCGGCGGTTTCCCAATCTCAAAACAAAATTCCGGCAGTAGTTGAGTTTTACGACATTGCCGGTTTGGTAAAAGGCGCCAGCAAAGGGGAGGGGTTAGGCAACCAGTTTTTAACCCATATTAGGGAAACAACGGCTATAATCCACTTGGTGAGAGTGTTTTCTTCAGGCGATATTGTCCACATTGACGGCGAGGTCAATCCGGAACGGGACATTGATACGATTTTGTATGAGCTGGCAATGAAAGACATTGAAACCTTAACCAACCGATTGGGCAAAATTGAAGGGGAGGTAAAAGTCGGCCGGAAAGAGGCAATCAAAGAAAAGGAAGTTTTGACATCTTTGCTCAGCCGCCTAAATGACGGAAGGATGATTGCCGCTGATTTGTTGGACGAATTTGCGCTGAGCGTTATTAAGCCCCTTAACCTGTTAACCGCCAAACCGCAGCTGTTTTTGCTGAACGGATCGGACTCGGACGTGCCGGAGAGTTTGAAGCGGAAAATAAGCCAGCTGGGCTTTGATTTTATGGTTGCGGATTTGGCTGTTGTTGACGCCGTACCGGAACTGATTAAGAAATCATACCAAATGTTGAACTTGATTACTTTCTTTACTTCCGGCGAAAAAGAAACCCGGGCCTGGACTGTTTACAAGAACACCAAAGCGCCCCAAGCTGCCGGGGCAATTCACAGCGACTTTGAAAAAAACTTCATCAAGGCCGAAGTTGCGGCTTACCAAAGCTTTGTTGACGCCGGCGGCTGGCAGGGCGCAAGAAAAAAAGGCCTGGTCCAGCTCAAAGGCAAAGAGTATGAAATCCAGGACGGCGATGTGGTATACTTTAAAGTAGGAAAATAAAGATAAACAAGTCGGCAACAAGTTATAAAAATCAAAAAATATGACTATATTTTACATCGTTTTAGCCCTGGTTGTTTTGTGGCTGATCTTCATGTTCAATTCTTTTATCCGCCTAAAGTTCCGGGTAAAGGAGGCTTTGTCAGACATAGAGGTGCAGCTCAAAAGGCGGCATGACCTGATTCCAAACTTGATTGAAACAGTCAAAGGCTACGCCGCGCACGAAAAAGGAGTTTTTGAAAGGGTGACCGAAGCCAGAACCCGCGCTCTAGAGGCGGGCAAAAGCGGCGATTTAGACCAAATGAAAAAAGCGGAAAACATTTTATCCGGCACGCTGAAAACCTTGTTTGCGGTGGCTGAAAATTATCCGGACCTGAAAGCCAACGCTAATTTTTTGGAGCTGCAAAGAGAACTGTCGGACACCGAAAACAAGATCCAGGCCGCCCGGCGGTTTTACAACAGCGTAGTCAAGGATTTCAACACAAAAATAGAAGCTTTTCCTTCCAACATAATGGCGAAGATATTTAATTTTTCCAATCAGCCGTTTTTTGAAATGGAAGAAGAAGAAAAAGAAGTGCCAAAGGTAGAGTTTTAGCTTAAAGCCTTTCCAGAATGGCCAGCTTATACACCCAAAAAGATTCTAATATCAGGAAAACTTTCTTTTTGTTTTTCTTCTTTTTGGTTTTTGTTATCGGCATCGCTTGGATTTTTGCTTTGGCCTATAACGATATGGTGATTTTATATGTCGCGGTTATTTTCGCTTTAATCATGAATGTCACCGCTTACTGGCGGTCGGATAAAATCGTGCTCAAGATGACTAAAGCGGTGCCGATTGAAAAAAAAGACAATCCGGAACTTTACAACATTGTGGAAAATTTGGCTATTACTGCCGGCTTGCCGATGCCCAAAGTTTATCTGATTATGGAAGCGCAGCCCAACGCTTTTGCTACCGGCCGCGATCCTAAACACGCGGTGGTTGCGGTTACGGAAGGGCTGTTGGAAATGCTGGACCGGTCGGAGTTGGAAGGGGTAATTGCCCATGAGATGTCCCATATCGGCAATCGGGATATTTTAGTTTCTACTGTGGCAGTGGTTTTGGTGGGCTTTATCTCAATCCTTTCCAATATTTTTTTAAGAAGCTTGTGGTTTGGCTCTGGCCGGCGCCGGCGGGACAATGATAGCGGCGGCAGCCTTTTCTTGATTTTAGGCATCGTAGCGGCGGTGCTGGCTCCAATCGGCGCTCTCTTAATTCAGTTGGCAATTTCCCGAAAAAGGGAGTTTCTGGCCGATTCTTCCGGCGCGCTTTTAACCCGCTATCCGGACGGCCTGGCCAGCGCTTTGAAGAAAATTTCCCAAGTTCAGATTCCAATGAAATCTGCCGCCAATCCGGCCACAGCCCATCTTTGGCTGGACAACCCGTTCAAGCGGGGCGGTTTGCCGGCCGGCCAAAAAAAGCTTGGCTTCTGGCAAAGGTTGACAATGACCCATCCGCCGATTGAAGAAAGGATTAAGGCTTTAACCCAAAATTAAAAATGCCCACCAAAAAGGAACTGGAAGAAGAGCTAAAGCGCCTGCGGCCGCTGGTTTTTAAAGACGAGCTGACCGGCCTTTACAACCGCCGGGGATTTTATGAAGAAGCAAAAAAGTTTCTGGACGAACTTAAACTTGCCGGAAATGTCAAAGAAAGAAGGTTAAGTTTTGTCATTAAGAATTTCGGCGTTGTTATTTTTGACATTGACGACTTCAAGCAAATTAACGACCGGCACGGCCATGAGGCCGGCGATAAAGCCTTGAAAGACCTGGCGCGGATAATATTAGGCCGGGTAAGGGAGATTGACATTGTTGCCCGGTGGGGCGGCGAGGAAATTGTTTTAGGCCTCATCGGCGCCAACGAGCAAGATGCGTTTTTGGTGGCAGACGGCATCAGAAAACAAGCAGCCGACAGTTTTCAATTTACCATTTCCGGCGGGGTTTCGGCTTTTAACGAAGCAGTTACTGTTGATGACTTGGTTCGCGAAGCCGACCAAGCCCTTTACAAAGCTAAAAGAACCGGTAAAAATAAAATAGTCAAATTCAGTGAGTTAAAAAAACATGATTGAAAGGCTTCATCCCGAGGAAAATAGGTTTGATTTAAATTCGGAAGATTTGGTTTCGGAAACGCTAAACATTGATTCGCTGAGAGAAGAAGTAAAGGAAATTCGGGAGCAAGAACTTGCCGGCAACTTAAAATCAGCCCATCTTACTTCTGATAGGTTTGATCCCGATGAGCTTTCCAAGGAAGACCTGGTAATGTGGCATAAATTTAAATCAGGCAATTTAAGCCTGGAGGAATTGCAAGATTATCAAAAGCAATTGAAAACGCATAATTCCAGCGCGATTTTTGCCGGCATGATAGCCAACAAACTGGCCGGGCAGATGTTAAAAAGATGGGTAGAGAAGGCGAAAAATGAGAAAGATGGCAGTGATAGTTAATAACCGTTTCTAAATAAATTGATTTTTTGGATTTTGTAATTTGTAATTTGGGCTTTGTTTGAGGTATATTAGTTTCAGCATTTGCCTATTTGCCATTTAGAATTTGTTTGTGATTGTAATTTGTCATTTGGAATTTATTTTTTGGAAGGGTACCAGAGC
>CAYVGF010000050.1:0-2967 GCA_964451115.1 uncultured Candidatus Saccharibacteria bacterium
CGGTTTTGATTAGAATGAAGTTGTTATTATGGCTAAGTTTACACCCACAATCGGATTAGAGATTCACGCCGAGGTTAAAACCGAAACCAAAATGTTTTGCCCGTGCCGAAACGACTCAAACACTTCAGCGCCCAACACTAATGTTTGTCCGATCTGCTTGGCCCATCCGGGGACCTTGCCCACCATTAATAAAAAAGCGGTGGCCGCGGTAATTAAACTGGGTTTGGCGCTGGGCGGAAAGGCAGCCTCGGTTACTTATTTTGATCGTAAGAGTTACTTTTATCCCGACCTGCCAAAAGGCTATCAAATTTCTCAGTACGAAGATCCTTTGATTTCCAACGCGTCTTTAAATGGCGTGAAAATCAGGCGAATCCATTTAGAAGAAGATACCGGCCGGCTGATTCACGCGGCTGACGGCAGATCAAGTTTGGTTGATTTTAACCGGGCTGGCGTGCCTCTTTTGGAGCTTGTTACCGAGCCAGACATCAAAAACGCCAAAGAGGCGGTGGATTTCGCTAAAAGTTTACACGCAATTTTACGCTACCTGGATGTTTCTGATGCTGATATGGAGCAAGGCCAGATGAGGATTGAAGCCAACGTGAGTTTGGCGGCTGATGGCAAGTTGGGGACTAAGGTGGAGCTAAAAAACATCAATTCCTTTAAAGCGGTTTATGAGGCGATTAATTACGAACTGCAAAGGCAGGAGCAAGTTTTAAGCGAAGGAGGCAAATTAATCCAGGAAACCAGAGGCTGGAACGACGCCAAAAAGATAACTGAGAGCCAGCGGACGAAAGAGTCAGCCCATGATTACCGTTATTTTCCTGAACCCGACCTGCCGCCGTTTGATTTAAGCAGCTTTGACTTGAATTCTATCAAACAATCAATTCCGGAACTGCCCCAGATAAAAAAGGCCAGGTTTATTAAAGAATTTCATCTGCCGGAAAATATTGTGGAGGTTTTGGTTGAGGACAAACGCGGCGCGGATTATTTTGAACAAGCGGTTTCCGAACTGAAAACTTTCGGCCCTAAGCGCCTGCCAGTTGAGCTGTTGGCTAATTACCTTACTTCTGACCTGAGAGGCTTAATGGCGGAGCGGAAAATTAGTTGGCCTGATCTCAAGGTTAAGCCGGAGCATTTTGCCCACCTGGTTTACTTGATTGATTCCGGCAAACTTTCCAGCCGTTTAGCTAAGAATCTTCTGGTCAAGATGACTGAAACCGGAGAAGACCCGGAAAATTTAATGAAACGGGAAGGGATGGCGCTTATTAGCGATGAAACTAAGCTGGAAGAACTGGCCAAGGCGGTAATTTCAGCCAATCCAAAGGCGGTGGCAGATTACAAAGCCGGCAAAGGCAATGCCGTCCAGTTTTTAGTTGGCCAAATAATGGCTAAGACCAAAGGCCAAGCTGACCCAAAACTGGCAGCTGAAGTTATAATCCGTCTTCTTGGAAAAATGTGATGACCGGGCTTGATTTGTAAATGCATTTTCTTTAGAGTGTTAACAGTTTCTTAAAATAAAAACAGTGAAAGGAGGTTTTGGTGAGAAATCGTCGTTTTAAAAAAGTTCCGAGAGGTAAGTTTGTTGTGTTATACGGTGCCAACGGCACCGGTAAATCGACTCAGGTGAACCTTCTGGTTGAAAGGTTAGAACAGGAAGGTTATCCGGCTACTAAAATCAAATATCCCATTTATCAACAGAAGCCGGATGGCGAGTTGATTAACGAGTATCTTCGGGAAGGCAACCCGCTGAAATTTAGTCCGCGTGAGTTCCAATTGCTGCAAGTTATCAATCGCTGGCATTTTCAGCCCACCCTGCAAGAAATGTTAAGGGCGGGGATTACGGTTGTGGCTGAAGATTATATTGGCACCGGCCTTGCTTGGGGTATGGTCTTTGGTTTAGATAGAAAAACTTTAATGGAGTTTAACCAAGGTTTACTCAGGGAAGATTTAGCTGTTCTCCTTGACGGCAAACCCATGGGCAAAAGTGAAATCAACCATACTCACGAGTCTTCGTCTGCTTTGATAAAAAAAGTGCGCTCAATTTTTTTAGAATTAAGCGGAGATTTTAACTGGCCGGTAGTTAACGCCAATCTGCCAAGAGAAGAAGTGGCTGAAACTATCTGGCAAAAAGTCAAGCCGATTTTTGAAATTTAAAAACAGTTTAGATTTAACACACCTCGCTTTTAGCGGGGTTTCTTTATAAATTCCTTTGCCCGACAATAGGCTATTAGGTTGTTAGATAATTTGATAGTTATTTGTCTTACGGTTATACGGGAGCATTTTTGATTTATTATTTTTATTAGATGTAATTTGAGATTTCGCCAAGTTTTGACCTGTCGGAATATTTAGATTTAAGATGAATCTGTATATTTATCCCCATTATTCATAATTCATTATTCATGATTCTTGTAATATCATTTGACAATTTTTTAGAACTGGCTAATCCTGGTATATAGAACCTAAAAACCTAAAAAAGGAGGAAGTGGTATGAGCAACTTATTTGACACTGGAACTTTCCAGGAATATCTTGCTTTGCTAAAAAAGCGTCCGGAAGTTGCCGAGAGCGCTTACCAGCGCTTGCACCGGATGATTTTGTCTTTTGGTACGGAGGAATATGAAGACGGCGGCGAAAAATTTATTCATTATAAATTTTTTGACGACCCCGTAGCTAATGGAAAATTAGCTGTTTATGGCTTAGATAATCCTCTAATGCAGCTGATGCACATTTTGGAATCTGCGGCGCGGCGTCTTGGCGCCGATCGGCGGATTTTATTGCTTCATGGTCCGGTAGGTAGTTCCAAGAGCACTATTGTCCGTCTAATGAAAAAAGGTCTGGAACAATTTTCCAGGACTGACGAGGGAGCACTTTATACTTTTGGCTGGAAATTAGACGCGTATTTCAGCGGCAACGAAAAGTTAAAAGAAAAACAAGCCCACTTACTGGATAGCGATGTCGTTTTATGTCCC
>CAYVGF010000051.1:0-2763 GCA_964451115.1 uncultured Candidatus Saccharibacteria bacterium
TTCTCCCAACGGGAGCGCTCGGGTCGGCTTCAAGTCCCGAAAAAATAATTTAGCTTCATCCTTTATTCGAAATTCGAAATTAAAAATTAGAAATTAATCTTTGTAGCCGGGGAGGGACTTGAACCCTCATGGTGTAATCACCACTGGATTTTGAGTCCAGCGCGTCTGCCAATTCCGCCACCCGGCCTCTTTAAAAAGAGCTTTGTATTTACTAAATCAACCAAATATTTTATGATGTTTAATAATATAAGATTAATTTTAATTAAAATCAATGGCAAGGGTGATTGCGGTTTACAATGTAAAAGGGGGAGTGGGCAAAACGACCACCGCTGTTAATTTAGCCGCTTATTTAGCGGTTTTAGACAAGAAAGTTCTGCTGATAGATTTTGACCCCCAGTTTAACGCTACTGCCAGCTTAGATTTGAAACACAAGACTAACGAGACTGTTTACCACGCTTTATTTGACAACCAAAGCGCGGCGGCAGTGATTAAACCGACCTTAATTTTTAATTTTCACGCTATTCCTGCTTCGCCAGATTTAGCCGGAATTCTGGTAGAATTGGCAGTTCAGCCGAATCGGGAACAGTTTTTAAGAAGTTTAGTCAACCAGGTTCGGAACGATTATGATTTTGTTTTAATTGACATGCCGCCGAGTTTGAGCTTGCTGACTATTAACGGTTTGGTGGCAGCGGACGAATTGATTGTGCCGGTTCAGTGCGAATATTACAGCCTGGAAGGGTTAAACCAGCTCAATAACGCCTTGCATTTAATTAGGCAGAATTTAGGCCACCCGCTAAAGGTTGCCGGCACTTTGGTCACAATGAGCGAGCCGAACCATCCTTTGGCGGAAGATATTTTCAACGAAATAAAAAATCGGTTTCCGTCCCATATTTACAAAAGCGTAATTCCAAGATCCCAAGAGCTTGCGGAAGCGCCAATGTTTAAGCGGCTGGTCTTAATGTATGACCCTAAAGGGCCTGGCGCCAGGGCTTATGAGGAGCTCGCCAAGGAAGTGATTGCCCAAAACAATACTTTAGACAGCGGCTACCCTAATAATCCCCAGTTTTAGATGTTGACTTTTTAAGACAAGATATTAAGATAAAAAGCAGTTCGTTGCCGGTTGGAATAATAGTTCGGTTGAGGACGCTATGCGCGCGGAGCGAAATCGACCATCTGTTGTTTTAACTTGGCAACGGCTCGTGTGCGCGCACGTAAAAAAACTAAAAACGAGGCTTAATATTAGCCGCTCGGCAAGCCAATAAAAGTTTGCTCTCGGGAGTTCTTTGTAAAAGACACTTTTGTGAATACCCGAGTATAAAGCAATCCTTTTATTACTTGTTTGGCGGCTTAAAATGGCCTCGTTTTTAGTTTTTATTTAAGGCAGTTTTAAGGTCAAGAGGCAAATTAAGGCGAAAAAAGTGTATAATGAAAGAATGAAAATTGTGATTAATACCGATGGAGGCGCTAGAGGCAACCCCGGTCCGGCTGCAATCGGCGCAGTTATTTTATTACCCGGCAAGGTTTACCATTATAAGGAGAAGATAGGGGAGGGCACTAATAATTTTGCTGAGTACCAGGCGGTAATTTTTGCTTTAAAAAAACTGAAGCATTTAATCGGCAAAGAAAAATCAAAAAAAGCCCAGGTTACCATTAAGGCTGACAGTTCTTTGCTGGTTAACCAAATGAAAGGCAAATTTAAAATTAAAGATCCGAACATTAAAAACCTTTTTATAGAGGTATGGAATCTAAAGCAGGATTTTGGGACTGTTGATTTTGAATTAATCAAGAGAGAAGAGAATAAAGAAGCCGATAAATTAGTGAACGAAGCTTTGGATGAAAAAAATCCGCCGGTCAAGAAAGACCAGCGGATTTTATTCAAATAATCGGTTAGCCGTAAGCCGGATTCTGTTTTCCAGTTAAAAACTGGAACGGCGGCAATTTATCTAAGGCCCTTGATTGCTCGCGGGCTCAAGCGGCACCCTCCGAAAAATCGGAGTACGGCCTTGCACTCCGGCAGGGATTTAGCCGTTTCACCCCCCCGACTAAAGTCGGGGGACTCATCCCGACCGAAGCCGGGATGCCTTAATCCTTGCGGATTAAGGCGTCTCTGTTCGCACCCCTATCCTTTCGGACGACGGGCGTTACCCGCTGCCGTCTCCACCTGCTTTTAATCAGCAGAGCGGATGAGTGTCCGGACTTTCCTCCCTTTTCTTTGAAAATGAAAAGAGCTGCCGCCTGGCTAACCAAGTTTAAATTTTAAACCAAAAAGGGATAATAGTCAATATTAGCAGACTCTTGACAAGATTGCTAATCGGGCTAAAATTTTTAATGGAAAATCCTAAAAAGGTCGTTTTTAAAGTTATTTTTTTAAAATATGCCTAAAATTAGAAAAAATACCAATAAAAACGAAAAAGAAAAGTCGCTAGCTTTGCCATCATTTTTTGATAATCCGGAAAAGCATTTTATCTCTTTAAGGGAAGCGGTTAACCGGCTTTTTGATGAAAGCTTCTTAACGCCTTTTGATTCTTTTAACTTCATTTCCGACAAAAGCTTTGCCGCTTTTCCCAAAGCCGATTTAGTGGAAACGGATAAAGAATTTAAAGTTGTTGCGGAGGTGCCGGGAGTGAAAGCAGAAGACGTCTCAGTTGATGTTGATGAGAAGGAAGTGGTAATCAGCGGCCGAATAAGCCAAGAAGAAGAGGAGAAAGACAAAAAGTATTACCGGTTGGAAAGAAGGTACGGCGAGTTTAGCCGCTCTTTTGC
>CAYVGF010000052.1:0-2752 GCA_964451115.1 uncultured Candidatus Saccharibacteria bacterium
CGCTAAAAAGCCGCTTGGCAGCGGCTTTTTAACAACCTGCTTTTACCCTCTTTACCGGACAATCATTTTGCCGGTTTCCCCGGCGGCGCTATGGCCGGGAACATCGCAGTGAAACTCATAACCGCCGGGTTTATTGGGCGCGTTAAGCATAACTGATTTTGTATTACCCGGCTTAACCCCCACCGTAACCCAGCCTAATCCTAATGCCGGATTTTTCAGCTTAAAAATGCGGGTTTTATCATCAACGGAAGTTACAGATAAGGCAACCGATTGGCCGCGAGTAACAGTAAACGCAGCCGGCGCAATGCTGTTATCGCCCATTTGAAGCTTAATCGCGCTATTTGACGCGCTGGAGATGGTTATCATACTACTCGCCACGTTAAAACCGTCAACATAAGTGTTGGACGGCGTACTGACGCCGCTTATAAATAAATCGCTGGCGCCGCTTGCTGAGGATAAAATGTCAACCATAACAGTAAGCGTCTTTGAAATATTTTGAGGAATGACTAACTGAGAGTAAAAAACAACAGTGGGCACGTTTCCTCCCAATGATTTAGCGCTTAGATTTTTCGGCCCTCCGATTAAAGCAGTGCCGTCTAAAAGTTTTAGATTAATAAAATCCTTTTCAGCGCTGGCATAATTAGAGCTTATCTGAATGGCATTTACTTCCGCATCGCCATTGCAAGCCGCAAGCTTGAATTTTAGCCCAACCACTCCTGTTTGGCCGGGATAAGCCGTGCTAACCGGAGAGTTGTCTGGAGCGAGAGTTACTTATAAGGTCGGGTGGTTGCTTCAGTAAATAGTAAATCTTTCGCTGACACTACCAACATCATCATCCGTCATTATCCTAATTTTATAATCATTGGCTGAAGGAATGTTGTCGGGTACGCGCCAGTAGAAGCTGGTGGCGGTAGGCGGCAACTCGGAAGCAATCCGAGCTACAGTTTTTACAGACCAACCGCCCGCCGTAGTGTCGGTTGGTTTGACTAAATCAATGTACAAAGGCTGGCTAATATTTATTGGTTCCCAAATAATCCGGTAGCTTCGGCCGGTCTGCCAAACTTCTCCGCTCCCTGGCGAAAGGATTTTGATGGCGGAGAAGTTTTTGTTAGGGTTTTTAACCCAGAAGCCTTGACTGGCTCCTTTTAGAGACAAATCGGGATTATCAGGATTAGGTAAATTCATCCTAAGGACAACTACCACTGGTTCTTGGGAACTCAAAGAAGCAGCAGAATCATCAGGTGTCCAAGTATAAACTCCTTTCAATAAATCACTTATTTTGGAAGAGTATAGGATTCTTTTAGTTGACGCGCCCTCAAAACCAATAGCTTTGGTAATTCGGTTAACACGGTTAAATAAACTCTCGGGATAAAGAGACAGGTCAAAAAAGAAATACTTACGATTTTTAACTTTTTCTATCACCTCTTTAGACACAACCCATCTTATTTGGTATTGTTTTCCGACTTGCCAAACTTCTCCGCTCCCTGGCGAAAGGATTTGAATTGAAGGTTTATGAGAAATATTTTTCTTAACCGAAAACACACCGCTCTTGCCAAATCGGCCGTCAGAAGACTTAATCGTGATAACCTTGTTGCCGCCAAAGTAAACCGGGGGTAGGTCATTGGGAACGGTCCACCGGTAATAGCCGGTATCCGGCGCTTTGGCTGCCACTAAGTAGGGCTGGTATGACGGCGCCAAAGAGCATTGAGCGCCAGTCGGGCAGTCGGGGGTATTGAGTTCCAGATTGATGGTGACATAATTCTTGGCACTGGAACTGGCTGGTTGAATGTTAATCGGGTTCCAGGTGATGTAATAAGTTTTTCCGGCATACCAAGTTTCACCAGATTTCGGAGAACGGACTGTAATAGTTCGCTGATTTGAGGTTGGTTTTTTGCTTCGGCATACTGGATAAAACTTGCTAACTAAATTCTGAAGGCTGTTAATGGTAGCCGAATCAAGCTTGCCGCTGGTTGGCAAATTGTTCTTTGACTGGTAAGCCTTGATTGCTTTTTCGGTTAAAGGGCCGAAATAACCGGTGATTAGCCCTTCTGGATAATAGCCGCCCTTGTTCAAAACCATCTGAAGAAGATAAACGCTCTTGGCTTGGGAGCCTCGGCTCAAGTTTGGCAGTTGGCAAGAAACCGAAGGCGTACCCGGCAGTTCCTCTAAGACTATGCTGGCTCCTTGAGCCGGATAAGGCGGGATAAACGCGCCAGGCTCTGAATAGTTCTGGTCATCTTGGCTTTCAAAATCTTCAAACTCATCCTCAAATTCATCCTTAATTTCATTTTCAAATTCATCCTTAATTTCATTTTCAAATTCATCCTTAATTTCAAATTTGGCTGCCGGCTTTTCTTTTTCACTCTTAACCTCAACCCCGGCTTGAGAAAAGCCGACCTGGGACATTAAAGCTTGAAGCTGTTGCTGAAGAGCTTCAATCTGGGCTTGAATCTGCCGCAAAGAAGAAGCAATGTTGGCCAGAAACGGATTGCTTTCCGCCCGGGCAGGCAGATAACTTAAACCCATCGTCCCAACCGCTAAAATCGTGACTATAGCTATAATAATTAATCTTTTATTCATAAATTGACAAAAAATATTTTATTTAAAAGAAAAATGACCTTTGTATAAATTATACAACTTTTATCAAAAAAAAAATCTAAGAAACTGCTTGAAGCGCGGTTTGGTTAGCTGATTTTATCGCTGATGAATTTTTTAAGCCCGCTAATTTTTACTCTCTTTTGCTCCATCGTAT
>CAYVGF010000053.1:0-2673 GCA_964451115.1 uncultured Candidatus Saccharibacteria bacterium
TGGCGTCAGTGAGGGTTGTTTTCCCATGGTCAACATGGGCAATGATTGCGATGTTCCTTATCTCCATAAAAAAATTCCGCGGAGGCGGCTAAAGTTAAGGTTAAAACCATCATACTCTACATTAAATTTGGGATTATTGCAATGTTAAAAGTCTTTTTGGCAGAGTTAAAGGGGTTAAAGCGGTTTTTAGTATTATTGACCGGAGTATAAAGATATGTTATAATTAAAGACTGATATTGGTGTTATTATTGTTTTGATTATTATCACAGCCGAGATTCGTCTCGGCTTTTTTATTTTTTTAAACAAATAAACGCGATTAAAAGAATCCCAAAAATAGAGTTTAGATTTTTTGAGTAAGTTTTTAGGCTTGCTGCAATATATAATACAGATTTGTTGTTTTTTAACATGAAACAAGGCAGCGGCTTGAAGAGAATCATGATTTTTGGCAAGAGAAAGAATTCAGCCGGCAATTTATTAAAAGCCGCCGTTAAGAAGAATAAGGCGTTTGGAAGCTTAAAGCCAAAAGGGTTTGAGGACCAGGGATATGGGTTTGATTAATTTTTGAACGGGTAATTTATTGAGATCAATGTTTAATTTTGAATTTAGCCGGGTAGATTATAAGTTTGAAAAAACCTAAAATAAGGCACTCAGTCATCCAGGCCAATTTGTCGAAAAATAATATTCTTATTTCCAAGAATATCTAGCCGGCATCTCCTTCGGCTTTTGAAGGGATTTTTAAATTTTCCAAAAAGTTGCCAAAGGAATTAAAAGAAAATAAAATTTTGTTCAAGAAAATCTTAGAGGATGATATTGATTTTGCGGCCGATAAGACTGTTTTATCTCGCGGCTTTGAGCTGACGTTCAGAGAAAAAGAAGCTAAAAAATTTATTCTAAATTTAATTTCCAATTCAAAGTTGGCCGATTTGGGCGTTATCAACCAAGAACTGGCGAGAAACTTCTTTTTTCAAAATTTAAAATCAAAGAACTTGGTAAACCTTCTCCGGATTTACGAACTTGTTAAAGCTGAGCGCAGTTTTTAAGAAGAACAACTTTATTGTTATTTGCTGGCGCGTTAATTTTTAGGCGGGAAAAATTTGATGGATTGGGCAATTTTATTTTCAACCGCATTATCTTGAAGCGTCCTGAATCTCATCATATACACTTTATTGTTAGCTTCGCAAAAGTAATACGAATTGCCTATCTCTATCCCCAAGTCGTCGCTGTATTGCGATTCTTGGGCAGAAAAACAACTGTTCTTGCCAAGCTTGACCGGTTTGACAACCTTTAGCCCAATGTCGAGACCTTTGATAAAATCTTCAAGGCGAGCGTTTGTTTGGCCTTCACTTTTATCAAAAACCACAACCCAGAATTCAGTGCCAAATTCTATTGGCGGCGGATTTTGATAGAGCCTTAAGGCAAATATGCCGCCCTTAAACTCCGGCGCGGTTGTGGGCTGGGGAGTATATTGGTTTATGGGATAGGTTATCTCAAATCCCAGCTGATTGTTTTTTTGAGCGATATATTCAGAGTTGAGAATGGTTAATTTGTCTGGCACAGACAAGATATAAGCTTTTGGCGGCAACCTTTTTACGATCCCGGTTTGGCTATTGCGGCACAAGAAGGGGTTGGCGATAATTAAAATAGATTTTTGGTCCTTTTCTTGAAGCCATAAGGTGCTGACAATCTGATTGGCAATTTTTTGGTTATTTTCCAATAGCTGGCTGTTGATTGTTTCAGGAATATTTAAAATCTTATCCCGGTTCAGATCGTATATTCCAAAAGTAGATCCGCCTGAACACAGATAGCGCCCTTGGTTTATAAGGTAAGGCAAATATCGGCCAGAAGGAGAAGGAATAAGCGGAATTATTCTGTTGGCGATTTTTTTTCTCAGATTAAGCAAGAGATTGCGAGACGCGGCTGTTTGGTTGTAAGGGGCAATAACAATTGGAGCTGAATCGGTTGTTGCCGGTTGGTTGAGGATATTGTCAGTTTTGACCTCCCTTTCTTTAACGGTTGCCAGGTTTCTATCAGGAAGGTTGTTATTTTTAACAATAGTTTCATTCGGCTTATTAACAGGATTGCCGGTTAATTGGTAGGTGAAAAAACCGATAATGACGCCGACTCCGACGCTGATTGTTATTGTCAACAAGAGCCATTTTTTATCCATGGAAACATTATATCATTATTCGGCAGCACCATGTAAATTGTATTAACTTAATTGCGGCGGGCAGTTGACATCAGAAGAAAAACCCACCATGCTTTTGACGGCAAACTTGAAAACCAAAACTAAAAGGAGTTGAAAAATGACGGAAAACTATCGCTCAAAGTGTTGTGACGCTAAGGTAAAAATAGATGGCGAGCCGGATTTTATCGGCGACGACAAAGTCTGCACCGTCAGCTATGTTTGTTTGAAATGCGGCAAACCGTGTGATGTTAAGGAGGAAGCGAAGCCGTTGCCCAGACCGCCGAAGAATAGTTAGCGAGGTTTTTTTGCTGCGCCATTGACACAGTTCTGTCGGTTGGCAAACAGGCGGGCAAAAGGCGATTTCCATAAACATACCTTGCCTAATTATCGCGGCGCTATTTTGAGGGTTGCGGGATTTGCTTGTAAAGAAAACTAAGCCGAGATTAATTTCGGCTTTTTTGTTTCCGCAAAATGCGTTAAAATTGAGC
>CAYVGF010000054.1:0-2524 GCA_964451115.1 uncultured Candidatus Saccharibacteria bacterium
TTATTTCTCAATGCTGGCCAGGAAATAATTCCGCCGGCGATGATTATGAAATCTACTCCTTTTTCCGCGAAGTCTTCAAATACTCGTTCGACTAATCCTAACCGGAAACCGTTTCGCCCCCAGTCAAGCCGGGAGATGATGCCGACAATGTCGGTATCGTTTTTTTCGTCTTTGCTTCTAAATATCTTCAATTTACTCTCCTTTTTTGTTTTTAAGTTACTAATAAAAATGTAAACTAAAAACCAAAAACAAGCAACACAAAGCTTGTGCCGATGGATAAGAGATGTTATCCGGTCCAAACGGATAAAAATTTTTAACCTCTGGCGATATCCTATTTGCTTAAAGCAAGCTCTTTATCTCCTCAAATATTTCCGGAGGAATTGGATTTCGTTCCGGGCTTTTGCCGGGATATCGCCAGGCGGTGATGATTTTTATCTTCGGCTTTTGGAAAGCGTTTTTTATTTGCGGCGTTTTTTTGGTTTTGCCGACTTGGTACATCACCCAAACTTCCTGGTATTTCTTGGTTTTAGCCGGCTGCATTACCGCTATGGTTTTTGGCGCTATCCCTTCTTCTATTCGGGCGGGCCGGGAGATTATTTTTTTAACCAAAGAAGGGGAGAGGCGATAATACGCCATTTTTTCTTTGACGTGCCAGGTCCAGTGGTATTTTTCGGTGTCTTTAATTTTTAGCATTGGCTAAGGCCGGGCGTAGGTTCCGTAAATTTCAGTTTCTCCGATTATGTGTCCGTCCATTGCTTGGAGCAAGGCGTTTTTATCGGCCCCGGACGGCAAATCAAGTTCGCGGTCAAGAGCGTAGGCCCGGAAAAAGTAACGATGCGGCTTGTCGCCCCGCGGCGGGCAAGGGCCGCCATAGCCAATTTTGCCAAAACTGGTCGTGCCTTCAACCGCTCCGGCGGGCAAGCTGTCTTCGTGGATGTACTGGGTTTTAGGGTCAATGTTCCAAACCAGCCAGTGGACCCAAGTGCCGCCGGGAGCGTCCGGATCTTCCACAATTAAAGCCAAAGATTTAGTGCCCGCCGGCTTGTTTTGAATTTCAATTAGAGGGTTTATATCTTCGCCTTCGCAGGTGTATTTTGCCGGCACCGGTTTTCCGTTTTTAAAAGCGGAGGTTTTTATGGTAAATAAATTTTCAGCCATAGTATTTAAGCTGCGATTGGTTAAGTTAACTTGACCTTTGTTTGTTTTTAGAGCCTTCTCGGATTTTAGCCAAACAAAAACTCCGGTTGCTATTAAAAGAATTATTAAAACAGGGAATATTGTTTTTTTACCCATGCTTTTCTTGCTATAAAAATAGAACAATTTTTGCCGGTTAACAAGTTGATAATGAATAAAGAATTAGGAATCAGGAATTAGAAATTTTATTGTTTATTGCTTTTGGATTATTTTTGGCGTAAATTTAAAGGGTTAAAACTAAAATGCCTAAAATTGCCATCTACCGAAAATATCGCCCCTTAACTTTTTCCGAGTTAATCGGCCAGGAGCTTATTGCCAAAATCTTGAAGGAAGCGGCCAGAAAGGACCAGCTTTCCCACGCTTACTTGTTCTCCGGCCCGCGCGGAACCGGCAAAACGACTACTGCCCGCCTAATTGCCAAAGTGGCCAACTGCGAAACTAGAGCCAAAGATGAGGCGTTTCGCAAACTTGGCGAGCCTTGCAACAAATGTTCAAGCTGTTTGGAGATTAACCAAGGCACGAGCTTGAGCTTAGTGGAGATTGACGCCGCTTCCAATCGGGGAATAGATGAAATCAGGGACCTAAAGGAAAATGTAAAATCCCAGCCTTATAGCGGAAAATACAAAGTTTTTATCATTGACGAAGTTCACATGCTGACTACCTACGCTTTTAATGCCTTGTTAAAAACTTTGGAAGAACCTCCGCCTTATGTCATTTTTGTCTTAGCTACAACCGAAAAAGACAAAGTGCCGGTAACAATCCTTTCTCGGGTCCAGCAGTTTAATTTTCAAAGGGTGCCGACCGCCAAAATTGTTGAGAAACTTGACTCCATTGCCAAAAAAGAAAAGATAAAGGCCAATCCGGAAGTGCTGGAGCTGATTGCTTCTTCGGCTGAGGGCAGCTTAAGGGACGCCGAATCCTTGCTGGAGCAAGTGGCCAGCATTACCGAAGATGTGGCGCTGGAAACGGTTGAGCAGATTTTAGGCAAGATTGGCTTTGACAAAATAAGCGAAATTGCCGATCTGATTATCAGCAAGGATTTAGACAAGGCGCTGGCCGAGCTAAACAAAATCAATGACGGCGGCTACAACCTTGGCCAGCTGACTAAAGACTTAATTAAGCACTTCCGCCGGATTTTAGTTGTCAAATTCAGCCCGGTAATGAAAAGCGTTTTGTCAAAGGAACTAATGAAGGCCCATCTTGATAAAATTGCCGCCAGCGCTGGCAAAATAAGCGAAGAAGACGCTGTGAGCACGCTTAAAAATTTAATCCAGGCTTATTCAGAAATGAAATACAGCAGTTTTCCCCTTATTCCGCTTGAGATGGCGGT
>CAYVGF010000055.1:0-2513 GCA_964451115.1 uncultured Candidatus Saccharibacteria bacterium
AATATGAGTAAATTAAAATTTAGTCTTCTTATTATTTTCATTTCTATAGTCGTTTTAGGCGGCGCTGCTGCTTTAGTTAAAGCCCAAACTTCGCCAAGCTTGTACGGCGTAATCAGTTACGCCGATCTCTCAACTAAAACCGGCGAAGTCTACTTTAACTGGAACGCGGTTTCGGGCGCCTTGTCTTATGAAATCTGGCGGGCAGACAATGCCGGCATGAACGGCGCGGTTTTTAGGTACCAAGGTCAGCCGGGCGGCAATTATTTCTTTTATGACACCAATGTTCCGTTTGGCGCTTATTATTACCAGCTGAAAGTTATTATGCCCAACGGCACCGAACAGCTCTCCAGCGCGGTGCCGATTAACCTTAATATTGCCGGCGTTTTTGAAGGAATAGCTTGGTCAGGTTTGGTTGACAGCCAAAACAACCAAACCGGCACGGGCTGGATTAAGTTTAACTCCCGGCCGGTAAACAATTCACCCAGTTCGCCGGCCAATTACAGCGTTCAAGTGGATGACCAGAATAAATTATCCGGCGCGGCTTGGTCACCGAATTACGGCTGGCTGTCTTTCAATGAAGCGGATTTGGCTAACTGCCCCGATGTAAACGGAGCCTGTTTTGCCGCTTATGACCCCAGCACTGGTGATTTAAGCGGTTGGGCCAGGTTTATCGGCGGCCAGAATGATTCCACCGGCCAGTGGGGCTGGGTTCATCTGCAGGGCAGCAATTACGGCGTAAAAGCTGATCCTGGCACCGGCAGTTTAAGCGGCGTAGCTTGGGGCGGCCCGGCAATCGGCTGGATTGGGTTTGGCGCGCCGGAGTGCCAGGATTGCTCGGTGGTTTTGAAGACGGTTCAGCAGCCGGCGCCAGCCAACGGCAACTTTTTGGAAGCTAAGATATTTTACGTAAACGATGTTGCCCGAACTGCCGATGTTTATCTAAGCTTGGATTATGCCTCGGTGCCGGAGAAAGCTGCTACTGACCGGATTGAAAGATCTACCAACCCGGCGTTTGACCCTTATGACATTACGGTTGTAAACGACAACCTTGACACCGATCAAGCCGTTATAACCGGCCGTGACCGCAACGTTCCAATCGGCGAAACTGTTTATTACCGCCTAAGGTACGGCAACGGGCCTCGGTACAAGTACTCCAACTCGGCTGAGGTTAACCTTGATATCGCCTACGTCTTAAAAGGAGTGGCTTGGTCGGCTCATGGCAACGCCGGTATTGGCTGGGTTAAATTTAATTCCGCTTCGGAGAACGGATCGCCAGCTTCGGCTTTTAAATACAGCGTTAACATTGACCGCAACGGCTTAATGTCTGGCGTAGCTTGGTCGCCGAATTATGGCTGGTTGTCGTTTAACCAGAGTGATTTAGCCGGTTGTCCGGTAGAGCCTTGCGAAGCTAGTGTTGATTTGAGTAATCCAGGCAACTCCACTGCGGCGGTAAGGGGCTGGGCCAAGTTTATTAATTTTGACGACCCGGCTCAAGCTTACTGGGAGCGGTTGACTGGAGTGAAACTTAACTTCCGCACTAACAAATTTAAGGATGCCAGTTGGGGCGGCGATGCCAGTTCCGCTGTTGCCGGCTGGCTGGCTTGGAACAGCGATCACGGCGCGCCTCTTACCGGACCAGAGTGCCAAAACTGCACTGTTCGGGTGAAAGCTTTAAACCAAAAGCCGGTTGTTTCCAATATTACAATTACACCAACGGATTTAAAGAATTCAATTTGGTGTCAACCCACTCCCTATTACCTTATTAAATGGCGTTATAATGATTCTGATAACGACAGGCAGCAAAGGTTTGAATTAGAAATTATTGATGCAAGCACTGGTCAAGTGGTAAAAAGAGTGAGCCAAAGCACTTCTAATTCTTCCTATGAATACAGCGATCCTTTAGGGTATGAAGCAAATAAAAAATATAACCAACCCGGTTATCTTAAAACTTCTACTAACTATAAAATAAGAGTTAGAGCCTACGATGGAAACCTTTGGTCAGATTGGGTTTACTACAAATTGGGTAACAATGATTTCTTTACCACCCCCTCTCATTATTTACCGTTAGTTGATTACAGCTGGTCGCCGCAGCCGGCAGTAACTAAAGAGACAACAGTGTTTACCAGTAATGTGACAAATAGATCTACAATATACACTTTAGATGAGTTTGCTTGGAGTTTTGGTGAAGCCACCCCAACCCAGAAAATCAACAATGGTCCCGATGATGTTTCAGTTGTTTTCATCAACTTACCGTCTCAAACTTCTTTGAGAGTAACTGATAGTAGTGGGGCAGCATGCATAACCTCGCAGGAAGTGACCGGCACTAACCAGCAAAATCCGAAGAAGCGCCAGTTCTTTGAGAAATAGGCCTAATCGGTTTTAGCCAGAACAAAGCCGGCAGTTTTAGAAGCGCCGGCTTTGTTTATTGTTTTAATTATTTCTTTCATTGTTGCGCCGGAAGTGAAAACATCGTCTACTACAATCACTTTTCTCCCTTTTATAAAATCAGCCTT
>CAYVGF010000056.1:0-2361 GCA_964451115.1 uncultured Candidatus Saccharibacteria bacterium
GGATCAAATCCTCAAATAAAAAAGTTTGGGACAACTAAAAAATGCTTTAAGGTTTATTAGACTTATCATATTGTCAAAGTGCGCCGCTCCCATAGAAGCAAGGAATATTATACTCTAATTTAAGCTAAAGTCAATGCTTTTTGAAGTTTCAAAGCCAAGTTTGAAAGGCGGGAAAAACCAAAACTATTTCAAAACAATACCAATCTTTTTCAGTTCCCGAATCTGCTTTTGGGCTTCTATGTATCGGGGGCTGCTGACAGAGCTGACCCCGGCCTGATAAAGGTCAATATCCCTTTGGGCGGACAAAGCTGTTTTTAAAACTTGATATAATTTATCTGTGTCTTCCCGGCTGGGCTGCCTGTCGAAATTGAGAAACGGCTTTGACTGGCCGTTGAGCCAGTAATTGCTGTAAACGTCTTCCAACTCAACTAGCAACTTGTCATATTGGCTGTTGATTTTTGTTTCAGCTCGCTGTTGGGGAGATTGCGATAAGTAGTTAACAACGATTACCCCGCCGCCGATTAGAACCGCCGCCGCGATTATGATTTTTAAAGCCTTTGCTTTATTTCCCATAATGCAATAATTATAGAATAATTAAACCAAATTTAAAAATTGGAAACAAAAATGGAAATTAAACATTTAAAATTAATTATTTTCACCTTAGCGGTTTTGAGCCTGCCATTTGCGTTTCGGCAGCGGAACTTAACGCTTTTGCCCGCCGATCTGGCGCGAGAAACGGTTTCAAAACCGGCAACTTCAAAAGCCAACATTAAATCTTCGCTGGAACCTGGCAGCAAGCCAAAATTAGAACCATCCGCGTCCACCATTAGTAAAAAACCGGCGGTTAAGAAAGAAATTGAAATTTCGCTGACGCCCGGCGCTAAAGTCTACCCCGGTGATGTGCTGATGGTAGAAATAAAAAACGATGAAACCAACCGGCTAAAATCCTTAAGAGCCGGCGATAAAACTTTCCGGCCGGCTTACTATAGAGATAAAAAAGTTATTCTTATCCCGATTAATTCTTACAGCCAACCCCAAAAACTGAAATTAACAACTGATTTCTGGGAAAAAGAAATTGCTATCCTGCCGGCCCAGTTTGAAAAAATTGCCATTACTCTGCCTAAAATCGTAAGCAGCCGAAAAGAGGAAAAAATTTACCAACAGGAACGAGAGCAAATTCTAGCTGCCTACTCCCAAACTGCTGATGGCTTATTGTTCCAAGCCCCTTTCCAAATGCCTTTAGATAAAATTGAAGTTACTTCTCCGTTCGGCGAAACCAGAATTGACAAAAGCAAGGATTTTAAATCCGTCCACAACGGCATTGATTTTCGGGCAAAAGCCGGCACGCCGATAATGGCAGTTAACGACGGCGTTGTGAGATTGGCGGATAATTTTTTAGCGGAAGGCAAATTTGCGATTATTGACCACGGCGCCGGCATCAGTTCAGTCTACCTCCACTTAAGCCGGCTTAATGTAAAAACCGGCGACAAAGTCCGCCGCGGGCAAGTAATCGGGCTTAGCGGCCAAAGCGGCCAAGCCATCGGCCCTCACCTGCATTTTATGGTAAAGATAAACGGCGTTGCCGTTGATCCACTGAAGTTTTTCCAGCTTTGGCAATAAAAAATCGTTTCTAACATTTACTTACATAAAAACCGATCGGTCTTTATATAAGCCAAAAACAAATAATAAGAGTTCTTCAATTTAGAGTTGGATTTTGAATTGAAATTTTTTGAGTTTCACATTTTTTGGATTCAGTTGGGATTTTTAATTTCTGGTTGACAATAACGGTGAAACTGGCTATATCTGAATCAGATTTTAAAAAACAAAAAAGGAGGCAGACTTGAAGCTTTATAAAGTTTGGAAAAAAGGCAAAATAGTTTTAACCCCTTTCCCGGGACGGTATGCCGGGATTAAAACCGTCAAAATATTTGGCCGGCTGGATTGCAAAAGCGGGATGCGCGCTAAAAAGGAAAACCGAATATTCTTCTATTTTTGGGAAGATGCAATAAAAGCCGGCTACCGCCCTTGCAAAAAATGCAAGCCGGAAAAGATATTCAAGAAGCGCGACTGCAATCATACTTTTAATAACAGAATTGCTGTCGCTGTTAAAAAAGGCAAAAATAAATTTAAGGTTTATTGCGCCTTGTGCGATAAATTTTTAGGTTATGCCCAAAAAGATAGCAAGGGCAGAATTAAATGGAAGGACGGTTTTATTGATTTGATTGCTTAATCAATTTAATAACTGGCCCGCTCAATAACTTGAGCGGGCTTTTGTTGGCCGGCTTGAAAATTTCGTTTGTTTTTTTATCCTAAAGATATGAACAAAAAAGCCAAACTAGCCCGTAAAAAACACCGCAAAAA
>CAYVGF010000057.1:0-2341 GCA_964451115.1 uncultured Candidatus Saccharibacteria bacterium
GACGCGCCAACCGCCGTTCCCCGGCTGATGGATATGGGAATTAAGCCGTTCTTAGTGGCGGCGGTTTTAAATTTAGTTAACGCCCAAAGGCTGGTTAGAAAAATTCACCGCGACTGCATTGTCTCTTACACGCCGCCCAAAAGCGTTTACGAAGCTATCTACGACCAACTAAGGCAAAACGGCGTTGACCCGTCAACAGTTAAACTGCCTAAAACTTTTTACCGCGGGCAGGGCTGTGAAGCTGACAACTACACCGGCTATATGGGGCGGATCGGAATCTTTGAGGTAATGAAAATAACGGAAAAGATACGGAACTACATTATCAGCCCTGATTTTGCCCTGGACGGCTTGAGAAAACTGGCCCAACAGGAAGGAATGAAAACCATGTTTGAAGACGGCTTAAGAAAAGTGGAGCGGGGGATGACAACAATTGAAGAAGTGTTTCGGGTAATTAAAGAATAAAGGATAAAAATTACTAACGACTAAATTGTTCAATGATTTATTTTGAAGAAATAATTTAGAAATTAGCCTGTTGTATAACAACTAGGATTTAATTAGAAATTAGAAATTAGAAATTATATAATTAAAACATGCGGTTTAGATACATCGCCGCCAAAAAAGACGGCAACATTGTAGAAAGCGAGATTGAAGCCAATAGCTTGTCGGCGGTGCTCAATTACCTGTCCGCCCGCGGTCTAAAGCCAATCAGCGTCAAGAGGCTGACCACAACCAAAAGCAAAATCAGCGCGGCTTTTAGCGGCAAGAAAATCAGCACCGAGGACCAAATTTTCATTTTCCGCTATTTGGCCTTGATGCTTAGGATCGGCACCGACCTTTTGCAGGCTATCAATATTTTAATTGAGGACTTTGACAGTCCGGCAGTAAAATCTTTTTTGCTGGAAGTAAAATCAAATTTGGAACAAGGCCTGCCCCTTTACACTACCTTTGAAAAATACCCCAAGGTTTTCAGCCCAGTCTACGTTAACTTGATTAAAGCCGGCGAAAAAAGCGGCAATTTGGAAAGCGTGTTTGAAAACATAACCGACGCCCTCCAGAAAGAAAAGTTTGTCAAAGACCAAATCAGAAACGCCATGATCTACCCGATTATCCTTTTGGGCATCGCTTCTTTCATCCTAATTTTCCTGGTTACCTTCGCTCTGCCGAAAATCGCCCGAGTCTTTAATGACAGCGGATTTAATCCGCCGACTTTCTCTAAAATTGTCTTTACTGTCGGGCTTTTTATCGGCAAAATTTGGATCTGGCTGTTTTTAGGCGCTATTGCTTTTGTAATTTTTATCGTTTATCTCTACAAAAATTCACTTTGGTTCCGAAGGCTGTTTTGGTCTACTTTTGACTCCTTGCCTCTGATTAGAAACGTGGTCCAAAAAAGGGCCCTTCAAAGGTTTGCCGCCGTTGCCTCTTCGCTGATTAAGGCGGGGTTGCCTATCAACCAGGCTCTGGAAATTACCGCTGACGCTTCCGGCCAGCCGGAAATCAAGCAAGCCTTGATCAGAATTTCCAGAGAAGGGTTGGCCAAAGGCTTAAGTTTGGGCGAAGCTTTTAAGCGGGAAAAAATGTTCCCGCGGGTAGTGGTTAATTTAATCGCCATCGCGGAAAGGGCGGGGCACGTAGAAGAAGTCTTGAGCACTCTTTCCGACTTCTACATTCAGGAGGTGGACAACTCGCTAAAAAGAACAATGTCCTTCGTGGAGCCCTTGATGCTTTTGGCTATCGGAGTGGTTATTGGCGCGATTGCCCTGGCGGTAATTGTCCCGATCTATCAGTTGACCACCCAATTTTAAAAAATGATTAAAACCAGAACGAACCAATTAAGCGCCGGTTTCAGTTTGATTGAGGTTTTAATTACCATCGCGATTTTAGCGATTATCTCAACTTTAGTTTCGGTCAATTATCTCGGCTACCGCAATCGGAATGACTTGGTGGTAACTTTGGATGAAATGGCGGCGGCGGCTCAAAGCGTTCGCAACCGGTCTATCCAGCAGGAAGGCGGGGTAGGCTGGGGAATTAGATTTGTTAGCAATCCCAACGGCAACGATTCCTATGAAATTTTCAAAGGTTCTGCCTACGCCACTAGTTCAGTAATTGCCAGTTATCCTTTGCGGCGGAATGTCAGGTTCTCGGAGCCGAATAACGGCCGAACAGTGGACATTACCTTCGCTCCCTTAACCGGCTTGCCAAGCGAAAGCAAGGTTATTTCTTTGGTTTCAGGCTCCCAAAGCGTCAAATCGGTTGCCACCTTAACCATTAACTCCCGCGGGCTGGTTTCCGGTTACATGTCTGACGGACTAATCGGCTACTGGCCGCTGGATGACGCTACCAG
>CAYVGF010000058.1:0-2127 GCA_964451115.1 uncultured Candidatus Saccharibacteria bacterium
TGCGATATGGTATAATTTACCTATTGCGTGGCAGTTTGTTAATCATTGCGCTTACCACCTATTTAACTGGTTAAATTATGGCTAACGCTCAGTTAATTGAATATATCCGCCAGCAGCTTCAGCAGGGAGCGAGCCGAAGGGGGATTAAAGATGTTCTTTTGAAAGCAGGCTGGCGGGATTTTGACATTGAAGAGGCGTTCAGCGCCGTTTCTCCCCTTTTAAAAACTGGAGAATTTGTTTCCGCCGGCCAAAACTCCAAGTCTCCAGCCATTGGCTCAGGCGCCAAGCCGGCCGCCAAGAAATTCGTTTTATTAGGCGCTATTGTTGCGGGAGCTTTAATCTTGGTTGGCGGCGGAGCTTTTGCTTATTTCAAAATTTTCCAATCGCCGGAAAGGGTGATGCTGAAGATGTTTTCCCAGTTGTCCGAACTCAAATCTTTTAAGTACGCCGCCAAAATTGAAGTTAAGTTTAACCCTGCCAAACTTTCCGCCGCCGGTCCGGCCAATATGTTGGCGGGCGCTTTGGATCCGAATAAGCCGGTCTCAATCTTCCTTGACTTAAAAGGTTCCCTCAACGCTTCCGACCCGGAAGATGTCAGAAACTCATCCCGGTTGGCGATCAGTTCTGATATTATTCCTTTCCAAGGTTCGTCAATCGGCCTTGAAGCCAAAGAAATAAATGACATGTTTTATTTTAAGCTGGACCTGCCGCCAAGCTTATTAAGCATCATTGCTCAATTTACCGGTTTGGATCCCAGCTTGTTGGCTGATCAGTGGGTTGAGGTTAATCCCAATTCTTTGCAGAGCGGATACCAGGATAAAGTTGAGCCTTTATTAGGGAAAGCGAAGGAACAGCTGGGCGGCGCCCAGTTCACCGAAGAGCAGAAAAATAAAATAAAAAGGCTTCTTTTGACGGATAAGTTCTGGACAATCAAGGAACTGCCCGCTGAAATTATCAATGGAGCTGACACATACCATTACAAAATAATCTTAGACCAGGAAAAGACTTTAGGTTTCATTCAAA
Source organism: uncultured Candidatus Saccharibacteria bacterium (assembly GCA_964451115.1). Lineage (GTDB taxonomy): Bacteria > Patescibacteriota > Minisyncoccia > UBA6257 > GWB1-50-10 > CAYVGF01. The sequence continues at coordinate 1,024 of CAYVGF010000058.1, forward strand.
AAGCAAGCAAGATCGTTGGCGAAAAGCCGCTTACCCAGGAACAACTAACTACGCTGAAGAAGGGTTGGAGCGATTTGTGGATTAACGGAGAAATTTGGATTGGCAAAAAAGATTTCTGGCCTTATCGGTTTAACTTCAAAATTGGTTCTGACATCAACAAAAAAGACAAAAGCGAGGTGGTAGCCGCCATGGATTTTACCAGTTCCCAGTTTAATTACCCGATAAAAATTTATCCGCCCCTGCAGTCAGAACCGCTGGATAAGATTTTAGAAAAAATTTCCGCTAATTTAAGCGCGAGCCAGCTTTCTACTGGAACAAATCCGCCGCCGCCAAGCGGGTTTTAATTTTTCTCTTAAAACTGACTTTTCCCAGCCGGCGGCAGTTAATTTTTCCGAAAATAAAAATAAACGGCGGTGGAAACAGCCACAAATCCGAGCGCGGCAATGGTAAAGATATTGAGATACTCCCCGATTAGTTGCTCGTTTTGGCCGATAAAGTAGCCCAGCAAGCTTAAAAAGCCCACCCAAATTCCGGCGCCTAAAGCGGTGTAAACCGTGAACTTTACCGGTGCCATCTTGGCCAATCCGGCTGGAAAAGAGATGTACTGCCGGACCAGCGGAATCAGACGGCCGTTGAAAGTGGAGATGTGGCCGTGGCGCCGAAAAAATTTTTCCACTGAGTTTAACCGGTGCTCTTTGACGAACTTTAACAAGATCCGCCGGCCGAACTTGTCGGCGATAAAGTAATTAAGCCAGGCGCCGCCGATTGACCCCAAAACGCCGGCCAGAATTATCAACCCTAAGTCCAACGACCCTTTAAAGGCGAGGTAGCCGGCCGGGATCATTATGATTTCACTCGGGAAGGGAAAAAAGCTGCTCTCCAAAAACATCAAAACAAAAATGCCCAGATAACCCCAGGCGCCGATGGTTGCAATTAAGAAATCAACGAGGCTTTGGTACAAATTCTCCATTAAGCTTAATATACAGGAAAACCGGTCCGGGATAAACTTTTGCCTGTTTTAGCCAAAGCGGCATTCGCGTCAGTTTTAAACCTTGCCAAAATAAAATTAGCAAGCGTAGAACTTGCCAGAGATTGTTTGCGGTG
>CAYVGF010000059.1:0-2097 GCA_964451115.1 uncultured Candidatus Saccharibacteria bacterium
AGGAAATGTTATTACCTTCATCATACAAAATTACCCAACCGGTGTAAAAGCAGGTGAAAAAGCATAAGCGTTAAGTGTTGCGTATTAAGCGCAAGTTTAAACCTGCCTGATGCCTAAAATCAAAATAAGGAGGTCGGACCTCCTTAAAATTTAATTACTAAGGTCCGACCTCCATTGGAGGTCGGACCTCTTTAGAATAATTCACGATCCCTGATTCATAATTCTTTAACCGCTGCTGTATTTTAAAATATATTAAAGTTAGTTGGAGCAGTGATTGCAGGAACCTGTGCAGCCGTTACCGCTGTTAGCGCACGGGCCGGCATTCATATTTATATTTGATTGGTCGGCTTCTAACACTATCTCCCTCATGTCATCAAAAGACTCGGTTTGTTCTTTTGGGTTTTTATCTTCCGACATACTGCTTTGAAAGTTGATTATCTTTTCGACCTTTTGAAACGCTCAAGATTTTTTAAGAACTACCACCTTATTTGGCTTTAAGTTTTTGGCAAAGTACTCATCGTGAGAAGAAAACACCAACACCCCTCCATAATCCGCCAATGCTTTTTCTAAAGACTCAATTGTATAAATATCTAAATGGTTGGTCGGCTCGTCTAGAATTAAGATGTCCGGATGTTTGGCTAAAATACAGCCCAGTTGATAACGCCTAATTTCCCCAATGCTTAAATTGCTCATTTCAACATTGAATGCGTCAGACGCTTTTAGCCGCGCTAAAACTTTTCTGACCTGATTTTCGTCTAAATCGTACCTGTCTTTCAAGTAAGGACCTAATCTTTGATTTTGAATATCTGGCTCCGGCGTTTGATCTAAAATTTCAACTTTTAAACCGGGCCTTATTTTTATACTGGCGGTTTCATTTAATTGGCCGGCAATTATCTTGAAAAGAGTGGACTTTCCAGAACCATTTTCTCCCTTAACCCAAACCCTGTCTCCGCCGCTAATATCAAGATTGAAATCTTTAAAAATAACTTTGTCCCCGAAGCCAAAGTTTAAATCATTAATTGTAATCACCCTGCCCTTTTGCTTTTCAACTTCTGGTTTGATAAAAGATGGTCGCTCCGGTAATCGGGGTTTGGTGAGTTGTTCCAGTTCCCTTTTAATTCTTTTTTCTTGGGCTTTGGCCCGCTTGGCTATTTTAGCACCTCTACTTCTTTGAAAAGCGTTTTTCCCCAGTTTATCAAACCTCTGGGCTGTTTGTTTAAGCTCCCGAAGGCTTTCCTCCAACTTTTTCTTTTTTCTGGTTTGTTCATTAAAGTCTTTCAGCCTTGCTTCAAAATATTCCGACTTTTTCTTTTTATAAAACTCATAATTACCGCCCCATATTTTTATCTGTTTTGATTCTTCATCAATCTCCAACAACCTGTTAACCTCGTTGAGCAATCTCCGGTCGTGAGACACTACTAAAGCGGCACCTTGAAAATCTTTTAATTGGGCAATCAGCGCCTCAATGCCGTTATAATCCAGATTGTTTGTGGGTTCATCTAATAACAATAAGCTAGCGTCGGAGACTAAAACTCCCGCTAAAGCTAACCGGGTTGTTTCCCCGCCGCTAAATTCCAATAAATTTTTTTCTAAGACCTCCGCTGGCAAACCTAACTGCCCTAAAATTTTTTCCCTTCTTCCGAGATAATCCCAGAGATTAAAGAGATTCATTTTTTCAATCAAATCTTGGAATTTGATTAATTTTTCCTCGCTGGTATCACCCGCCTCAATTTCTTTGCTGACTCTATTAAAATCATTAACTATTTGAGCAAATTGGCCGCCGCAAAAATCTAAATATTCCTTAGCAGTACCCGAAAATTTAAGTTTAATTTCTTGGGGCAAATAAGCTATTTTAACCTGATCGCCGATAAAAACGCGGCCTTCATAATGAACATCTTCAGGCAATGATTCTTGGTTATAACGACGCCAAATGGTTTCTAATAATAAAGATTTTCCTCCACCATTGCGGCCAATAAGGCCTATTTTCTCTTTCTGCTTAATATTAAAAGAAGAATCTTTAATCAAAGGGCGATCCCTTGTTTCCAAATTAAATTGGGAGAAGCTAATAACCAAGTCTAGTTTTTCTCTTTTTTCCAC
>CAYVGF010000060.1:0-1990 GCA_964451115.1 uncultured Candidatus Saccharibacteria bacterium
CCGAGTTTGATCTAAGGCGGGCGGAGGAGCGGGCCCATATTTTGGAAGGGTTGGCTAAAGCCCTAAAAGAGATAGATGCGGTAATTGCTACCATTAAAAAATCGGCTAACAAGGAAGAAGCTCACAAAAACCTAGTTAAAAAATTCAAACTCTCGGACATTCAGGCTACCGCCATTTTAGAAATGAAACTCCAAACGCTAGCTTCGCTGGAAACTAAAAAAATAAACGACGAGCTGAAAGAAAAGAAAAAACTCATTGCCGAACTGAAAGACATACTGGCCCATCCGGAAAAAATATTGGGCATTATCTCAACTGAGCTCAACGAACTCAAGAAAAGCTTTTACTCAGAGCGCAAAACAGAAATTAAAGCTGCCCGAGTAAAAGAGTTCAACCAGGAAGACTTCATCCCCGAAGAAGAAGCGGTAATTATTTTAACCCATGACGGTTACATCAAACGCATTTTGCCCGATTCCTTCCGGCAGCAAAAGCGAGGCGGGCGGGGCATGATTGGCTTTGATCTGAAAGAGGAAGACCGGGTCAGCAAAATGTTGGTAGCCAACACCCACCACAATTTGTTATTCTTTACCAATAAAGGGAAGGTGTTCCAAACCAAGGTTTACGACGTGCCGGAAACAAAGCGAACCGCCAAAGGCAAGCTGGTCCACACTTTCCTGAGCCTCAATGACCGGGACACGGTCTCAGCGATGATTTCTTACGACCCGAAAGAGCTGGAATCTAAAAATTCGTTCTTATTTATGGCAACTAAAAACGGCTTGGTTAAAAAGGTGCCGATGCAAAGCTTTGCCAATGTCAGGCGAAACGGAATTTTAGCCATTCATCTCAAAACCGACGACAGCCTAAGTTGGGCTGATATAGTCCACGGCAGCGACCAAGTGATGATTATTACCGCCAACGGCCAGTCTATTAGATTCAAAGAGAAGGATATTCGGCCGATGGGCAGGAGTGCGGCCGGCGTCAAGGGCATAACCCTGAAACCGAAAGATAAAGTAGTGGGGATGGATATTGTGCCGCAAGGCGACAGCAAAGGCAAAAGATTGCTGATTGTAACCGCCAACGGATTCGGCAAGCAGACTGAGCTTAAAAATTACAAACTTCAAAAGCGCGGCGGCAGCGGCATTAAAGCCGCCAACATTACCGGCAAAACAGGATCTTTAATCGCGGCCCAAGTGGTCGGTAAAGAGTGCGAAACGGTGATTGCTTTCTCAGCTAACGGCCAGGTTATCAAAACTACCTTAGCCAATATCCGTTTGGCCGGGCGGGCGACCCAGGGAGTAAAAATCATGAATCTGGAAAAGGGAGATTCTTTGGTGGGAATCGTTTGCTTTTAGCTGAACGCTTTTTATTTTTAGTGCGATTGTTTTATAATCTTAGTAATGGATAAGACTAAATTAATTATCTTTGGAGCAATCGGCGCTGCCGTTTTAATTGTCATTATTTTGGGGGTGGGCGTTTTTACCAATAAACAAAAAAAGGACCCTAAAAGAAATATAATAACAGAACTGTCAGTCTGGGTCATTGACAAACAAGAATTCAGTAATGCTTATAAGTCAGCAATAGAAGACTTCAAACTTATCTACCCGAAGGTTGATGTCAGTATTAAAAAGTTTAAAGACGAGTCTAGTTATAAAAATGCCCTTTTTGATGGTTTGGCTTCAAACAGTGGACCGGATGTTTTTGTCGCTCCCAGCGACGATATTCAAAGATTTATGAAAATAATAAGAGCGGCATCACCCACTAAAATATCTCCTCTTCAATTAAGTAGGTGGTTTCCGGATGTAATTTATAAAAATCTAATTTATGACAATAAATATGTAATCGGGGTTCCAGTTTCAATATCAACCTTAAGTTTGATCTACAATAAGGACTTATTAGGCGCAGCGGGCATCGTTTTCCCGCCCAAAACTTGGGACGAATTATTGGCAATCGTGCCAAAACTAACCCAAAAAGACGCTTTCGGAAATATAATCCA
>CAYVGF010000061.1:0-1818 GCA_964451115.1 uncultured Candidatus Saccharibacteria bacterium
AAAGAAAAAACCCTTCATGAAGAAGGGTTTAAGATGTTATTCAATGCCGTAAGTCATCAGCTCTTTAATTAGTTCCCAGCCTAACCGGCCGGTTTTCTTTATCCGGTGCGGTTCCAGCAAATGGACCGGTCCGCTCAAAGCAAACGGCCGGGGTTCAAAAACTGCGCAGAGATTTTTTCCGTTGATGGCTTTATTTTCGGCCATTAGGATACCTCGTTTATAAACGCCCCGGTCATAACTTCTAAAAACCACTTCCGGAAAAGCGCCGTTTCCTTTTTTAATGCGGGAAACAATTCTGAGCGACGGCATAACCTTAAACAACATGCCAACAAAAGGCTTGTCAATTGATAGGTGATGGGCCATTAGCCCCAAAGCGAAGAAAATGGCCATCAAGGCTAAGATTACCAGCCCCAAACCGGACCAGACGTTGCCGGTAATGGACTTTCCGATTACCGCCAGCACCGAACCGACATTGTATAAGATAAATAAGATTATAAATATCGGCAGAGACAGCAAAAATCCAGATTTGATGTACTTAGTCATTTCCTCTCCTCTTTTTTTGATGTTTAAGAAACTGCCCCCAATATAATCCGTTTTAAGTTGACTTTCAATGTTAAGCTGGTTATATTTAACTTAGATACTATGAAATGGAATAATTGGTTATTGGTGTTTTTTGGCCTTTGGTTAATCGTTTCGCCGTGGCTGTTGGGCTTTTCTGATTTCAACATCGCTTCCTGGAACGTTGTGTTTATTGGCTCTTTGGTTGCCATTTTGGCATTTTGGAACTTTGATTCAAAAAAATAAACAAAGGTCAAATCACCAAAAAAATATGGGCAAAGTTGTAATCTACACAGCGCCTTTTTGCAAGTACTGCCAGTTGGCGAAGGATTATTTTTTCCGCAAAGGGATTAACTTTGAGGAAAAAGATGTCTTGGCCGATTCGGTGGCAATGCAGGAAATGGTGGGCAAGTCCCACCAGATGGGAGTGCCGGTAATAGAGATCGACGATGAAATTTTTGTCGGTTTCGACCGAAAGGCGATTGCTCGAAAACTTGGTATCAGCTAACAATCCGATTTATTATCTGCCAGCCGGCAAAATAAATCGGCCGGCAGGTTTTAAAAGGTCGACTTAATAATAGCCCGGGTTTTATTTTTTTAAGTAAAACCGTGAGGCAAACACAAATTATGTTGTTGCAAACAATCAAATATAACATTGTCGCTCAGATGGAAGGCGACGACAACGGCGCTGCTGTTCCCAGCAGTGATGAGCCGGCTGCCGCTCCTTCCGAAGAAGGTCAGTCTGAGCCGGCCGTTGAACCGGCTGCTGAGCCGATGGCGGCTCCGGCGCCGGCTGAAGCCGAACCGGCCGAGAGCCCGGCCAGCGACCAGCCAAGCGAATCTGTTGATTCGCCCAGCGAAGAGTCTGCTGGCGGTTCCGACGAGAACGTAGCCTAGCGCTAGGTATCTTATTTAGACGCTGAATCTGCCAGCCTAAGGGCTGGCAGATTTTTATTGTTTTTATATTTTTTATTTATCTTAACTTTCCTTGTAATTTCATTGTCTGATATAATGACCGATCGGTCATTATATCAGACAGACAGTTTTTGAAATTAACTTCCAATTATAAATTTAATGAAAATTTAAATATAAAATATAAATATTGAAAAAGTCATTTTTTTGTAGGATTATAATTAAGTGTTAAAGACTGATTTTTGCCAGCGTAGCTCAGAGGCAGAGCATTCCCCTCGTAAGGGAAGGGCCGTGGGTTCAAGTCCCACCGCTGGCTCAAGGTTGGTATAAGCAATAAGCGACAAGCAA
>CAYVGF010000062.1:0-1813 GCA_964451115.1 uncultured Candidatus Saccharibacteria bacterium
CTCCATCACCTTGAGCGCCCAGTTGCGGGACCAGTGGGTAAACTTTTGGTTTTTAGCAAAGTCGGGTGATTCTTTGAACCATTTTTGGAACGGGAAGGTGAAGCCCATTTTATTGCGATCCCAAACCTCTCTTGGCAAGTAATCGCCTACGGCAAAGATTAGAAGAGGTTTAGGACGCGAATTTTGAATTTTGAATTTTGAATTTTGAAACAACTCCGAGTTCATCTTGATGTTGACTGGAAGAGATGAAATATACTCCACCAGATGGTGGTCTAAAAACGGCACTCTTACCTCAATGGAGTGATGCATTGACATAAAATCAGTGTCTTTAAGCAGTTGGTTTTGCAGATAAAACTTCAGTTCCAGATAAGACAACAAATCCGCCGGGCAGAGAGATAAAAGCTTGGGATCGTTCAAGTTATAAAGCTCAACAATTTGGCCCATAAAATCAGCAATCTCCTGCCGGCTTATTTTTAACAAACTTTGAATCTGAGCGGGTAGAAAAAGGCCGCGAAAAGTTAGATAAAAACCCAAAACATTATTTTGCGATAAGTAAGAAAGTTTACTGAGTTTTTCGTTAAAAACGCTAGTTAGTCCCAGTGGAAGCTTAAAAAGAGAAGAATATTTTTGGATTTTGCGGATAAATTCTGCTTTTTTGAAATAATGGTAGCCCAGGAAAATTTCGTCGCCGCCGAGGCCGGAAAGGACGGTTTTAAGGCCGGCTTGTCTGGCAGCTTTTGAGATAAAAAAAGTATTGATGCCATCAATAGTTGGCTGGTCCATCGCTTCAAAGGCTTCGGTCAGATTATCAAAAAAATCTTGCTCGGTAATTTTTATTTTTCGGTGGCGGCTGTTGATTTTTTGAGCCACTAAATTTGAGTATTTCTCTTCGGAAAATTCAGTTTCATCAAACACGACCGAGAGAGTGTTAATTTGGTTTTTGCTCTGCCGAGCAGCCAAAGCGGCAACCGCTGAAGAGTCCAGTCCCCCGCTCAAAAATACGCCCAGCGGCGCGTCGCTGATTAGGTGATGAGAAACAGAGTCTTCAAGAAGCTGCCTTGTTTTTTCAACAATCTCCGGAATGCTTTCGGAAAGAGAGTTATTTCCAGATTGGAAATAATCTAACGGGTTGTAGTACTGGGTTGTCTTGATTTGGCCGCCAAAGTTAAGTTCTAAATAATGGCCGGCCGGCAAAGCGCGAACATCTTTTAAGGTGGTGAAGGGAAGCGGCACTGAGCCGAAGAGTAAAAAACCGATCAGCGCTTGCTTGTCTTGGGTGCCGCTAACTAAACCGCTTTCTTTGATGGCTTGAACGGTAGAGGCAAAGATTAACTGATTGCTGTTGAAAGAATAATACAAAGGCTTAATGCCGTAACGATCCTTAACTAGAAATAATTTTTTAAGATTCTTGTCCCACAGGCCAAAGGCGAACATTCCTCTTAGTTTGTTTACCACCTCAATCCCCCAAGCGTCGTAGCCGGCAAGAATTACCTCCGTGTCGGTATTGGTTTGGAAGTGATAACCTTCTTTTTTTAATTCTTCGCGCAGTTCTCGAAAATTATAAATTTCGCCGTTGTAAGTGATAACGGTTTCTTTTTTGCCGCGGTAAACCATTGGCTGTTTACCCGCACTGCTTAAATCAAGGATAGACAGCCGCCGATGGGCTAAAGCGGCTAATCCGTCTTCTGTAATGTAAACTCCGCTGTCGTCCGGACCGCGCAACGCTTGGTTGTCATTGATGCGTTGGACAGCTGATTTTTCCAAATCTGTCAGCTGAGATTGCGTTTTAACTACTCCGCCAATGCCGCACATA
>CAYVGF010000063.1:0-1796 GCA_964451115.1 uncultured Candidatus Saccharibacteria bacterium
CCTCAACGCGTTGAGGTGTTTATTCACTCTCAACTTATTATCAATATTATCAAGTCTCTATTTTAATCTTTACCTGTATTGATTTTTGTTTTTGATATTAATAACTCGAGTTTTGTTTTTAGCTCATAGGGATTCTCCACGTGGTTAAAAACAATTTCGTAATCGGGAGCGCCGGCAGTGTTAATTTTCAGCCGGCCGGTCCGGAAAAATAATTTCTCAAAAAACGGCTCTTCCGCTTCAATGTCGGTAATTTTTTCATAATCCACCGCCTTAAATGTTGAGCCCAACCAACCCCGGCGGGAAATAACCCTCCGGTCGGCAAAGGCAAATAAATTGGCCTTATCAAGAAAAATAAAATAAAAACCGCCGGCTAAAATTATCAGCAGGCCCGTAAAAAAACTGGCCAGGCCCATGATAAACAATCCTAAAACCAAACCGCCGGCGAGAAAAGCTAACCGGTAGCGCCGGCCAATTCCGAAGAATTCCACTATTTTTTCATCCGGCGCCAGAAGCTTTTTCAACTCTTTGGGAACAAACATAGCTTAATTATAACAAAATCCCGCCTAAGGCGGGAGAAAAGAAACTTAATAAAAGTCCCAGTCACTGAAAGTAACGCTGCCCGTTTCATCTTCTCTTAAGTAAACTGTTTTTGTCCGAGACAATTTTCCAGTCTCCATATCTTTAGCTGAAACATGAATTCGGGCGTAATAATAGTAATTACTGCCATATCCCCTTCTTTCCGCAACAACTTTAGGCCGGTACTGATACGCGCTGCCCGGTTCAAGTACTGGGTACTCAACTTTACCGTTAAAGTAAACCAACAAGGAGTCCGCTGTTCGATTATGGACTGCTACGCGGAACCGCCACTGGTAAGGCGCTAAAATGTTAGCGCAATCAGAAAATAAAAAAAGGGAAAACAGTAAAGCCAGAAATAAAACAATTCGCTTCATCTATCAACCTCCATTTTTTGGTTTTGAGCTGCTAAATTTAATCTACCGCGCTGGGTTTCAATTGTCAAAAAAAACCGAAGGCTTTTCCTTCGGCTGTTGGCAATAAAAAATAACTTTGGCTTTAATTTTCGCTTGGCGGCTCTTTGGCCTCCTCAGCCGCCGGTTCGCCGGCCGCTTTGTTTTCGGCTTTTTTGTCCTCTTCGCCGGCGGCTTCTTTTTTGCCGTTGCTATCCTGCTCTTCGGCCTCTTTATTCTCCGCAGTGCCTTTCTTTTCTTCAGCGCCAGATTGATTGTCAGGAGCGCTTTCCTCGCCATCATCTTTAGCTTCCGCCGAAGGCTGGTTTTCTTGAGGCTGGCTTTCCGCCTGCGCCTGATTGGCAGCTGGAGCGCTCTGGCTCTGGACTTCATTCGGCTGCTGTTCTTCCCCTTCTTTTCTCTTCGGCTTGGCGTGCACCGGTTTTTTAGGGCCCTTGATAACACCAGCCTTAACTAACAAATTATGGACGGTGTCAGTCGGCTGGGCGCCGTTTTTCAGCCAATACAAAGCCTGCTCCTTGTTGAGGCTGAAGTCGTCAGTGTGGGGGTTAAACCAGCCCAAATCCTCAATAAATTTGCCGGTTAATTTTGACCTCTTTTCGGCTACCACTATCCGAAAAGATCTTTGTTTTTTCTTGCCCACCGGGCGCAGTTTAATCGCAATCATAATCTTATTATTCCGTAATACCAGTTAGGTTAATCCAAAAAGACAAAAAAAGCAAGAGTAAGAATGGTTAATTCTTAATTGCTAACTACTAGCGCCTAATTTCTAATAAATGACAAAACTCAAATGTCAAATGTCAAATCAAA
>CAYVGF010000064.1:0-1791 GCA_964451115.1 uncultured Candidatus Saccharibacteria bacterium
TTTTAAAGCCAATGCGGCGCTCTGCCTCCGCCGGCTGGCGGATGAGCTAAGGGCCTTTAAGCTATTTTATTTTTAGCATTAACAATGGCTTTTTTCAAAGCGTGGTAGGTTTCGTCATGATAATCAATGCCTTTTTCTTCATACGCTATTTTCAATTGCTGCTTATCGTTTGAAATTAACTTAATGATTGTTTCTATTTTTTCATAGGCTGATTTAACTTCAGGTTGGTTGTATTTTTCAGCCACTTCCTTAAAGAACTCAATTTCCAAAAGAATTTCTTCTATAATTTGCAATTGAACGGGATCTTGGGAAAGTAGCTTGTTTATTTTAGCTTTGATTTGGCTGGAAGCGTTTTTTGTTTTTGTAGCGAACCATTTTTTAGATAAATCTTCAACAGTCGGGCCGCCAATTCCTACCACCGTCAAAGGAAGATTAAACAACTCCCCCCTAAAATTCATTGGGTCTGATTTGAAATATTTAACTGATGCTAATTTGCCTGATTTTATTTTTTTGACAATCTCTTCAATCTTGTGCCCAATTATATTAGGGCTGGTGGTAACATCAATTGCTAAGGCCAAATGGGAAAAGCCGTCGCTAATTTGGAACTCGGCAACCGCGTCAACGCCGTTGGCAATATCGTCGTAACGGGAAGTTTTAATCATTTTTACGTTTTCGCCGAGCCAGTTATGGAGATCTGTATCCAGGATGATTGCTTCTAATATAACTGATTTTTGATCAGCAGCGATTTCGGGAGTTTGGGCAAAGAGTTCTTCTTTTTTTTGGACATAATTTTTATCACGTTCAATCATTGCCGGATCGTAAATGTCTTGGAAGTCTTCAAGTTTGGTCTCGTTTTTAACGACGTAGTTTTTGGCAATTTTAGATATTATTTCCAAATCTTCTCTACGAAGCAGTTCTTGGCGGGGATAACGCCGGCGGGCTTCTGGATTGTTAAATTTTTTTTGTTCCATCATATGATTATTTTCCCAAGCGGGGCTTTATTTTTTCGCTTTTTTTAACAACGGAGATAAATTCTTCCGGCTCAAAGTCTGGATAAAGGTTATCAGAAAAATAGTACTTAGTAAAAGCTGTGTCCCACATCATAAAACCGTCAGAGTTGTGAGGCTCGCCGCCAGTCCTGATTAAAAGGTCAACCGGCGGCAAATCAGCGGTATAAAGATGGCGTTTTATTGCCCGGGGAGTTATTTTTCCCGCCGGCGTTCCGCTTTTAACCAAGCTTGCAACAGCTTCCGCCATTTCTTCCACGCCGCTGTAGGCTAAGAGCAAAGTCAAATTCCGGCTTTCGTTTGTTTTGGTTTTTGCCATTAATTCCTCCATTAATTTTATAAGCCGACTAGGGAAATATTCTTGCCATTTTCCCAAAACCCTGATTTTAACTTGAGATTCAACCAAGTCCCGGCTGGTTAAAAGTTTTTTAGCTTCCTTTTCTATGACCTTAAACAAAATTTTGGTTTCAGTTTTGGTGCGTTGGGTGATGTTATTTACCGAGCAGCCCCAGATTGTCAGGTAGGGCGCTTGCAGTTTGAGCCAAGCCTTAATTAGTGTTTCTGTGGATCTTCCGCCTTTCAAATAGCCGACATAAAGAGTTTTGCGGTTTTTTTGGGCCCAACGGCGGTTGCCGTCAGGAATTATGGCAATGTGGTTGATCATACCTTAAATTTAAATTCAACCCCTAGTTTACCACACTCAGGCTATTTGGATATACTCTAGTTGCGCGCTTAGGAGCCATAAAACAGGCTTAATTCAATTTGTACCTTACTTCTTTGTTTC
>CAYVGF010000065.1:0-1765 GCA_964451115.1 uncultured Candidatus Saccharibacteria bacterium
TTGATTTGACATTTGACATTTGAGCTTTGTCATTGATTTACTATTTGGCATTTGGATTTTGCCATTGTATATTGTATTTATGTTTAACAATGACAAGTTCGGTCCCGTTAAATCTGTTTTCACTAAAGACAACATTATCTTATTCTTCGCCATCTTAATTACCGCTGTTTTTATTTTTGAAGCGGGTTATATTTTTGGCTATCGCCGTCCCGCCCCGATTGTAATTGAAAAATGCAGCCAGCCGGCCGGCAATCAATAACAAAATTCTGCCTTGTACAACTCCCGTTATATAAGTTATATGCCCTTTTTATATCTTTGTTGCGCTATATTGCACTATATTACACCACAAATTTCAATCTATGGAGGTCCGACCTCCATAGATTGAGACCTCCATATATTGAGAAACTGTTATAGGCGGGAAGCAAAATATTAGACCAATTGGTTAAATTGTGATATAAAGAAATTATGAATAAAGCGGCAACAAAAGTGGTAAAAGAAGATAAATATCTTCAGGAGATTGTTAATATCGCCAATAAGTTTTTTGAAGGAAAGAATGTAAAATTTTTTATCTTTGGTTCCAGTTTGAATAAAGCTCATTTTGGGGACGTTGATCTTGGAGTGATAGGAGATGTTTCAGATAAAGAACTGTCCACTTTAAAAGAAACGTTTGAGAACTCCGCAATTCCTTATTTTGTTGATGTAATTAATTTTAAAGAAGTTTCTGAAGAATTTAGGGACAATGTTTTAAACAATAGGGCAATATGGATAAAACGTTAGAATTAAAGTTGAAAATTTATACAAAAGCCCTAGCTAGTTTAGAGGAAGTTTTGAAGCAAGACAAAAGTGAGATAGTGAAAGATTCTGCAATAAAGAGATTTGAATACACATTTGAGGCAAGTTGGAAAACCGCCAAAACATTTTTGTCGGAAATCTTTGGGGTAGATGTATTTTCCCCTAAAGAGTGTTTCAGAGAATTAGGCCGCAATAAAATCTTGAGTGCGGGAGATGTTGAAAAAGCGCTTTTGATGACTGATGACCGAAATAAAAGCGTTCACAATTATGATGAAAAGTTTGCAGGTCAATTATACGCCAAAATAGCCAATGATTATTTCGGTTTATTAAAAACTATTTTGGAAAACATTAATAAAACCAATCTGGCAAAGAAATAAAGATCAACCTCCATAGATTGATAGCTGTTTAGTTCCCAGTTTTTTGATAAAGTGTTATAATTACCAGTAATGAGCAGAAAGCAGATTATTATTATCGCTGTCTTAGTCGGTTTTGTGCTGGCGGAAGCGGTGGTCTTTATTTTACAATCCCGGCCGGCCAGGCCAGCCCTTAACCAATCTCCAACAGAACAGGTTGCCAGAACCCAAGCGGAGCAAATTTTAGGCGGCACGGCGACCAGTTCGCCTAAGCAGTTCGCGCCGGAAGTGCCGAAAGCGGCGCCGGAAACAAAGCCCCAAACCGAAGCGCCGGCCGCTCCCGGATCGTCAAACAAATTCAACTCTTACGCCATCACCATCAGCGCTAGCGGCTTTAACCCCGATATGATTTCAGTTAAAAAAGGCACCACGGTCCAACTGAAACTCAAAGCTCAAGGCGGCACTTATGACGCCTCAATCCCTTATCTTGGCCTTTACCAAAAAATCAATCCCGGCGAGGAAAAAATGATAACCGTAACTATCAACACGCCGGGCACCTACCTTATTGAGTGCCGTGATTTCTGCCCAGCCGGCAAGAAAATTAAAGGCGAGTTGGTGGT
>CAYVGF010000066.1:0-1629 GCA_964451115.1 uncultured Candidatus Saccharibacteria bacterium
TACGGGCGGTTAAAACAACATTTATTCTATTATTTTTTCCCGTTTTTATCAACCCTAGTTAACCATTTGGTCAATTTTAATATAGGAAATTTAATCACGTTTATTTTTTGTTATTGTAAAAATTGAGATTATAATAAGTTAAAATAATTACGTTGATGACTTACTTAAAAATCCTAAAAGATTTAATTGCTATTAATTCTTCTTTTGAGCGATCTAATAAAGAGATTGTTGACTACGTTGTTAGTTTGCTTAAGAAAAATTTAAGCCAAAATAGATATTCTCAGAAAATTCAACCAATTAAAAAAGGCGGTTTTTTTGTTTACAATCTTGTAATAAAGATTAAAGGCAAACGTAAAAATAAGCCTTTAATTTTTTCCGGCCACACTGATACCGTTTGTCCCGGCGAGCAATGGACCCAAAACCCTTTTCGGCCTTTAGTTAAGAATGGAAAAATTTACGGTTTAGGCGCTTCGGACATGAAGGGCGCATTGGCCTTAATGGTTTATCAATTAATTAATTTAAAACAGGTACCCAATCGGGATATTTATTTAACATTGACCGCAGACGAAGAAGATGAAGGGTTAGGCATGAAAGCCATGGAAAAATACCTCCAAAAATTGAGAATTAGAAAAGCTCGGATAGTTATTGGCGAATCAACAAGTGGAAAATTAAGATTAGGTCAAAAGGCTGTCTTAGGATTTAGGATTTCTTTATCATCTAAAACTGTTCACGCCGCTACACTGTCTTTGGAGAAAAATTTGAAGCAAAACCCCCTCCAGAGGTTATTAAAAATTATCAGTTCTTTAAATCAGCTAGCCCAAGAACTTAATAAAAGCCACCCTGTCTATGGTGGTTTGACTTTTAATGTTGGCAAAATTTTGGGTGGAAGTAGTTCAAATGTTGTGCCGTCATCAGCGGTAGCAGAGGTGGAATTCCGTTTTCCGCCTTTGGACGTTTTTCAAAACCAAAAAAAATAAGCAATTTGATTGTAAGAGAAATCAAGAAAGCGGATAGGAGGGCAGTGGTTCAAAAAACATTTGACGGCGGATTTTTTGAGACCGGTGACAAGAGCGAACTAGTTCAAGACATTCAAAAGATAGCCAAAAGTATCTTTGGCAAGCGATTGGATTTGTATTATGGTTTGTCTTGGACTGAAGCGTCGGTTTATAAAAAGTTTGGCGAAGTAGTAATTTTAGGCCCGGGAATCATTGGCCAACCCCATAAAGAGAATGAGTATATAAACCTCAAAAGCTTGGCGAAGGTTAATAAGATTTACAGTCAAATTTTACATCTTTATTAAAAATTAATTTTTGCAGTCAAACTTAAAAAATGTAAAAATAATGACAATGTCTGATAATGAGAAACAAAAAGGAGAAAATGGAATGAATGACAGAATCAAGCCCGAACTGCCGGGCGGTTTCAGGGATTTTCTGCCGGAAGATATGATTTTAAGGCAGAAAATGTTTGACAGAATTAGGGAAGTTTTTGAACGGTTTGGCTTTGAACCGCTGGACACGCCAATTATTGAGCGGCTGGAAGTTTTAACCGGCAAGAATCCTGATTTTAAGATGCACCTTTTCCGCACCGGTATCGTGCCGGGCTTGAGCAAGCCTCAGCCGGAAAGTTTTG
>CAYVGF010000067.1:0-1624 GCA_964451115.1 uncultured Candidatus Saccharibacteria bacterium
GTAGATAGAGTTTTCAATTGATAATTGGGATTCGATTAGAAATTAGACATTAGTAATTAGGAATTTACTAGATGTACTCTCTTTTTATCTGCGGGTTAATGCCGGTGATAATTTCGTAAGGAATGGAATTTGAGAGTTTAGCCAACCGGTTAGCCGGGTTTTTGGGTCCGACTAAAACAGCTTCGTCGCCTACCTTGGCGTTTTTAATGTTGGTAACATCAATCACAATCATATCCATTGAAACCCGCCCCAAAACCTTTGCCGGCCGACCTTTTACCATTACAATTCCTTTTTGCGAGGCTTGAATCGGGTAGCCGTGCCAGTAGCCGATTGGGCAGACTGCGATTTTGCTCTCGCGCTTCACCACCTCGGTAAAGCTGTAGCCTATCCCGCTGCCTGCGGGAACCGTTTTAATCTCGCTGATTATTGTCTTCCAGGTTAAGATTGGCTCCAGTTTTATTTTTAGAGATCGGCTTTCTTTTAATTTTTCCGACGGCCAGAAGCCATAAAGGCCGATGCCGATTCTAACCATGTCAAATTTTGCTTCCGGCACCGCCAACAAGCCCGAAGTTGCCGCCATGTGAAACAGCGGGCGGAAGCCGTGATGGGAGTTAATCAGCATTCTTGCTTTTTGAAACAGGTTTAACTGGGATTTTGTGGCCATTTCATTTTCGCCGGCTGCGGCAAAGTGGGAAAAAACGCCTTCCAACTTAACATTGGGCGCGCGCTTAAGATAACTGAAAGCTTTCGGTATTTCGTGGACAAAAATGCCCTGCCGGTTCATACCAGTGTTTATCTTGAGGTGGACTTTAAGTGGCGGCAGGCTAGAGTTGAGTTTCGGTAGTTGGCGCAAGCTTTCAAAACTGGAAACAGTTATTCTAATGTCATTGACCCGGGCGATGCTGAAATTGTTAGGCGTGACATAGCCTAAGACCAAGATTGGCTTTATAATCCCTTCCCTTCTCAACCTTAGAGCTTCTGTGATGCCGTCAACTCCAAACCAGTCGGCGCCGGCCTTGTCCATCAATAATGAAAAATCAACCAAACCATGGCCGTAAGCGTTTGATTTTACCACAGCCATTACCAAGCTCTTGCCGGCTAGTTTCCTGATTGTTTGATAGTTGCGGCGGGCCTTTGTTGAGCTGACCTCAACCCAGGTTTTTAAATCCAGATCCATACTTACGTTGATTTTACCACCGCTTTTAAAACGTGGCAAAATTAAAGCTGTTTAAAGTCTGGTTGATCTGGTTGATAAAAGAAATTGACAGCCAAATTGTTATAACTAGAGAGACGGTGGTTAAGATTATCGCCACCGAACCAATATCTTTTGACTTTTTCCCCGGCTGTTTTAAATATTTCCATGCGTAACCGTAACCAAGCGGCGGCAAAAGTATGCTAACGGCATAGACTATTACCTGTTTGGCAATTGAAGTGGAAAGCGGATCTTTGCCTAATTTTTTCCCGCAGCTGGAACAGAAGTTCGCGCCGTTAGAATAAGGAGCATGGCAGAAAGGGCAAATCTTTTGCCCCGCCTCCCTTGAGTTAATTTCCATATCAATTTTAGTTAATTTTATTGCGAGGGACAGGGCGCAAACTGGCAGTTGGGCGGCTGGCGGCTGACAAA
>CAYVGF010000068.1:0-1565 GCA_964451115.1 uncultured Candidatus Saccharibacteria bacterium
ATTACTTTTATCTATATTCCGGGCAACCACGATGCTTGGGTTGAAAAACACGGAATGAAGCCTTTGGAACGTTTCCGCCACGCTTTGGTCGGCAAATTGGTCTCGGAAATAGAAACCTTGCTCCAGAAAAAAAAGCTTTTCTTTTACGTAAGAAACTTGGTAAAAGAAAAAATTAAAGTAATTAACCTTAACCAACCCACAATCCAGCTGGGATCAATAAAGATTGGTTTGCGCCACCCTGGAATGGCAAGGACTAAAACCACCTCTATCAGGTCTCAGGAAGCTCTTGATAAGGATAAAAGCGTAAATGTTATCGCTATGGCTAACTTTCACGTGGCAATTGTCGTTGAGCAATGGGAGGAAAAGATTGGCAACCGGATTGCTATTCAAGCTGGCACTTTGGTTCATAAAACTTATTTTGAAGAAGGAAAGATGAAAAATGTACATTTCGGTGTTATCGCAGCCAATATTAAGTCTGCTAAGGGCAGAATTGTTGAGACAGAAATAAAATTTGAAGGCCTTGGCGCCAATCAAACTTTTATGGACAACTCAAAGATTATTCAAAACATAATGAAAAAATTTGTTTAAACAAAAAACAAGCGGCTTTCTAAGCCGCTTTTTATTATGGGAAACTTCTAATTAATTATTAATGTGGCGGACATTAAAATAAAAATTTAAGAGTTGATCCAAGAGTTACTCCATCAACGCCGCAACATAACAACGCTGTACAATTATTAAAACTGGATACTATAATGACCGATCGGTCATTATAGTATCCAGCTAGCTTGTGTTATAGATTGGTATAGTTGGCATTGAATATTAGGCATTAATAGTTTGGCATTAAACGTTTGGCATTAAGGGCTTAGCATTAATCGCTTACATTAAATGCTTGGAGTTAAACACTTACCTGTTCGCAGTTCAACACAAACCGCCAAGGCTTCCGGGACCAATGAGATCCGGCATAATGGACGCCAACCCTAGCGGTTTTGATAATTTGTTTTTTCTTAACAATTACTCCCCTATCTTCCAACCAAAGATCGTTTTTGGGAGCAGCTAACTTCCCGTTGAACTGCCGGCTTATTTTCAGCGCTTGAGTTAATTTTCCCGGTCCGTTGAAATTTTCAACACCCCGGATCAAAACGGCTGACGGATAACCTTTTTCGCCAGTTACAATATTTAACATTTCATACATGCCGTAAATTAAGTACACATAAAATCGTCCCGGCGGGCCGAACATTACCTTGTTCCTTTCCGTCAGTCCCCGGCTGGCATGGGACGCCTTGTCTTCAAACCCGTCATAGGCTTCGGTTTCAGTTATCATCAGCGCCGTCTTTCTGCCGCCTATCTTCCGGACCAAATATTTGCCCAGCAATTCCGGCGCTACAAGGTTAGCTTTACGGGTAAAAAACTTTTGGGTTAAAACTTTAGACATGGATATAATTATCAAGTATCAAGTATCAATTTTCAATTTTACCACGGAGAATATTCAAAATTTGGCATATGGAATTTTTTATATTATCATCTCTAACAGCGGGCCGTAGTATAGTGGCAGTACGAGGGCATGG